>URVA01000008.1 GCA_900551155.1 uncultured Eggerthella sp. | reverse complement strand
GAAGCGTACGCCATACCAAGAGTAATGTAGGGACCGGCATCCTCAGGAGTGTTGGTAGGTGCTGGCACCAGTTTGCGTACATCGAAGTCTTCTTCGGTAGCTAAATGAACTACCTCTTGGCAAACGGCTTCTTCAGCTGGAACTTCCACAGGAGGAACGGGGTTGAGGACCGCATCATTGAGCAAAAATCCCAAGCGACGTGGATCGGCATCAAGCATGCGTGCTACTCGAGTGCGACTTGCAAGAAGACCAATTACAACACGAGCATCAGGATGACCCTTGATGTTGTTAAAAATCATAACAGGGCCTTCTTTGGTGGGACGAGGAACCGTTCCGCCAGCGCCTACATAACGATAAACGCCACATAATTCTGCTTCAGGATCAACTTCAACGTCAGTCTCTACAATCTGACCAGGGATCTCACGAAGAAAATCAAGCGCGGTGCGCAAGTCGTGAATCTTGTTCATATAATCCTCCTTTAGGTAGGCCAAGCACAAAATGTGCTAATGCTTCTTTAATAACGGAATGCTAAGTATGAAGACTTAGTTTGGTATAAGACTTGAACTAGGAAGTCGGGTTTGTGTGTCCTTTGCGTTCAAGCAAGGCAAGAATATCTTCGACAATTCTAGGAATCGTTTCGCGAATTTGAGTAATAGCTTCTGCGGAAGCGTGGTCTACATGAATGCCGCAAGAACAGGCCACAACGCAGTTGCGAGAGGAAGCTATCTGTTTAGCGACTTCGCACGCAAGAGTATCGTCCATGTGTCCTGTTCTGTTGAGTACGGAAACGGTGGCGCTAATGCCATGTCCTGTAAGGGAAGGGCGGGGTATAGCTAGCACAACACAGCCTACGTGTGCTTCGCCGCCATTGATGGTAATTGTGCAATCATTGCCCGAAGATACGACTTCTCCCCAGATATCGCATACTGGACAACTCACGCGGTATTCCATAGTTCCCCCTCCGCGCGCATATTCTTTAGTAATTATAGGGGTATTGAAAGCTAATTAATCTGAAGAAATTGGCTTTATATGAAATGGAAATAAGGTATCAGTTGAATCAATTTGAAATGTTAGGAATGCTTGCTTTTGGGTTTGAAATTAGATTTGCGGCCTATCTGCAGCTATGAGGATAATTAATAAAACAGATTGCTGAGTATCCGATATTTCATTTGAACAACGAAGATAAGCAATTCATAATGAAACCAAGAGGGAAAGGGGACTTACATGGAATTGATGGAAGCAATTAAAACTCGTCGTAGCGTTCGTAAATTTACTGACGAACCAGTACCAAGGGAAAAGCTTGAGAAAATCATCGAAGCTGCAATGTGGGCGCCATCGGGCCAGAACCTACAGCCTTGGTATTTTGTAGCTCTTACGAACGATGAAGATCTCTCCTATCTCATTGCGGAAATGGGAACGACTGCGTTTTCTGAGCGTAAAAAACTAGAAGAGCGCTTTAAGAACAATCCAGAAGTTGTCGAAGAAACGCTGGAATTTCTTTCTGCGCTTGGTGGGGCACGCACGGTATTGCTGGCATTTTTAAACAAGCCTGAATATAGCGATGGTATGTTGCCAAGCTGCGTTGAAAGTGTTGCTGCTGCAATGCAAAATGCGGTACTGATGGCGCACGCTGAAGGTATTGCTTCTTGCTGGGTAGAGGCAGTATGTCAGGCAGGTGATGCTTTGCATGAAAAGTTTGCGCCTGATCATGGAAAACTCATCGGTGGCATCATTCTTGGCTATCCCGCTATGGAGCCTCGCGATATTAAGCGCAAACCAGGACGTTACGAAATCCGCTAGAAGGATCACTACGTTCTTCTCAAAGCTAACTGAGTGCTTATTCGCATTGCTAAGAATGCTAGGAGCGCGGCTAAGACGACGCACGCATAGTTCACCAAATCCCAAGGAATATGCTTGCTAATCTGGGGCCGCGCTTTTGTATGCATTCTTAGCAATGCGGCACTCAGAAATAGCTTTTCTAAGAACGTAGTGATCCTCGTTTAGAGCGAATCAACTTCAGCAAGCCATGCCGTAGCGCAAGCATCTGAAGGCATGCGCAAATCTCCACGGGGTGATACCGCGATGCTACCAACTTTTGGTCCATCGGGTAAACAAGAGCGTTTAAACTGCTGCGCGAAGAAACGACGATAGAACGTGCGAAGCCATTTCTTAATAGTGTCTGCATCATAGCGTTCTCTAAATGCCAGCAGTGCTATGCGATAAATTTTGTTCGGAGTAAATCCGAAGCGAAGCATTTGATACAAGAAGAAATCGTGCAGTTCGTAAGGACCAACTAAGTCTTCAGTTTTTTGAGAGATAGCGCCATCGGTAGGAGGCAAAAGCTCAGGGCTTACTGGGGTATCCAGTACGTCGGTTAATACCTGAGAAAGCTTGTTATCTTCACAGGTAGAAGCATAGTAACGAACTAAGTGACGAACAAGCGTTTTTGGAACTGAGGCATTAACGGCATACATAGACATGTGGTCGCCGTTGTAAGTTGCCCAGCCAAGAGCCAGTTCAGATAAATCACCAGTACCAATAACTAAACCATTTTCTTGGTTAGCGATATCCATCAAGATCTGGGTGCGCTCTCGTGCTTGACTGTTCTCGTAGGTTACATCGTGAACTGAAGGGTCATGATCAATGTCAGCGAAATGCTGCAGTACTGCTTCACTGATAGAAACCTCCCTAAGCGTTGCTCCAAGAGATTTCACCATGGAACAAGCATTGGTATAGGTGCGATCAGTGGTGCCGAATCCAGGCATGGTAACCGCAATGATGTTTGCTCGATCAAGTCCAAGCATGTCGAAGGCTCGTGCCGTTACCAGAAGTGCCAAGGTGGAATCTAGGCCACCAGAAATACCTACTACTGCAGTATTTGCGTGGGTGTGCGCAAGGCGTTTCTTTAGGCCAAGAGCTTGAATGGAAAGAATCTCTTCGCAGCGGTGATCAAGCAAGGCGGGGTTTGCAGGTACGAAGGGATCTGCGTCAAAGTGGCGAGCGATAACCGTTTCTTCAACGGTTAATTCAAAGGAAATTGTGCGATAGGAACTTGAATCGTTGGCGGGATAGGTGCTCATACGACGACGTTCTGCAGCAAGGCGCGCTACGTCGATGGTGGCTAGTATCCCCGTCGATTCGTTTTCGGTTGTTCCTTGCAAATCAGGTGTTTCGGCAAGAATTACTCCATTTTCAGCAATGATGTTTTGTCCTCCGAATACCAAATCGGTGGTAGATTCGCCTTCGCCTGCCGTGGCGTAAATATAAGCTGAAACAAGGCGAGCAGATTGCCCTGAAACTAAGCTGTCACGATAGGTGCGTTTACCTACCATTTCATCGCTGGCAGACAGGTTGCAAATTATAGTGGCGCCAGCCAAAGCATGAGAAGTGCTTGGTGGATTGGGTACCCACAAATCTTCGCAAATTTCTGCTGCTACCACCACGTCGGGCATGGTTGAACAGGTAAAGAGTAAATTTGTTCCTATGGGGACTTCCGAGCCGTTGAAGGTGATGGTTCCCATGTTTTCTGTGCCTGGAGTAAAGTGGCGGGTTTCGTAAAATTCGTTATAGGCTGGCAAGTTTTTCTTGGGTACAAAACCAAGAATTTCGCCACGAGAAATAACGGCGGCAACATTAAGAAGCTTACCTGAAACGCGCAGAGGCATACCTACTAATATAAGAGCGTCAAGGGCGCTGGTTTCTTGTGCGATACGACAGAGCGCCTCTTCTGCTTCATCAAGGAGTGTTGTTTGCCAAAACAGATCATTGCAGGTGTAAGCGGTAATACATAATTCAGGAAGTGCGATTATCTTTGCTCCAGCGTTTGCCATGGAGGCAGCACTTTCAATGATTGCCTGGGCGTTGTATTTGCAATCCGCCACCGTTATTCTTGGGGTTGCAGCGGCTACCGTAATAAAACCGTCTTTCATGGTTACTCCTTGCGAAAATCATCACGTTCATAGACAGGTGCTTTAAACGTGAGCAGAAAATCAATGAAGCTTTGAGCTGCAGGGGTGCGCATTGCCTTTTTTTGATACGTCAAAGAGATGGGATAAAACGTTTCCGCCCCTTCGATGTCTAAAGGAATAATTACCATATTTGGATCAGGGAGCAAGTTTGAAGTGAGCATGGTGAGTGCCACGCTAGATTCGTGTACTGCTAGAGCGCCCAGCATAACTTCATCTTCGTAGTTACGTACCAACGTGAGTTTTTCTACGGGTGCGTTTGTTGCTTTAAGGAATGTTTCAAGCGTTTCGCCTACCATAATTCCTCGGCGGTAGGTGTTAACCGTGTGTCCTACCAGGTTGTCCCAATGAATTGATTTAAGGGAAGCAAGCGGATGGTCGCGGCGCACGGCAACTACCAATTGCTGATAGAACAGCGTCTTGCATTCGATATCGGGCTTATGGTGAGGCCCTGCGATTACTAAGTCGTATACACCCTGTTCGAGGCGCTGGTTTAAAGGCCCTGTTTCACCCTGAGCTACATGAAATTCAACAAGCGATCCGTATTGATCGGTGTACGCCTTCATGGCTGCAGGAAGATAGCCTGAACGTACGGTGGCAATAGCACCAATTTCTATAGCTCCTGTGAGCATGCCATGGCGCTGCTGTAACTCTGCAACGCCCTGCTCAATTGCTGCAAGACCTTGATCGACGTAGTTTTGAAACACGCGTCCATCGTCGGTGAGGTAAACATTGCGACCTTCTTTTCTAAACAGGCTGCATCCAAGTTCGTCTTCGAGTGACGCGATGGAATGAGAAAGTGCCGATTGAGAAATGTGCAGCTCCTCAGACGCGCGCGTGTAATGTTGAATCTTTGCTAAATGGCGAAAATATGAAAGCTGGGCAAGGTTCATTGTTCCTCCTTGAACAGTTTCTAATTGTAGGCGAAGAAGGAAGCTATTTATTACAAAACTATATAAATACGCTTGAAGTGCAACATGAATATCGTAAAGCTACAAATCAAATACACATCCCTCTGAACAGGCATTATTCGTATTTCCTGAACGCAAGATTCCTTTCAGTACTTTTTTGCATAGATTACGCAACGTTTAATGAAAATAATGCGGGAAATACTTACGTGATTCTGGGGTAGGGTAATACTCGAGGGCAGAGCATGGTTTAAAAACTGCTATATCTGCTGATAAATCAAGCTATTTGATTTACGAAAAGTTATGGTTTTGAGGAAAGTAGAGAGGGAAGTCATGACAAAGTTACCTTTGGAAGTTGGAAACAGCTGCACGTTTACAAAGACCATTAGCGAATCGGACGTTTATATGTTTGGTGGCATCACGGGCGACTACAGTCAGATGCACTTCAATGAAGCATTCATGAAGACCACCAAGTATGGCACTCGTATCGTTCATGGTGTTTTGACCTTCGCCTTGGGAAGCACCGCTTCTACGCTCATTCAGCAGAAGTACGAATCACCTATTCCAAGTGCTTCTTATGGCTATGATCATCTTCGCTTTACCGCGCCGGTATACTTTGGCGACACGCTCACCGCTACCTACACCGTTGCAGAAGTTGACGAAGAAGCAATGAAGACCTACGCCGACGTAATCGTAACCAACCAGGACGGTACGGTTGTTTGTGTAGCCAAGCACATTTTGAAGTTCTTTGAGGTAGAGGAATAGTTCGATGGAAGCTTACGTGGATCATGTGGCAATTCGCACGCGAAATTTTGAGCGTGATTTGAAGTTTTTTCAGGAGGTTTTAGGCCTTCGCATTACTTTGACGGCGCCAGAGGGACTTGATCATAACGACGTCGCATCTATGGAGCAGGTATGGGTAGGGGGCATTCAGCTTCAGCGTGATGAGTCGTTCGACCCAGCTCAGCGCAATGCTGGTCAGTTAACGCATATTGGCATCAAAGTATGTGATGTAGATGCGGTTTTGGAAAAGGTTTACAACGTTGAAGGTGTTGTTCAAGCAGAAGGTAAACCTCGCAATTGGTTTGTGTTGCCAGAGGGTCCTATGATCGAACTGGTTGCTCCAGAAGAATAGCCTTCTGAAACAATCTTGATAAACATCGACAAGAAAAGAGGGAGTTTTATGAAGGTTTGTGTTCTTGGAACCGGATCGCTGGGAAGTACGATTGGTGGCGCGCTTGCCAAAGCAGGAAACGAAGTGCATTTTGTAGGTCGTCAAGCTCATATGGATGCCGTTAATGAAAACGGACTGGTAATGGTAACGCCAACGGGTGAAGAAATTGCTCATCCTATTGGACATACCGATCCTGCAGGAATTGGTCCTTGTGATTTAGTAATCGTACTTTGCAAAGCGTTCGACACCAAAGCAACCATGGAAGAAGGCAAAGAACTGGTAGGTCCTAATACCGCTGTTATGTCTTTGCAAAATGGTCTTGGCGCAGAAGACGTGCTTTGTGAAGTAGTAGGGGCAGAACATGTTATTGGTGGCAAAACCTACATTGGAGGAATGTTGCTGGAGCCTGGTCGTGTTCAGGCAACCATTCCTGGCAAAGACACCTATATTGGTGAACTTGATGGAAGCATAACTGATCGTATTCAGGCAATTGGTTCCGCATTTGAAGAAGCGGGTATGCATTGCATCGTTTCTGACAACATCATGGGTGTTATCTGGGACAAGCTGCTAGTTAATGTTGCTACTGGTGCAGTATGCGGCATTACTCATCTTCCTTATGGCGATATGTATCAGGAAGAAAAGCTTGTTGCAACGGCAAAAGCTGCTGTCCAAGAAGGAATGGATGTTGCAGCAAAAGCAGGAGTTGCTTTGACCTATAGCGATCCCATGGATGTATTAGAGCTTGCTCGTGCGGGACTTCCTTATGACTTCAAGCCATCGATTCTGCAGAGTCTTGAAAAGCACCGCCCAACTGAGGTGGGAGTTATTAATGGTGCTGTGGTTGCGCAAGGTGCAAAGTATGGCGTACCCACACCAGTAAATGAAACACTGCTTGCTTGCGTAACGGGTATCGAGCGTTACATTCGCGAATACATTACAAAAAAATAAGTATTCGATCAGGTAAGTATATAAAACCCTGATAGGGGAAAAGGTACTCTGTAAGTAGTAGCACGTGTCGGGTGCCGCTTTAGTGCCCGACACGAAGCGCAAAGCAACTAAGCGACGTAAGCGTATTACGCATAGATTGAGTAGTGGGGATTACTCAATCAAAGCTTAAGTACATTGCGCAAAATGATGCCCATAACTTACCTCGTGCAAATGGGCATATGAGAGGCGCTCAAACAAGGAGGGAACAATGCGTCGTTTGGAGATTATTAACGGACCTAACAATAACTTCTATGGCATTCGCAATAAAGGCCAGTATGGAAACCAGCTTTATGCTGATCTTATTCAGGAATTGACCGAATACGGTGCAACTCTTGGTTTTGAAGTTCATGCTTACCAGTCAAACTGCGAAGGTGAACTTATTGATCACTTGCAGGAACTCTACTTTGAAGCAGAAAAGGCTGGTCAAAAGATTCCTGTTGTATTGAATCCTGGTGCTTATACCCATTACAGCTATGCTTTGATGGACGCTTTGGAATCAGTTCACGAACTTGTTCCTGCAGTTGAATGCCACATGTCCAACATCCATAAGCGCGACGAATTCCGTCATAAGTCAGTAACTGCTTGTGAATGCATTGGTCAGCTAGCAGGTTTTGGCAAGAACAGCTACAAGCTTGCTATGCACGAATATGCTTTGTTAATTGAAGCAGGAGAGCTGTAAGGCTTACATTGATCTAAATTTCAACGGTATTAAAAAGACTTTTTCGATACCCCCTTTTCCTCGGCAGCTGTTTTTCACTGGATCGAGTCATCAAAGTGAAAAATGGCTGCTTTTTTATGCCTTATAACGCTTACAGGTGTTCCGTTAAACTTTTTTGTAGATTCTTGCCTATTTATGCGGGCTTTTTATTTTCCAAGCTTTCAATTTGGAGTACTCTTAAAAAATCTACATTTTGCAGGAATCAAAAGAACGACTAGAAGTGGGATTTTTGAGTGAAACGCAGCAAAAGTCCCAGAGAAAGAAGGAAGAGTCAATGTTAAAGGCGGGTATCGTAGGCGCAGCTGGCTATGCGGGAGCAGAACTGGTTCGCATTATCCTGCGACATCCTGAATTTGAACTTTGCGTTGCAACTTCCAATTCTGATGCGGGTACGTCACTTTCATCGGTTTATCCTGCTTTTACAGGTGTTACCGATTTAACGTACACCAGGCATGACAATCCTGATCTTTTCAACTGCGACGTAGTATTTTTGGCTACACCGCATACGGTCGCTATGAAGTCTGCCCCAGGTCTTTTGCAAGCAGGCGTTACGGTGGTAGATCTTTCTGCCGACTATCGCTTGCGCGATAGGGCAACCTATGAAAAGTGGTACAAAGTAGAACACACTTCTCCCGAGCTTTTAGCTACAGCTACGTTTGGTCTGCCTGAATTAAATCGTGAAGCATTTGATCAAGCAGCAAAACAGCATGCTCAAGGCAATGCCGTACTCGTTGCTTGTGCTGGCTGCTATCCAACAGCAACGTCTCTTGCTGCCGCTCCTGTAATCGGTCTTTCTCAGGGCATCGTTGTTGCTGATGCTATTTCAGGAGTTTCAGGTGCTGGCAGAAGCGCAACAGCTCGTACCCACTTTGTATCTGCTAATGAAAATTTTGAAGCATATGGGGTAACAAGCCATCGTCATACCCCTGAAATTGAACAAATCCTACAGATTCCTGGTCGCCTTATTTTTACGCCTCACCTTGCACCTGCAACGCGTGGGTTACTTTCTACAGTTACTATTCAGCTGACTGACGAGGCACGTGCAAGCGAAACACAAGAATCTATTCATCGACGATACAGTGAAGCCTATAGAGATTCGTCCTTTGTTTCGCTTTTGCCCTTAGGGCAGCAGCCGAAAACATCATCAGTAGTAGGTACGAATCGTGCTCATGTAGGCGTTGCTTACAATGCCAATGCTGGCTGCGTAGTGGCTACGTGCGCTATCGATAACATCGTAAAAGGCGCTGCTGGTCAGGCAGTTCAGTGTGCAAATCTTATTTTTGGCTTTGATGAAGTCACAGCTTTATCTTCCGTTGCTAACCCCTCATAGGAGTGAGAATACTATGACAGAATTGAAGATGAACACCATCGAAGGCGGTGGCGTTGCATCAGCTTGTGGTTTTAGGGCTGGTGGTATTCACGCAGGCTTTAGAGACGATCCTAATCGTTTAGATATGGCCTTGGTGGAAGCAGATGAATTATGCCCTGCAGCAGGAGTGTTTACCCAAAACATTTTCTGTGCAGCTCCAGTCAGCGTTTCTCGTGAACATCTTGATGGATGCGGTTACGGTCTTGCGCGGGCGATGGTTATTAACTCTGGTATTGCTAACGCGGCTACAGGTACCGTTGGTCTAGAGCGCGCTCGCGCTACGGCGGCATTAGTGGCAGATGTTGTTGGTTGTATCGAAGAAGATGTACTGGTAGCTTCAACGGGCGTTATTGGCCAGCAGCTCGATATTACCCCTTTTAAGACAGGCGTTCCTGCCTTGCATGTTGAGCTGCAGGAATCAGGAGCCACAGATGAATCTGGCCACCGTGCTGCGCGTGCCATTATGACTACCGATACCGTGCCTAAGGAAGCGGCTGTTTCTTACGAGTCGACTGATCCAACGTTTAAAGGATGTACTTTTACCGTCGGAGGCATGGCAAAAGGATCGGGCATGATAATGCCTAATATGGCAACGATGATTTCAGTGCTCACCACTGATGCTCCTGTGCCAGCATCGCTTTTACATGAAGCTTTAACTGAAGCGGTTAATTGCAGCTTTAATAAAGTAACGGTTGATGGAGATACCTCGACTAACGATACCTGTGTGGCATTTGCCTCTGGCAAAGCGGCTGGCAGCAAAGATAAGGCTGCCTTCACGAAGGATTCAATCGCATTTGAAGAATTCAAAGCCGCCCTTCGAGAAGTTACCCAGTGTTTGGCGCGTGCTATGGCACGTGACGGTGAAGGCGCCACCAAATTGGTAACGGTGCATGTTTGTGGTGCACTCAATGATGAAGAGGCGGATGCAGCTGCTCGTACCGTAGCAAATTCTCCGTTGGTAAAAACGGCATTGTACGGTCATGATGCTAACTGGGGACGTATTGCAGGAGCCCTTGGCAGGTCAGGTGCCCACTTCGAACAAGAACAAGTCGATATCGATATTATGGGTATGCCTGTTTTGCGAAAAGGCTTGCCCGTTCCCTTCGATGAGGAGGAGGCTCTGCGACGATTCGAGGCCTCTGAGATTGTTCTCGAGGCCGATTTAGGTGCAGGTTCTGCTGAAACTACGATTTGGACCTGCGATTTTTCGCACGAATACGTTTCAATTAATGGAGATTATCGCTCATGAAATACGCTAGGGATAGAAAAATAACTTCAAGTCATACCGCAGAGGTTTTGATCGAGGCTTTTCCTTGGATTAAGAATGCTACGGGAAAAACCGTTCTTATTAAATACGGTGGGGCAGCAATGGTTGACCCTACGTTGCGCCATGCGGTAATGAGCGACATCGTTATGCTGAAGATCATGGGAGTTAATCCCGTTATTGTACATGGCGGTGGTGCGGCAATTACTTCAAATATGAATCGTTTTGGTATTGAGGTGGAATTCAAGAACGGTCAGCGCGTTACCACTGATGAAGCCATGGACGTGGTGAAAATGACGCTTATTGGTAAGGTCAATGAAGAATTGGTACTTGCCATGAATGAGCACGGCAACCTTGCAGTAGGTGTTAATGGCACCGATGCTGGCACCATTATTGCAAAGCAAAAAGATCCTGATCTTGGTCGTGTCGGTCAGGTAATTGAGGTAAATCCTGGCTACATCAACGCTTTGATTGCGGCTGATTACATTCCTATTATTGCTTCGGTGGGTAAGGGCGAAGATGGCGGCTCTTACAACATTAATGCTGACGCCGCAGCATGTGCGATTGCTTCAGCTATTGGTGCACATAAGATCGTTTTCTTAACCGACGTAGATGGCTTCTATGAAGACTTTAGTAATAAGGATTCGCTGGTGTCTCAAATGACGCTAGACGAAACACGCATGATGTTGGCAACTGGCAAGGTAAGCACCGGCATGATTCCTAAATTACAATCTTGTGTTGGTGCCTTAGAAGGCGGCGTTCCTCGCGCTCATATTGTTAATGGGACCAAACCACATTCAATTTTGGTTGAATTGCTTACCTCAAGTGGTTCGGGCACGCTGATTTACGATGACAAAGCCCACGTTACAAAAGAAGAAATGCGTCCGTTGGGTATTCTTGCATCGCGTTTAAGTGAGAACTTATAAGAGAAACATAATGAAAACCGTAAATATCAGTACCCATTTCACGCATTAAGCAGTTAGAATCTAATGCGTTAAATATAAGAAAGGAAAACCATGAGCTTTGAAGAAGCCAAGAAACTAGACGATCATTTCGTAATGCATACGTTTAATCGTAAGCCTGTTATGCTGGTCGAAGGCTCTGGCATGGAAGTTAAGGACGATACGGGTAAAACCTATCTCGACTTTATTGCGGGCATTGGTGCCGACAGCTTAGGTCATTGCCACCCAGCAGTGTCCGAAGCAATTGCTGCTCAGGCGAAGCGCTTGATTCATGTAAGCAATTATTACCACATTGAAAATCGTGGTGAAGTGGCAAAAATTATTTCTGATTTGCTGAACACCTGCATTCCTAAGTTCTTCCGCGCACCTTGGCCAGTCTTTTTTGCAAACTCTGGCGCTGAGGCAAATGAGTGCGCTATCAAATTAGCTCGTCTGTATTCCAAGAAGGAAGGAACGGGCGGTCAAACTATTATCACTATGGATGGTAGCTTCCACGGCCGTACCTTGGCTACGCTTTCCGCAACGGCACAGCCAGCAAAGCAGGAAGCATTTGCTCCTCTGCCCGACGGCTTTATTCATGTTCCTATGAATGACATGAATGCGGTACACCGTGCTTTCTTTGAAAATCCTGGTGATGTATGCGCAATCATGCTCGAGTGCGTTCAGGGCGAATCAGGCGTTCATCCATGGGATCCTGATGTGCTCTATGAAGTCGCACAGTTTGCGCGCAAAAATGGCATGCTTATCATTGTTGATGAAGTTCAGTCCGGCTTTTATCGCTGTGGCGAATTCCCCTTCGCTTTCCAGAATATGGGCATTACGCCAGACATTATTACTATGGCAAAGGGTATCGCTTCAGGCTTTCCTATGGGTGCTTGTGCGGCACGTATCGAAGTTGCTGAAGTATTTGAGCCAGGTGATCATGGTTCAACATTCGGTGGCAGCAACCTTGCTATGGCTGCGGCTCATGCAACCTTGGCAACGCTTTCGCGCGGTCATTTCGATGATGACGTTCAGGAATTGGGCGACTACTTTGCTGAAAGCCTAGACAAGATTGATGCTATTACTGAAGTTCGTGGCATGGGTCTTATGATCGGTGTAGATCTTGAAGAGGGCATTGATGCAAATCTGGTAGTAGCAAAGGGCTTAGATGAGGGCTTCCTTTTGAATGCAACTGGTCCTCATACGCTGCGCTTCTTGCCTCCGCTGATTGTTACGCGCAAAGAAATCGATCAGCTTTTAGCTGCATTGCCTGGCATGATTGATGCGGTACGCAATGGTTGGACTCCTGATGCTGAAGAGGAAACTCCCGCAGAAGAAGACACTGAATTCTTGGCTCAGTAAATACGATTTGTACGGTTTGTTGCAATAGATCAAGTAGATTCACCTCAAAGAAAGGGTTGTACGATGGCAAAGGAAAAATGCGTTCTCGCCTATTCAGGCGGCTTGGATACAAGCGTATGCATTAAATGGCTTCAGGACGAAAAGAACCTGGATGTTATTGCAGTTGTTGGCGAAGTTGGCCAGGAGCACGAAGGCCTTGAAGAAGTAAAGCAGCGTGCATTGGCAACAGGTGCAATTGATTGCATCATCGCAGACATGCGTGAAGATTTTGCGGCAGATTACCTGTCCAAGGCTCTGTATGCAAATGCTCACTTCGAGAATAAATACCCTCTGGTATCTGCGCTTTCTCGTCCTTTGATTTCTAAGTATCTGGTTGATACTGCTCACAAGTATGGTGCTAAGTATGTTGCTCATGGTTGCACGGGCAAGGGCAATGACCAGGTTCGCTTCGAAACCTCTATTCAGGCACTTGATCCTACTTTGGAAATTATTGCTCCTGTTCGTGAGTGGGATATGCATACCCGTCAGGAAGAAATGGACTGGGCAGAGGCTCATGGCGTACCAGTTCCTACCACTAAGTCCAAGCCTTACTCTATTGACGACAACCTGTGGGGTCGTGCTATTGAATGCGGCGTTTTGGAAGATCCAATGAATCGTCCTCCACTGGATATTTACACCATGACTACTGATCCTGAAAAGGCTCCTGATGAGGCAACTGAAATCACCATTGAATTCAAGGCTGGCTTGCCTGTTGCTATCGACGGTGAGCAGATGAGCTATCTGGACATTATTGCTAAGATGAACGAGATTGCTGGCGCTAACGGTTTTGGTCGCATCGACATGATTGAAAACCGTATGATCGGCGTTAAGTCTCGTGAATGCTACGAAGCACCTGGCGCTCTTGCTTTGATTGAAGCTCATCGCGGTCTTGAGGATATGTGTCTCGAGCGCGAAGTTCTGCGCTACAAGCTTCATATTGAGCATGACTGGGCGACGTTGGTTTATAACGGTCAGTGGTTCTCACCTTTGAAGCATGCTATGGACGCATTTTTGACCACTACTCAGCAGTGTGTAACTGGTCTTGTTCGCTTGAAGTTCTACAAGGGCACCTGCACGGTTACGGGCCGCAAGTCTGATTTCTCTCTGTATGATTATGGTCTGGCAACGTATGACGCAGCAGACACCTTCAATCATCAGTCTGCTAAGGGCTTCATTGATCTGTATGGCTTATCTACGCGTGTTTGGGCTAAGAACCGTCGTGAGCAGGGTGTAACTGACGGCGAATAATGTGACCAATGGTCAGGTCATTCGTTATTCGGAACTGACCTTTTCCAGAGAGTTCTAGGAAGATAGTAGTGCTCTAGGTTTATGTATCGGCAGCGACTTTTCGGTCGCTGCCTTTTTATTTAGGTTGAATTATTGGTTTTGTAAGGTTCGTGGCAGGTGCCTGTATAATAATTCGAGGTATTATGAAGCAACGCAAAATAGGTTTTATAGTTAAAGCTTGTTTCTAAGATATTTAAGGAGTGTTCTTAATGGCGAACCCAATTGCTGGTTGGTATCCCGATCCGTCTGGTGACACAACAAAACTTCGCTGGTGGGATGGAAATCAGTGGACCGATAATTATGCTGATGCAGTTATCCCTCAGCAACAACCTGCTCAGCTACAAATGCCTCAGTCTCAGTCTCAACCTCAGCCAGCTGCGCAGCCCCAATCGCAGCAGGCTGCTCAACCTCAACCACAGCCTCAGCCAGCTCAGCCACAACAGGCACCTCAAGGGTATTCTCAGCAACCTCAAGGATATGCCCAGCCTCAGGGTTATGGCCAGGCTCCTCAACAGCCAGGGCAAATGTATGCGCAGCCTCAAAATGTTGCATCAACTGATGACACCCTGCGTCTCATTGCTTTTATTCTTGCGATTATTTCTACCGTTTCGGTATGTTGGGCTATTATTCCACTTGCTTGGATGATTCCTATGACCGTTCATTGTTGGGGAATTTACAAAAGAACGAAACCTAACACGACAGCCTTTGGTGTATGCACACTCATTTTCTTGAACTTGATTGGCGGTATTTTGCTGCTTGTTTCTACGCGCGAGCGTTAAGAGGTGCCAACTAAGGTGCGTTAAGCTGCTCGGGCACACGCTAACTGTGCGCCAAAGTGCAAGACGTGCCAACTAAGGTGCACTAACGGAAAGCTGTCGATTTACCGTCGGTTTAATAAAGTAACTAACAAGAGATGCGCTCAAGTAGCAATCTGTTCAGGAGATAATTTTGAATGTTTTTGACAGCTTGAGAGCAAATAGCAACTTCAGGGCAACTATTGAGAAAGGTAGTCTCCATATGGCGTTATGGTCAGGTCGTTTTGAAAAGGGAGTAAGCGAATTCACTCAGGAATTCGGTGCTTCACTGCCCGTCGATAAGGCAATGTATCATCAGGATATTGCTGGCTCTCGTGCTCATGCACGCATGTTGGCAGCGCAGGGCGTTATTTCTCAAGAAGATGCTGACGCTATTGTTTCTGGCTTAGCAGAAATTGAGAAGACTATCGAAGAGGGTAATTTCGTTTTCGACATTAATGATGAAGACATTCACATGTCTATCGAAAAGGTGCTTACTCAAAATATTGGCGATGCGGGTGCTCGTCTTCATACGGGCCGTTCTCGTAACGATCAGGTTATTACCGATACGCGCCTCTATGCAAAAATGCTCGCAGAGGACCTGATGCATGATGTTAATTCGCTGCGCGCTGCTCTCATTAAGGCCGCACGCGATAACATGGGTACCATTCTTCCTGGTTATACTCATATGCAGCATGCTCAGCCAGTATTACTCTCGCATCATTTCATGGCATACTTTTGGATGTTTACTCGCGATTTTGCGCGTCTGAAGCAGGCTTATGATGCAGCAAACGCTAATCCGTTGGGCTCGGCTGCTTTGGCTGGCACCACCTATCCGCTTGATCGTGCTATGACCACTGAAGAATTAGGCTTTGCTTCTATGATTCCTAATTCTCTTGATGCGGTATCCGATCGCGACTTCTTGCTTGACCTGGATTATGCCTGCTCAGTTGCTATGATTCATCTGTCTCGTTTGTCTGAAGAGATCATTTTGTGGTCAACTTCCGAATTTGGCTTTATCACCTTGGCGGATGAGTATTCAACGGGATCTTCCATCATGCCTCAGAAGAAAAACCCTGATTTCGCTGAATTGATTCGTGGCAAATCGGGTCGCGTCGTAGGCGATCTGATGGCACTTCTTACCACCATGAAGAGTTTGCCTCTTGCTTACAACAAAGACCTCCAGGAAGACAAAGAAGGCGTTATTGATGCCTGCAAGACCTTGCATGATTGCTTGGTATGCATGGAGGGCATGATCTCTACCATGAAGATCAATGCCGATGCTATGCGTGCTCAGTCAAAGAAGGGCTATCTTGCTGCAACGGACGTGGCTGACTACCTTGCTAAGAAGGGCTTGCCTTTCCGTAAAGCTCACGAAATTGTAGGTCATTTGGTGCTACTTTGCGACAAACGTGGTTGCGATTTGGACGACTTGTCACTGGAAGACTTCAAGAATGCTTCTGATTTGTTTGAGGCAGACATTACGGGCGCACTTGATTTGGAATCCATTGTTGCAGCTCGTACCACGTATGGCGGAACGGGTAATTCAGTGGTGGCAGACCAGATTGAGCTGGGCGCACAGAAGCTTGCTGATGATGAGGCGCTTCTAAGCGAATAAATTCTTAAGAGGGTATCGACGATACCTACATAAGTTGAAGCAAAACCGTTTGTTCTAGGGAACAAACGGTTTTTTCTTTGTAATGACTCATCGTGTTGGTAAAAACTTTGCTGTTTTTGGTGGTTTTAGTGAAAATGTGACAATTAAATTTGCCGAAGACGTGAAATTCCTTTGTGGCGTACGTGAAAACAGCGCACCCTTGCGTTCCTTCACAAGGCACTTTGTTCAGAGAGTGTTAAAATACTCTGAACTGTAGTTTGGAGGTAGTATGGTTTCACGAGCCAGAAGGTCTCGGCATTCAGCTCGCAAAGAGCGTGCCGGATTCCGCTTGGGAATCGTCGGTGTAGTTATTGCTGCAATTTTGGGAATTGGCTGTTTGGGAACAGCTGCTGTTTGCTTTGCTTGGTTGCAGGATTTGCCAGATTATACCGATGCTTCAGCGTACAACGTAGCTGAAAAAACAAAGGTGTATGCAAGTGATGGTACGACGTTGCTTGCGGAGCTTTACTTAGAGAATCGCGATCCTATTGAACTGAGCGAAATGGGTGACTACGTAACGAAGGGTACCGTCGCCACGGAAGACGAGCGCTATTACGAACATAACGGCGTAGACCTTTGGGGTATTGCTCGTGCAGCATGGGTAAATATTACGGGTACTGGCCATGAAGGTGCTTCAACAATTACTCAGCAGTTTGTTCGCAATACGATTCTGGCAGATGAAATGCAGGAATCTACACTTAAGCGTAAGGTTCGCGAAGCGTATATTGCTATTCAGCTTGAACAAATGTATACGAAGGATGAAATCCTTCAGATGTATTTGAATACCATTAACTATGGTCAAGGCGCTTATGGCATTCAGGCAGCTTCGGAATTGTACTTCTCTAAAAACGCCAAGGATCTAACTATTGCCGAGGCGGCAACGCTTATCGGTATTCCTCAGGCTCCAACCTACAACAATCCTATCGACAATCCTGATAATTGTTTGGAACGTCGTAATTTGGTATTAGATCGTATGCTTTCCAATGGCGTTATTTCTCAAGAAGAACATGACGCTGCGCAAGCTGAACCTATTACCCTAAACGTAACTATGTCTGATGCGGATGATGGCTTGTATCAGTACAAGTACTTCACGAGCTATGTTCGTGATACTTTGTTGCAAGATTATTCGAGTGATGAAGTATTTAAGGGCGGTTTGACCGTTGTAACCACGCTTGATGTTGACACGCAAAAGGCAGCCGAAGAAGCAGCAGATGCTAAGCTTTCTGGCTTGTCCGATAATCTTGAACTAGCTATGGTTGCGGTCGATCCTGATACGGGCTTTATTAAAGCGATGATAGGTGGCCGAGACTACGACACCAATGAGTTCAATTTGGCTACCCAAGCAGAACGTCAGCCAGGTTCTTCCTTTAAGACCTTTACGTTGTTGGCAGCACTCAACGACGGCGTATCTCCTGAAACGAATTTGAATTGTACTTCTCACGTTAACATCGATGGTTGGGAAGTAGAAAACTACGGTGGCTCCAACTATGGCACCCGTTCTGTTGCAAGCGCCTTTGCGGTATCTTCCAATACCGGTTTTGCGGAGTTGTGTACAGAAATTGGTCCACAAAAAGTTGTTGATATGGCTAAAACCTGCGGAATCGAGCAGGAGCTTGAAGCTTATCCTTCTATTACGCTGGGCGCTCAAGAAGTAACTGTACGAGAAATGGCACAGGCATATGCGACCATTGCTAATGGTGGTACAAGGCACGAAGCCGTTTGTATTCAGAGCATTACTGATGCTTCAGGAAATACTATCTTTACCGCAGATACGACAGGCGAAAAGGTTCTGGAAACCTCTTTGACCCAGGCTGCAACTGAGGTTATGGAAAAGGTAGTAACTAATGGTACTGGTCGTGGTGCAGCGATTTCCAATGGTCAGCCTGTAGCAGGCAAGACTGGTACTTCAGAAAACTGGCGCGATAAATGGTTCTGTGGTATTACGCCTCAAATGTCAGTAGCAATTTGGATTGGTGGTCGTGAAGAAGTTCAGATGCCTTCCTATGTTGCTGCGGACGACGTATTTGGCGATTTCATGAGTACTGTTCTTGATGGCCAGCCTATCGAGCAGTTCCCAACAACCGACGAAAAGCTTGAGTATACTCAGCACGACTTCGGTCATGGTGAAGGTACGGAAGGCGAAGCTCCTGAGCATGAAGGCGATACGGTTATGACTCCTGATGAGGAGACAACTGAAGAAGAAACCACAACAGGAGAAACCGAATCTGGTGGAGAGACGGGAGGCGATAGCACCGAAGTGACTCCTCCCACTGATCCAGATCCGGGAACTGATCCAGATCCGGGAACTGATCCAGATCCGGGAACTGATCCTCCAAGTGGAGATGACGATGCTAGTAGCGCCTAGAGATTTTAGTGTGCCTCTTTAGATAAAGGCTTAGGTTTTGTGAAGGGACCTTGCATTCTGGTAACTTTTCGGTATTTAGCGGGTATTTGCGAGTAATACCTTATACACTTCTGCTTAAACGTTCTTGAACGTTCGAAAGGATTTTATGAAAGCGAAAGTACGTATTATTCTGGCAGCAATGCTTTGTGTGGCATGTTTAGCTGCTTTGGTTGGTTGTTCGGGCGAGAGCGCTGAGCAGAATGCTCAAACACAAAATCGCCAATACATGTCTTCAGTGAACACCATCATGGATACCCTTGATACCAACATGGAAGAATTTGCTACCGCAGTAAAAGATGGCGAAGTAGTATCTCTTGATGCTCAGCTTGAAGCGGTTAATAAGTGTGTTGAAGATTTAAACGCACTCACTCCTCCTGATGCTATGACAGAAATTCACAAGGCATACGTTACGGGCGCAACTGAGCTCCAAACAGCTTTGGCAGATTATGTTCAGTTGTACGAAGATGTAAAGGCTCCGCAAAGCGGTTCATTTGACTATTCCACTTACGATTCTCGTATTGCAGATATTCAGTCTCACTACGATGCAGGAATAGCTGCGTTGCAGGATGCAGACAGCAAGGCCCAGTCTGCGTAGAGTCTATTGAAAAGATTGTCTTAGGCGGCCATCGATCTGATGGCCGTTTCGCTATGTAGAGGATAGTGAATGGAACAAATAATAGATACAGAGATTACTAAGCCCGTCGTTGAATTATTGGCGCCAGCTGGAAATATGGCATGCTTGCATGCGGCAGTTCAAGCTGGAGCAGATGCCGTGTATCTTGGCGCAGGGCATTTTAATGCTCGTCGTGGAGCTGAAAACTTTACCTTTGAAGATTTGGCACAGGCATGCGACTACGCTCATTTGCGCGGGGTAAAGATCTATCTCACGCTCAATACCATCGTTCTTCCTTCAGAAGTGGAAGACGCTCTCGAGCTGGCACGTCAGGCATATCGCTGTGGCGTGGATGCTTTCATTGTCCAAGATATTGGTATTTCTCTTGAGCTTCGCCGTATTATGCCTGATTGTGAAGTGCATGTTTCAACTCAGATGAACACCCATACTGAAGATGGAGTGCAGGCGGCTGCTGCTCTAGGAGCATCGCGTGTAACGCTGGCTCGTGAACTTTCCTTTGAGGAGATTGCGCGTTTATCTGCGCTCGCGCAAGAGCTTGGAATGGAAGTGGAAGTTTTCGCACACGGAGCTTTGTGCATTTGCTATTCGGGGCAGTGCTTTATGTCTTCTATGGTGGGAGGCAGGTCGGCGAATCGTGGTCGTTGTGCTCAGGCGTGCCGTTTGCCCTATACGTTGCATAATGTTGCGTTGCGTAAAACGCTTGATGCGCCAGGCGAACACTTGCTTTCTCCAAAAGATTTATGCACTATCGATGTCCTTCCAGAGCTTATTTCTGCAGGCGCTACTTCGCTTAAGATCGAAGGCCGAATGAAGTCTCCTGAATACGTGAAAAGCGTTGTGAGGGTATACCGTGCGGTGCTTGATCGCGCATTGGCTTGGCTAGAAGAACAAAAACGTGCAGAAATTGATTGTGGCAGCGTTGAAATGCCGCAAGGTGATCCGATCAATCCTCGTGCAACTGACGCTGAGCGCCAGATTCTTTCTGAGGCGTTTTCTCGTGGGTTTACCACAGCGTATTTAGAGCGTCAGCGTGGTAACGAAATAATGAGTTATGGCCGCCCTAATAATCGCGGTATCTTTATTGGACGTGTAGCACGAGTAAAAGACGGCAAAGTTTTTGTTGATCCAGAGCAGGAATTGCATGTAGGCGATGCTATTGAATTCTGGACCAATCGTGGACATTTCGTACATACCATAGATTCGCTTTCTTTCGATAAATCAGGAAAAGCGGTGCTAAAGGTAGATCGCGCGGTAGGGAAAGGCGATCGTGTCTTCCGCGTACGTAATGCTGAAGCGGCATTTGTTGATGACGAACGAAAGCCCGCAGTTCCTGTTGTTGCAAAGGTAGAGCTTCATTTAGGGCAGCCTGCCAAGCTTTCTTTCGAGGCAAACAATATTCTTTTGGGTTCTTCTGTTTCGGTAAGCGTTGAGGGGCCTGTAGTAGAACAGGCTCGCACAAAAGCGCTTACAAAAGAAGAAGTGCAAGATCATATTGATCGAATGGGAACAACGCCATTTTGTTTGGAACAGCTTGATATTGCACTTGATGAAGGTGTCGGCATGGGCTTCTCGACACTTCATAAGTTGCGTGCTCGTGCTGCTGAGCAGCTGGAAGCTGCCTTATTGGAGTCCTATCATGGACGCACGCTCGAGCGGGTAGCACAGCGTGTATATACAAATCCTGTTCGCACGAATTCCTGCAAAGTGGGTGTTTTGGCAACCAATCCTGCTTGTGCTCGTGCGGCGAAGCGTGCAGGCGCCGATTTTATTTATGTTCCAGCGCTTAATTATCGTCGCGGAGAGGCGGTAATCGCAGGGCAGCTTTCAGGGACTGCAGAACAAGCAGGCTATCCCAAGCAGTGTATTCCTATTTTGCCTACGGTTTCTCATATGTTCGACGAAGAGCTACGCAATGGGTTTGATATTTGGAATCGCGTTCGCGAAGGAAAGCCTGTTGTGGTAGAAAACTTTGGCCAGTTGATTCATGCCCGCGAAATGGGTGCATTGCCAGAAGTGGGCCCTCATATTCCGGTAACCAACAGGCTCGATCTGCAAGCTATGGCAGATCTAGGCGCTCAGCGCATTTGGCTCTCACCAGAGCTTTCTTTGGTACAGATTGAAGAGCTGGGAGAAGTTTCTTCGGTTCCGTTGGGCGTAACTATTATGGGTTCAAGCGAATTAATGATTACAGAACATTGTTTGCTTATGAGCCAGGGTCCCTGTAATCAAAAGTGCTCAACATGTTCTCGTCGTAAAAGTCCACATCATTTGAAGGATCGCAAGGGTTACGAGATGCCCGTAATTACTGATGCGCTTGGTCGCAGCCATTTATTCAATGCAGTTTCTCTTGATATTGCACACTTGGTACCCGAACTTATTCATGCGGGTGTTTCGACTTTGATGGTTGATACAACCTTAATGAATGTGGCAGAAACGACTAAGAAAGTTCAGCGAGCAGTGCGTGCACGCGATATTGCCCTTAAGAGTGGCGATAAGGTTTCGAAAGCGGAAGGTGCAACATCAGGACATTTGTTCCGAGGGGTTTCGTAAGGAAGAGCTGGCGCAAGACCAAGGATAGGTATGAATCATCACATATTTCTTAATCGCAGTGTCTATACAGAGGCATACCCATAAAGAATCCGAACAAGACCAGTTTGCATTGGCGACCCTTTCGGTTGGTTTGCTGTGCTAGAATTTTGCGAAGTTTTAAGAAAGAGGAATCATGATTTCACCTGAAGAACAGTTTCATATTATTCAGTCGGGCACGGCAGAAATTGTGCCTGAAGCTGCGCTTATGGAAAAACTAAAGCGTGGCAAGCCCCTTAACATTAAGCTTGGCGTAGACCCAACAGCTCCCGATATCCATCTTGGTCATGCAGTGCCACTGCGTAAGTTGCGCGCTTTTCAGGATTTGGGCCATCAGGTAACGCTTATTATCGGTGACGGAACCGCTCTTATTGGCGATCCCTCTGGCCGTAATACGACGCGCCCTCAGCTTACGCGCGAGCAGATTAAAGAAAATGCTCAAACCTATGTTGACCAGGCATTTAAGATTCTCGATCCTGAAAAAACTACGCTTCGTTATAACTCTGAGTGGATTTTGAGCATGGATTTGGAGCAATTGCTCAAGATTGCTTCCAACTTTACGGTGGCACGTATCTTGGAACGTGACGATTTCCATAATCGTTATACCAATAACCAGTCCATCGCGCTACATGAGTTCTTGTATCCCATCATGCAGGCATACGACTCGGTAGTAATTAAGGCTGATGTTGAACTTGGTGGTACCGATCAGCTGTTTAACTTGCTTGCTGGCCGTGAGCTTATGGAAAAAATGGGTATGGAACCTCAGGTTTGCCTTACTTTGCCTTTGCTCGAAGGTACCGATGGCGTAAGAAAGATGTCTAAGAGCTACGGCAACTACATTGGCTTGACCGATGAGCCTAACGATATGTTCGGCAAGATTATGTCAATTCCTGATGAGCTGATGGTGAAGTACTATCGTTTGGCTTCTACGGTACCTGTTACTGAGATTGACAAGATTGAAGCAGGGCTTGCTGCAGGAGAAATTCATCCTAATCGTTGCAAGCGTGATTTGGCTCAAAACATCGTGGCTGCTTACTATGACGAAGCTGCTGCCCAGGAAGCAGAAGCTGCGTTTGATAAGCAGTTTAAGAAGCATGAAATTCCCGACGATGTAGCGGAATTTGCTGCTGATTTAACGCCTAACGATGAAGGTTTGGTTTATCTGGCCAAGCTGATTTCTGATGCGGGACTTACCAATTCTACTGGTGATGCTCGTCGTATGATTGACCAGGGTGGCGTTAAAGTAAATGGTGAAGCTATTCCTGCTAAGACCTACAACGTAGCTCCTGAAATGCTTAAGGATGCTGTTGTTCAGGTTGGTAAGCGCAAGTTTGTGCGCATTACGACGCTCTAAATTACGACGTTATAACTAACGTCGTAATTCTCGTAAGAGACGGTATGACGCTGCGCGGAAACACCTCGGCACAGCTAGGGCTCCAGACAAAGCTCACGTAGCAAAATACGCTACGCTTTGCCTTCGCCCTATCTGCACTCAAGGTGTTTCCGCTCACTGTTTTTACCAGCAATGTGAGTTTTATTGAATTTCTTGCTAAGTTGTTTAGAAACGTGAGGTTATTTATATGTCACGTTCAAATATCATTATTGGAATTGTGCTAGCGATAGTTGTTATTGGGCTTGCAGTATATACCTTTACAATGGGGTAGTAGAGGATAAGTAGAAACGTACTCTTGATCTATAGCTAAACACGTAAGCATTGCGTATATTATCTACACTTTAGCTGCTAACTCGCATTAGCTCTTCTTGAAAGTGTTGTTGCCGAATAAACCTTCGGTAATGCGACCGACTTCTTTTCCGTTTTCGTCGGTGACAATTTTGTCGCCAAAGATGCCATCGCGCACTTCGTATTTTTGTCCACCATATTCAACTTTGGTATTTCCGAATACGCCTTGACGGGTTGATCCTACTTTTGAACCCCATCCATCATAAATGGTGGAGCCGCCCCAGCTATTATTCTGCTGGTGATATGCTTTGCCGCCGACATATGTTGTTGAAAAGGAATTTCCCCATGAGTTACCAGAGTAGCTCGAACCGCCACTGCCGCCAGAAGAGCCGCCAAATGATCCGCCTGAGTAACCCCCGCTATAACTGCCAGAGTAGCCACCATTGTAGCTGGTGTTTGGAAGAATGAATTCGTTGTCGATAAATCGATAAGCGGCATATAACAATACTGCAATAATAACCAGGTAAAGTGCCGATTCTACTATCAACTGCGTTACAAGCGTCCAAATAGTAGCTTCATTCACGCCTTCAGCGACGTTCTGAGTAATCAAACCGATAATGTTGTTGTTAAGCTGAGCCATTACTAGTGCATAGCCAACGCACAGCAAGCAGATTGCGTATCCTACGCGTCTAGCTGTTTTCATGAAGCTGTGAATGGACTTGTGGGTCTTATTTGTGCCTTCATACCAGCGCAATTCGCATGCATTAACAACTACAAGTGCTACGAATAAGATGAGTGCAAAAAGAGGCAACGCACTAGTCGAAAGTATCACGCCAATAATTTGGAAGATGTTTGCAAAGAATCCGTTTAATGCGGGATTTAGTAAGGACATCAAGATAGAGCAGCATCCCAAGACAAGTGAAATCCAGCCTGTAATTCTTCCGATTCTGATAAGGGAACCTTGAAGGTAGACACCAACATTTGGTACTTCTGTACCTGGAGCTTTTTCGCCATTAACGGTGCACTCGAATTGTGGCTCCTCTTCGCCATCCCTTTTTCGTTCTTCGATAGCTTGGATTTCTTCGGCAGTATTAAGAGCAGACCAGTCCAAGAATTTACGCCATACAATGCGGACGATGCCAGCAGTAAGCACAAATACCCACATTCCTGCGGCGCTCAGTTGACCAATTGCTGTCATGAATTCGCTAAACCATGGAACAGTAAAGCTGATATATGAGATTATTTCTGGGCTGAAAAGACCGCTGGTTGCTAATACTAACGTGATGGGGGAGTGCATGAGTAATGCGACAAGAATGCCTACCGCTCCTAGGGCGTTAGCGAGTGCAACTAGCACACGAATAATTTCATCAAGCCACCAGACAAGACCGACCTGTTCTTTTAGCGCTTCAACAGGAGTCAAGTTTTCTTTCTGAATGCGCTTGCCAAAAGCTTCACGTTCGCTTGCGCACCAATTCTTATAGCCATTGCTACAGGCACGCGCTATTACCATAAAGAGAATAGCAAGTGGCATGCCTGATCTCCACGTAATATCCCAGCTCAAACCTAAGATCAAGGTAATGGGGTTTGAGATATCGGCGGTATCGGTTAGGGAAAGAAGCTCTAGGAATATGGTGAAGAGATAGAACAGGATGAGTGCAGATATGCCTTTGCCAAGCGTGATAAATGCACGGGGGTAAGGTGTGGGGTTATTCTGCTTGTTGGCGTTTTTCCACTTGGCGAAATACCAGTGAGCTACCCACCAAATGGCGAAAACTATCGCAAATGCAATCCAGCCTTGTAAAACAGTAGAATCTGATTGTGCGGGAGCGGTGGTTATTATAAGCAGACAAATAGCAATGAATACGCCAGGAATAGCAAGGCGAATAAGGGTCGCCTTGAAGCACTCACTTCCATGTAGTTTTGGTAAGGAGTAATTCTCTGGGATGTTTTTGATTCCGTTTAGAACAATAGAAGGAATCTCTTTTGAGTTTTTATCGTTGTTACCAGAAAGCATGAGCTCTCCTTACTGGCTACCTTAATAGTTATGGTTCGTGACAAAATTATATTGTGTAAATACCATTGGTTATTATATAGAGAGGGATTCAAGAAAGGAATCTCTGATTGAGAACACTTCAAAACACCAGGTCAAATCATTGTCAAAGACTTTTGACAAGCACAAAA
>URVA01000007.1 GCA_900551155.1 uncultured Eggerthella sp. | reverse complement strand
TTATTTATAGGTGATTTCTATAGGTTAGAGAATCAAATTTTTTCGGTCTAAATCTCATATACGTCCATGCTTTTAATTGTTAAATAGTTACCTAAACGACAATTCCCTAAATCATTAAACGTGCCATAATGAAGATACATACAGGCAGTTATTTCGCCTTTTAAGGAGAGGGGTTCTCATGAAATATCGTCGTATTCTTGTTCCCTTTGATGGATCCGATCACGCCGCAGCTGCATTCACTACCGCGCGCTCACTTGCAATCACCAATGATGAGACAGAGATTTTTGTAGTAAATGTCGTTCCCATGGCACTTGCTTCTTCCCTGTCAGCTTCTGGCGACCCTATTACAGGCGGTGCTTCTGCGTTTATTGACCAGGAAGGCTACGCCGCCATGGTAGATGCATCGCTTGAAAATATCAAAAAAGAAATTGATGACGTGGTGGAGCCTCTGCTTGATGGCATGCCAGCAGAGCGCGTGCATATCGAAGCTGTTACCTATCCATCCGCAGTAAGCGGACTAACCGAATACGCCAGCAACCATGATTGCGATTTGATTGTCATGGGACGTCGCGGCCTCGGCGGCATTCGTGGAGTATTAGGCAGCGTAAGTTATGGCGTACTGCGCAATGTAGATATTCCTGTTTTGACCGTAAAGTAGCCTTTTTCTACACCAAACAAACAAGAGTCCGAGTAATATCGGACTCTTTTTTACCGCTTATATAGTTAAAACCACACACCGCGCGACCGAATGACACTTATCGCAACGAACTATACCGCTGCAAGTGCTTGCTCGATATCGGCAATCAAATCTTCAGTAGCCTCAATGCCACAAGAAAGACGAATTAAGTCAGGACTGATGCCTGCTGCTTCCAACTCTTCGTCATTCATCTGACGATGGGTTGCGTTAGCAGGATGCAAAACGCAGGTACGAGCATCAGCAACATGTGTTGCAATTTGTGCGAGCTTCAAATTCTTCATAAAGGTTTCAGCGCCTGTACGACCACCAGCAACGCCAAAGCTCACAACGCCACAACCACCATTCGGCAGATACTTCTGCGCCAACTCGTAATATTCATCTCCAGGCAATCCGCTATAGCGAACCCAAGAAACTTTGGGATGAGCCTGCAGGTATTCCGCAACCGCCTGTCCATTCTTTACGTGCTGAGCCATACGTACATGCAAGCTTTCAAGACCCATATTAAGCAAGAATGCATTTTGAGGAGACTGAATAGATCCAAAGTCACGCATTAACTGGGCGGTAGCCTTCGTAATAAATGCACCTTCTAGGCCAAAGCGCTCGGTATACACCACGCCGTGATAGCTTTCGTCAGGGGTTGTTAATCCAGGGAACTTGTCGGCATATTTGTTCCAGTCGAACTTGCCCGAATCAACAATGCAGCCACCGACGCCACACCCATGACCGTCCATATACTTGGTTGTAGAATGCGTCACGATATCCGCGCCCCATTCAATAGGACGACAATTAACTGGTGTTGGGAAGGTATTGTCCACAATCAGTGGAACACCATGGCTATGAGCTGCTTTTGCAAAGCGCTCAATATCGAGCACCGAAAGTGCAGGATTGGCAATAGTTTCGCCAAACACAGCTTTGGTATTAGGTTGAAAAGCTGCTTCCAGTTCTTCATCTGTGCAGTTAGGCGTTACAAAGGTGCATTCCAGGCCCATTCGCGCCATAGTATGAGCAAATAAATTGTATGTACCGCCATAGATTGCCGAAGAGCATACAACGTGGTCTCCATTGCCTGCAATATTGAAGATTGAGAAGAAATTTGCCGCCTGACCAGAAGAGGTCAACATTGCAGCCGTACCACCTTCAAGCTCGCAAATCTTGTTTGCTACATAGTCGTTAGTGGGATTTTGAAGACGAGTATAAAAATAACCTGACTCTTCTAAGTCAAACAACTTACCCATGTGTTCACTGGTGTCGTATTTCCACGTTGTGCTCTGATAAATAGGGACCTGACGTGGTTCGCCATCCCCAGGGTGATAACCCCCTTGAACACAAATAGTGCTAACTGACTGAGTCATGCTATCTCCTTTGTTTTCGCTAAAACTTTCGAAATACCTAGATAAGTTAATGGTGTGCTTTGTGATTATAGAGCTCACAAGAGCGGTTTTTGGTTACCTATCCATTACAGGCAAACGTATTTTTCTATAACTGGTTATAGAGTAGCTGGTCAGCATGGAAATGAGCGGGTTTGTCGCGTACAATCAAAAATCACTGCACCGTTCGTATTTACGACCGCTAACATTTACTGCTATCGGTATTCATAACAGCTAGTATTTGCGACGGTTAGCAGTTACGACAGGTTTCTACGACAGATAGTTTTAACGACAGACGGTAGTTACGACCAGTAGTTTCACGAAAGGTGACACCTACAACAGCCGCTTTAGCCTTCAATTATTTAGGAGCACTTCATGCCAATCAGAATTCCCGACACTCTTCCCGCTACAGGAGTACTTGAAAGCGAAAATATCTTTGTAATGACCGAGCACCGAGCAATCCACCAGGATATTCGCCCATTGAAAGTGCTCATCTTAAACCTCATGCCGCTCAAGATTGAAACAGAGACGCAAATCCTACGAAAGCTATCCAATACTCCCCTTCAGGTAGAGATTGATCTTCTGCAAACGGTTACCCATCATTCTTCGCATGTACCCGTCGAGCATCTCAAGTCATTTTATGTTGGCTTGGATGACATTCAAGACAAGCACTACGACGGCATGATTATCACTGGTGCTCCTGTTGAGAAAATGAAATTCGAGGATGTCGACTACTGGCCAGAGCTTTGCCATATTTTCGAATGGGCAAAAACTAATGTGTTCTCTACGCTTTATTTGTGCTGGGGTGCTCAAGCGGGCATCTACTACCACTACGGCGTGGAAAAGCATCTGCTTCCAGAAAAAATGACGGGAGTATTTGAACACCACATTCTAAAACCAAGCTCGCCTCTTGTTCGTGGTTTCGATGATGTGGTTTATGCACCTCATTCGCGCTACACCGAAGTACGCGCACAGGATATCGCCTCAAGACAAGACTTGGAACTTATTGCTGTTTCTGACGAAGCAGGCGTATTTATCGCAAAGAGCACCAACAGTCGCCATTTCTTTGTGTTTGGTCATCCCGAATACGACACCAATACTTTGGCAAATGAGTATCAGCGCGATGTTAAAAAGGGAATCAATCCCGCGCTACCGAAGCACTACTTCCCTAACGACGATCCCACACAACAGCCTATTTCAAACTGGCGTGCGGCAGCACAGCTGCTCTATACCAACTGGCTGAATTATTACGTCTACCAAGCAACGCCATACGACATCAAGCAGGTCGGCGCACAATAACCAACCCAAACGAGACGCTAGTCTACATCAGCTCAAACTGAGGCGTATTACTTATTTGCGAAAATAACGATCATTTTTGGCAGAAAATGCACGTTTGTTATCAAAATTCCCACTTGATCGAACCAATAATCAAGTTATTTCAGAAATAACGTAACTAACCAAAACATTAATGATACGAAAGCGACCAGGCCGAACTCAAAACGGTCTGGTCGCTTAGTTTCTGGTAACAAACGTGCATTTTCTGCCAAAAACTAGGTGAATTTCTTGCAAAAACATGTTTCGTAGTAGCACTTCAAATACCAAAGGCCGTTTGTCCACGGATTATCTGGATAAACGGCCTTTGAAGGCAATACCCACTGAATAGGGCAATTAGGCTTTTTGAGCACTGAGCAATCTAACGGATTAACCCTGAACGCGAATTACGGAAGGCTCGCCGCCCGTTACCACACTATCAAGCGCAAGGATTTCGTCGATAGTCTTGCGAACATCGCGTTCTTTTGCTGTATGAGTTACAAATACCAGATCCACATCTTCTCGAGCAGCATTACCGCGCTGAGTAACCGTGCGCACCGAAACACCATTCTTTGCGAAGATGTCTGCACATGCTGCCAACACACCAGGACGATCAGCCACCATGAAGCGAACGTAGTACTTCGTCTCCAGATCATCCATAGCAATAATCGGCAACTCATCGGTGCACGTGCAGCCAACAATTGGCTTAATGCCCATCTGAACATGGCGTGCAACCTCTAAAACGTCGCCCATAACTGCACTTGCCGCAGGTCCTGCACCCGCTCCTTCGCCGAAGAACATGGTCTGACCTACCGCATCGCCCTCAACGAAGATAGCGTTAAATACTCCATTGACCGTTGCCAACTGATGGTCTTCGGGAATCATAGTAGGATGAACGCGCACATCAACGCCTGATTCGCCACGACGAGCATGTGCAACAAGCTTAACCACGTAACCCGAATCATGAGCATTCGCTAAATCAACAGGAGAAATGCGACGAATACCTTCGGTATAAACCTGGTCCATCGTCACACGAGAATTAAATGCAATGGAAGCCAGGATAGCAATTTTAGCGGCAGCATCTAGGCCATCAACGTCTGCCGTTGGATCTGCCTCAGCAAAACCGCGCTCTTGCGCTTCTTTAAGTGCTGCATCGTAATCCAAGCTATCTTCATCCATGCGGGTAAGCATGTAATTGGTGGTGCCGTTTACGATGCCCATAATGGAGTCAATTCTGTTTGCAATAAGAGAATGCTTCAATGGATCAATAATAGGAATGCCGCCGCCAACACTCGCCTCAAACGCAATTTCGAGACCTTTTTCTTCGGCAAGATCCATAATTTCTTCGCCCGAAGTAGCCATGATTGCCTTGTTTGCGGTAACCACATGCTTACCTGCCTGAAGCGCCTCCACAATAACGCTCTTGGCAACGCCCGTGCCGCCAATCAGTTCTACAACGATATCGATATCAGGATCGTTAATAACATCATGATAGTCGGTAGTAAAAATGTCCTGCAAACCACGTGAAGCTGCCGCTTGGGGATCGCGTGAACATACGCGTGTCAGTTCAAGATCGATTCCAAAGTGGCGAAGAAAATCTTGCTTGTGATTGCTCAAAATATCCAAGCAACCGCCGCCAACCGTGCCCGTTCCAACCAAGCCAATCTTGACAGCCATGTATAAATCCTTTCTACGTGACGCAGAACTAGTATTTCTGGTCTTTTGGATGAGTAGTTGCATTGTATACAAAAAGCGCTCTCTAATAGGCATACCATCAGAGAGCGCATCAAACTTTGCGGTATCAGGTAGTTACGTAAGCTGAATGCTGGACAGACAAGCTAAGTACGTAGCCGAACGTCGCCGAACCTGATTAAACCCTACGAGAAGCTAGTCAATATCGCACGCCATTAAGTCATCGTACGTTTCGCGACGAGTTACCAGGCGCGCAACACCATCTTTTACAAAGACAATGCCTGGACGAGGCTGACCGTTGTAGTTACTCGACATGGAATGACAATATGCACCGGTGCCAAATACACAAACAATATCACCCAAATCAGGGTGCTGAATAGAAGCGTCCAGCGCAACTGCATCGCCACTTTCGCAGTGCTTACCACATAGCGTAACGATTTCAGTGCGAGGTTGACCAGCTTTATTCGCAATAACAGGCTCGTATTCTGCATGATAGAGCGCTGTGCGAATGTTGTCGGACATACCACCATCAATTGCCACATACTTACGAATACCAGGAAGCGTCTTTAAGATGCCAACCGTATAGAGCGTAACGCCAGGTGTAGCTACCAAAGAACGACCAGGCTCGCAAACCAAGCGAGGCTCTTTCAGACCGTACTTTTTGCAAGCTTTCACCATTTCGGAGGTGGTAATTTCTGCAAAGTCTTCAATTGAAGAAGGCTTATCTTCTGCGGTATAGGCAATACCTAAGCCACCGCCAACATCAATTTCATCAACTTCGTAGCCATAGGTTTGCTTTACGCGATAGGCAAATTCAACGATAACATCAATCGCTTCACCGAAAGAGTGCAGAGCAAAAATCTGTGAACCGATATGCATATGAAAGCCCGCCAAGCGAACATTAGGCGCATCCAAAGCGTCACGTACACAGTTGAAAGCAAAATCTTCACGCATAGTAAAGCCAAACTTCGAATCCTCGCAGCCCGTGCGGATATATTCGTGGGTATCAGCTTCAACACCAGGCGTAATGCGCATATAAATGTCCTGCGTAACCCCTAATTCCTGAGCAATAGCAGATACGCGAGAAAGCTCGATGCGAGAATCGACCACGATACGTCCTGCGCCCGCCTCAATTGCTTCGCGCAATTCTTGAGGGGTTTTATTGTTGCCGTGCACGATAACGCGATCCATAGGAAAATTAACAGCGCGAGCCACTGCCAGTTCGCCACCGCCAGAAACATCGAGGCACATTCCATGCTGATCTGCCAAACGGCAAACTGCCTTGTTGAGAAAAGCCTTGCTGGCATAGGCGATATCAGAATTGGGATAGCGCGTCCTGAATGCATCGCGATAAGTATCCATACGATTGATAAGATCGGCCTCGTCATAAACATACAGCGCTGTGCCATACTCATGAGCAAGCTCGACCATATCGACACCACCAATAAAAAGATGGTCATCCTTAACTTCAGCAGTCATTGGCAGGCAAGCGCCCAGTTCCATAGTGGTACGATTATCCGCCTGCTTATTCACGTTTGATGCGGGAAGAGACATGTGCGTTTCCTTGCTTGTCGAATCTTTTGTTATTCGTCGCTCATGATACCGTCTGTTTAGGCTTGTAAGCAATCACTTTTAGAACAGTGCTAAGAAACGATCTAAGAGCGTTTCTTCTTCTACTGGTTCTTCTTCAGTAGCTGGCTCTTCAACCTTAATTGGATCGGTAGTCATTACGAATTGAACCAGTGTAACATTCGTATTTTTCGAACTGGTAAAACTTGCTGGTTCGAAATCGGATTTATCGTAAGTGGACATAAGTTCATCTATTTCGGCCTGCACCGCGTCAGGAATTCCCTGGGTTTCTTGAGCTAGACTCTGCGTGCCATCGGCCAAGGTGCTTGCTCCGATGGCCAACTCTCCTGTGCCACCTGCTAATTTATCCAAACCACTTGCTAATTCTTGCGCGCCCGAACCTAAAGCAGCACTTCCGCCCAACAGCGAAGAAGCACTGTCAACCGAACCTAATCCATCCGCAGCACCATCAAGTGCTTGTGCTGCACCCTGGGATGCAATCTGGGTTGCAACTGCTTCAAGCGCAGCTTCGATTTGTTGCCCCTCAGGCGATTCAGAAACATTCACTAGCGCTATTTGCCAAAGCTCTTCGTCGGTTTTTTCCTCGTTAACATCTTCAGCTTTCAGTGAAATATATTCATTGAAAAGTGCCTCAGCATAGCTCTGGAGCAATTGCTTATAGTATTGCTCTGCAGCTTCAGGGTCCATGCTTGAGGCTGCTGCCGCCAATTCATCAGCCTGATCGCGCAAAGCCTGCTGGTACTGCTTTAAGCCTTGCGTCATTTGCGTTGCACCCGTTGCCAGCTCTACTGCTCCTGATGCTGCCTCTTTAGTTGCAGCATCAATGCTATCAACCCCACTCGCTAACTCTTGCGCTCCTGAATGAAGCTCATCGGTTCCATCAATAAGCGCGTCGAATTGCGAAACGAGGCTTTCCGTATCAGGAAAATCAAGCGCCATAGAAAAAGGAATCGCAGCAAAACTGATTCCCGCCATTTCAAAATTGAACACATCAGCGCTCAACGAAACATCGCCATCCTTATCAGGCATAACCATAAAAGTTACCGTTACATCCGATCCAGAAAGTGCGATAGATCCCTGTTCGGTTTTTACATTTTTCGCCACGTCCATGGGAAGCGTGCAGGTAATTTGCAAAAGATAATTTTCGAAATAGCGCGAATCAACAGAGCTGTTTTGAGAAGTTGTTATATTCAACTCAAAAGAGCCACTTTTACCTGCCAACTCATCAGGAGAAACTTCTTGTCCGTCCAAGGAATACTTCATCGAAATGTTCCAAGGAATCTGGGTATTCGACGTTGTGCCCTGATAAGAAAACTCCCCTTCTGGCATGGTGAGCACTACCGAGTCGGAAAATTGAGTAAGCTTAGATGTGTCGGTTAAATTGACAACTTGCTCATACTCCCCGAAATCCTGAATGGTTTTATCTGCAACATCGGCGCCGCCCTCAAATACGTTTACTACATAAACGCTCTCCGTGGCACCAGTATTTTCAAGAGTGGCATACACCACTTCTTTCTTTTCGGCAGATCCCGAAATATCCGCGACCGCAGCACTTCCCGCATTCCCGCTGGCTTGCCCTTGCAAAGCTTCGGTATTTTGACTTGCTTCTTCAGCATTGAGCATTACTGGTACCGCCGTAACGGGAACCGCCAATACCACAAGCACCAAGGCAGCAACAAACATTTGAGCAAAACGTTTATTGAATGGCAAAGACCACATCGCATCCCTTTTGCTCTTTGGACAAGCATGACGCGCATGTTTTGGGCTATGTTTGAAATATGAGTAGCGCATACCTTTCTACTCCTTATTCGAAATTGAAGTATCTGAAGTTACCGCAACAGTACTGCAGCCAGATCCACCATGATAAAAACGTGCCTTCCAGGTAGTTTTTTCCACCACCTTATCAAGCAACATAAACAAAATAGGAAGAAGCAAAAATGTGTTGAGTGCAGCAATGAAAGCACCGCGTCCGATTAGCGTACCCAATCCCGCCATAACACCGTTGCTCGAAATAATACCAATAAAGGCACCGCACACGGTAAGAATGGTTGCTGAAGTAAGAATAGTGATAGCGGAATAGGAAATTGCCGAAAGCATAGCGGGACGTTTTTCCATTTCGGCACGCCTATCCAAATACGCACGCGACAAAATGATAGTGTAGTCCACCGTAGCACCCAGCATAATGGCGCTAATTATCAAGTAGCCAATGTACTGAATAGTCTCACCCGTAAAGTATGGAATGGCCAAATTAATCCAAATTGATATCTCGATAGTCAAAAGAAGCATCAAAGGAATGCTTAAGCTGCGGAACATCAAAAGTAGAACTAAACCAATTGCCACCACCGAAGCAATAAAGATACGCATAGAGTCGTCATTGACGATAAGCGACATGTCATAGGAAGTAACTGACGAGCCTACCAAGTAATTTTCATCAGGATAGAATTCATCACCTATATCACGCAGCGTCTGCACCAAAGCAAATGCCTCTTCACTTTCTCCACCAACTGACGTGGAAACAACAATACGCGAATAGCCACCTGAAATCAGCTGAGATAAATCACTTTCGGGAACAAAAGCACTCGGGATATTCGCAGAAACGGCCGTCACATACGAGGTGACCGCCACCACGTCTTCCAATCCCTCAATTTGCTTAACCATTTGAAGTTCGCGTCCCAAATCACCTTCAGGCACCAACATAACCCACTGTTCATTCGAGCCAAAGGTTTCATCGATAGCGTTCGTTTCTTCATACAATTCAGAACCTGGCTCCACAAAGCCGCTTGCGCCATACACGAAATTCGGCTGCTTTTGTCCTAAATAAGCTGGTACGGTAACGAGCGCGATAATGATGGTAAAAGGCACCGCCAAACGCATACACACTCGCGCAAAGCCATCAAAAGAGGGCAAGAATTTTCGATGCGCGGTTTTAGCAAGCAGCTTTTCGCTTGAAAGTACCAAAATAGGCAGCAAAAAGAGCACGCACAAGAAACTGAAGACGATACCTTTTGCAAGAACCACGCCCATATCGGCGCCAATAAGAAATGCCATCACGCACAACGAAAGAAAACCAAAAAAGGTTGTTGCCGCCGAAGAGGCAATAACCGCAGCAGCCTTATGCATAGCTGCAACTGCCGCATCGTAGGAACTCAGCCCTTCTGCCCTGTAACTACGGAACGCATGCAGCATTACGATGCCGTAGTCCATAGAAACGGCAAGCTGCAATACTGCCGCACACATCTGAGTGATAAAAGATATTTCTCCAAAGATAATGTTGGTACCCAAGTTGTACACAATAGAGATACCAATAACCGAAAGGAAAAGCACAGGCTCAAACCACGCTTCGCTCGTAAGAAGCAGCAAACCAAGGATGACAAACACTGCCATAACCAAAATGAGCTGGATTTCAAAATCCGATGAGCCTTGAGCAACAGCGGAATTAATCGCCTCGCCCGACATGGACACTTCAGACGCACCTACCGATGCCGCTTCATCGCGAATTACATCCATAGTGTCAGTTGCAAGAGAGGTATCGAGGGCAACCTGATAAAGATAAGAATCATCTACCTTGAAAGCAGAAACCGCATCAGGATCATATGTCTCGAGTGGCATGGAAATATCGCAGGTAGTTCCAAGCCACATTACGTCTTCAACGCCTTTTGTTTCTTCCATTTTATTTGCCAGTTCTTGCGCTTCTGTGAGAGAGAGCCCTTCAACCATGATGTTTGAATTGGGCGTAGGCGCATCGAAAGCTTCTTCCATAACGCGCAAGGAAACAGTCGACTTAGAATCTTCTGGCAAATAATCGGAAAACTGGTAATTGATTTTCACGCCAAGAATGCAAGCAACACTGAATGCAAAAAAGATCGCAGCAAATACTATAACCACCCGTCGATGGTTTAGCGCTCCGCGAAATAACTTGTCAGCAAAAGCATGCACGCTTGCGACCTATCCGATATTATTCGATCAAATACTTATCCTTATTGTAAAGGAGTATTAATGCTGTCTATAACGATTTTTGCCGTGGGAAAATTAAAGGAATCGTTCTGGAAAGAGGCCTGTGCTGAATATCTCAAGCGCCTAAGTGCCTATGCAAAAGTATCCGTGCGCGAACTGCCTGATTCAAATAAAGAAAAAGAAGCAGAGGCTCTTTTAAGCAACCTACCTGAGCACACTCCTATTCTTTTGCTGGACATCAAAGGAAAGGAAACCTCAAGCGAATCTCTCGCAGCAAAAATCGATACCTATGCCTTATCAGGAGAATCGCAACTTGCTTTTATTATTGGTGGCAGCGATGGTGTAACCGCCGAAGTAAAACAGCGCGCAACCGAGCGCATAAGCTTTGGCCCCATCACTCTGCCGCACAATTTGGCACGTGTGGTATTACTCGAACAACTATATCGAGCTTTCAAAATATCTCGCGGGGAGCCCTATCACAAATAGCTGCATTACAAGGTTGGATGCGTTACCAACCAAGCTTGCGCCTACGATAGTTATTCGTCTTTTGCCCAATCAAACGAATAGCGCACTGCCTTGTTCCAACCCTTGATCTTTTCCTGACGCTTTGCCTCTTCAATAGCAGGCTCAAACGTTTGATCTACTGCCCAGTTTTCTTCGACTTCTTCGCGGCTTTCCCAGTAGCCTACCGCCAATCCTGCCAGATAAGCGGCACCCATCGCCGTAGTTTCAATACACTGAGGTCTCTTTACTGGGGCACCAATAATATCTGCCTGAGTTTGCATCAAAAAGTTATTAGCACTAGCTCCACCATCTACACGAAGCGAAGTAAGAGCAATACCAGAATCTGCCTCCATAGCACCTAGAACATCATTTACTTGGTAGGCAATTGATTCCAAGGTCGCTCTAATAATGTGATATTTATTGACCCCGCGCGTAATACCTACAATAGTCCCTCTTGCATAGGAATCCCAATGAGGCGCACCTAAGCCAGTAAACGCGGGAACAACATAGCAACCATTCGTGTCCTCAACTTTTCCCGCCATGTATTCTGAATCTGCTACGGAATCTATAAGGCGCATTTCGTCTCGCAACCACTGAATAGCAGCACCTGCTACAAAGATTGATCCTTCGAGCGCATATTCAACTTTGCCGTCAAGACCCCACGCAATGGTGGTTACCAATCCATTTTTAGAAAAAACAGGCGTATCCCCCGTATTCATAAGTAAGAAACAGCCTGTTCCATACGTATTTTTAGCTGCACCAGGATGGAAGCATGCCTGACCGAAGAGCGCAGACTGCTGATCTCCCGCAGCGCCCGCAATAGGAATGGGACCGCCAAAATAAGAAGTTGCCGTATAGCCATATACACAGCTTGACGGCATAGGCTTAGGCAGTATGGATTTCGGGATGTCTAAGAGATCGAGAATTTCCTGGTCCCACTGCAGCGTATTGATGTTAAAAAGCATGGTACGAGACGCATTGGAATAATCCGTTACATGCACATGCCCCTTGGTCAACTTCCAAATGAGCCATGTTTCTACCGTGCCAAACAGCAGCTCGCCCTTTTCTGCCTTTTCTCGAGCACCTTCCACGTGATCTAAGATCCATCGAATTTTGGTACCAGAAAAATACGCATCAATAATAAGACCCGTTTTTTCTCTGATCATATCGGTATACCCTTGGGACTTTAGCTGATCACAGAATTCTGCCGTCCTTCGACACTGCCACACAATAGCAGGGCACACAGGCTCGCCTGTTTCCTTGTCCCACACAATGGTTGTTTCTCTTTGGTTCGTAATACCAATTGCCGCAATATCTTCAGCTGATGCCCCTACTTTAGACATTGCTTCTACCGCAACACCGAGTTGCGTAGACCATATCTCATCTGCATCATGCTCTACCCAACCAGGTTTAGGGAAATACTGGGTAAATTCTTTCTGGGCAATACTTACAACCTTGCCTTCTTTGTTAAACAAAATACAACGGTTGCTGGTAGTTCCCGCGTCCAGCGCCATTACATATTTACCCATGGTTGCTCCTTGTACTCTCCCCTTGCGTTGTAAGTATTTTACGCCTAAAGAAAATCTTAAATACTAGTAAAAAAGCGACATGCGTCTCAGCTGAAATGCATGTCGCTTTTAGAAGTACTTTGAAAGCTGATATGTTGCTTTAAGACCAGTCGGAACCAATAACTACCAAGAAATCACCCGAGAAAGCGTAGGTACCATCGTTTTGTTTGGTCTGTCCGACACCTAACAAGCTCGCAATCTTTTCAGCTTGATCTGCCTGCGATGAATCCTCATACACAATGATGGTTTGCGAATAGTTGAAATCATCCGCATTGCCCGTTTCGATAACAGCGCCATCAGGAGAAAGCTTGGCTGCAGCTTGATCCGCGCATCCTGCAATGCCACAACCATTCTTCACCGAAATGTGAACCCCAGAAAGCGAAGCGTTATTGGATGAGCTGCCAGAATTGGTTGTACCCGCAGCGTCGTCCGTATTACCAGATCCGCCACCACCAGCTGATGACATAACAGCGCCAGAAGCTTCATCAATCTGGGTTTCTTCCGTAGGAGATAGACCCTGCTTTATGCGGTCCATCATTACTTGCCATTCTTCTTCGTTAAGAACTTCCCACCAAATGTCATTCTCGTAAACCGAAGTGGTAGGTACTGCAGCGGTATAAACATTATTTTCTACATCGATACCCATCATGGACTGAGCAAGACCAACTAAGCCTGTAACGCTATAGTCCGTGGTGACATATTCTGCCAGCGTGCTTACCGTATTCGTAATGGTAGCCACATCAGAATTCATTACCTTCTTCATGATGGCGGAAAGAACCAAACGCTGGTTAGCGGCACGAATGGAGTCGCCGTCGCCAATATCGTCATACGTATGACGACTACGGCAAAGAATCAATGCCTGTTCGCCATTGAGCGTCTGCTGACCAGCAGAAACATGACCACCTGCCCTGTCGTCGTTAATTTCCATAGGAACATTAACATCAACGCCACCCAAGGCATCAACAACAGCCTTGAAACCATCGAAGTCAATTTCAGCATAGTGGCTGATAGGAACGCCCGCTAATTCGGATACCGTATCAACCGCCATGGAAGCGCCGCCGAAAGCATAGGCTGCGTTAATCTTCTGTTCGCCATGGCCTTCTATATAAACCCTGGTGTCACGCGGAATAGAAACAAGCGTTACTTCTTTTTCCTGCGGGTCTATGCGTGCCAGAATCATAGAGTCGGTTCTATATGTCCCACCGAAGGTGCCCGAAGCTTCACGATCTTCCGATTTATCTGCACCGATCAAAAGCATGTAGAACGGATCAGATGGCGAGTCGGTAACAGCAAGCGAATTCAAAAGATCGGAATCCAGGTCATCGCGCAAAGAGCTATCAACCTGACTAATATACGCCCATGCCGCACCAATACCGCCAAGGATTAAAACGCAAACAACGGCAAGCGAAATAAATAGGATACGCTTGCGCTTGCTCTTCTTCTTACGCTCATGCTGCTGACGAACAAATTCACGACTTTGCGCATTTTGAGCATAACGTCGATTTGCACCAGCAGGGGTCACAGGAATGTAGTTATTCTGTGCACCATTTGAACGATGAGTGGAAGAACCGTAATTACTTGCACTATAGGCATTCACGCCTGAAGCATTTCTGCGCGATGTGCGAGAAGTGCTTTGATGTCCATACGAAGAACGGTCGAACGATTCAGCGCTTTGCTTTCGTGAAGCACGAGAGCCAGAAGCGACGCGTCGACGGTCCGCATGAGGACGCTCCGCGCCATTACGGGTACGAGCGGAACGCTTTGATGGTTTGTTATTTGAAGCAAACATGCAATCAATAATGCAAATAATTTATGCGGAACGCAAATAAATTCGGCAAAAATCATATATTGCACGGAAATCGGATATTTTTGCGCAACTTTTGCATGCTTTCGCCACAAATTGAGGGCTTCTAATAATTATTTAACATTCTCTCATAACAAAACTGAAGCCAACTCGAAGCACAGCTACACAAAGCAAACCATGGTGTAGGCTTTGCGAAACATACGACACAGGATACAGAAAAAGCTTCTCGAAGTTTTAGGCGCAAATCGCACGACGAAAGTTCCGCACGATAAAAGCTCCACACGACGAAGCCTAGGCGCGAACTACGACACTCCTAGACGCTGTGCCATATATGCATTTGCCGCCTTTTCTACCGAATCATCCAAAGAAGCCAACTCCATAGGTGCATCCAGTCCCAGTTTGCGCTGCAGTGCTGTCGCAATTAAATGATCGGCAATTTCTGGATTTTTACCAAGAAGAGGACCATGCAAATACGTTCCGATGCAATTACGATACAGTACGCCATCCGCTCCAGAGGTGTCGTCATTGCCATGACCTACCTGGGAAACAACCTTACCAAACGGCTCTACCCCAACTCCAAGTTTCGTACGACCCGCATGATTTTCATAACCAACTACAGGCAATTTGGCCAAAGGAGAAGACAATACGATGTTGTCAATAAGGCGATCAAAGCCTGTGCCAGCACGCAGTGTTTCTGTATCAATAATTGACAGACCCTCTACCTCTTCATCACCCATCAACCAACGATGACTCAAAATCTGATAGCCACCACAAATAGCAAGGAGTGCGCCATCGTTTTCAATATATGAACGAAGGTCTTCTTTCATGGCGAACAAAACCTCAGAGGCAAGTTTTTGTTCTCGGTCGGGCCCACCGCCAAGCATAACAATATCTGCCTGATCTAAATTTGCCTCTTCGCCATAGTGCACCGCTTGCACTTCAACAGGGATTCCGCGCCATGCACAACGCTGTGCCAAAACGCGCACGTTTCCACCGTCTCCGTACAAATTAAGCAAATCAGGGAATAAGTGCACAATGCGCAAAGGATTCTTTGCAAGCGCTTCTACCCCTTCTTGCTGAACGACTGCATGCTTTTTGGGTTCAGGCTCGTTGGTGCCCTGTACTACTTGATCAGCTTCTGTTTTATCAGCACGCGACATCAGCGAATCACGTACCGCAGGAAGAGATGTGTAGTTCGCGATGGCGTACATCTTCCAGTCGGCAGGCATAGCCAGTGCTTCGTCTACCATTTCATCTACATTATTAATAGTGCGCGCCTCAATACCAGCATAGCGAAGGCGCAGCTGTAAATCGTTTTTGCGGATACCGCCTGCATACACTATGACGTCTTCTTGTTCTGCAAGCTCTTCAAAGTCACAATCCCAAATCCAAGAAATATCATGACCATCTGCTTCATTGTCGTTAATGAAAAATGCAGCAACTTTCTTGCCTTCTGCCTGCGTAATAAGCTTCATATTCTGGTTAAAGCCTGTGGGATTTTTCGCCAAGTTCAACAAGACTGGTCTGCCCTGAATAGTAAGTGACTGCAAACGTCCATTTTGAGGATCAAACAGATCAACCGCCTGCTGAAATACTTCATCACTCACACCTGCGCAATGCGATGCCAACCAAGCAGCCATCACGTTGTAGATCATATACACACCCGCGCGCTGCGCATGAAGAGAAACACTTGATCCTGTAGCACGTTCCTCGACATCAAAAGTAATGTCGTTTCCGAAAACAGCATGTTTTGCTGCAAAATCCAATTCGGGGCGCTTGAATCCGCAATTCGGACAAGAATAGGTGCCCAGCTGACCATACTGACGATACTCATAGGTAAACATCGCCGAACAGCGCTGGCACATCTGAGCATCGCTGACCACATTTTGCTGCTGATGTAAATCTTCGCCAACGCCAAAGGCAATGGCCTTATTGGGAACACGAAGCGCCACCATGGCACACAGAGGATCATCGGCATTATACAAAAGCACGGTATCGGGCGATTCGGTAAGAGCCTGAACAATAGCATCCTGAACGCGATCGATTTCGCCACAGCGATCCAGCTGATCGCGGAACAAATTCAAAAGTAGAACATAGCTTGCCTGAACCTGAGGCAAAGTATGCGCAAGCCATAGCTCGTCTGATTCAAACACACCCCACTGAGCGCCTTTGGATTGAAGAAGCGTTGTTGCAACACCATAGGCAAGATTCGCTCCCGTTCTATTGCACGCAACGGTTTTACCTTGACGCTCCAGAGCATCGGCAATCATATTAGTAATGGTAGTTTTACCGTTCGTTCCCACTACTACAATGGAACCTTCGGTAATCTTTCCCATAGATTCAGCAATAATCTGAGGGTCAAGCTTTAGGGCAATCTTGCCAGGCATGTTTGCCGCAGGACGTTTCGCCACATGACGCAAACCCCAGGTACTTAGCGAACTAGCCGAACGAGCTATTAGTTTTCGTATGCTCATAGCATCCCTCTCTGAATATAGTTATCAGGCAAATAATACGGCACCTGGGTGCGACTTCGCCATAACGCATTAAAAACGCGCAATCTGAATGTGTGCGATAAATTGGAGTGTACCCGATGGAAATGCCCACGATGCACAACTTGAATGCGCACGATACATGCGACCAGTATCGTCGTCCGTCGTAATAAATTCACCCAAATCAAATAATTTGTCCGAATAAACTACGCCTGTTCCCTTGCAAAAACACAGTGTTAAAGAGGCCTTTATAAGAAACTCCAACACCTTAAATAATATGTCTAACTTATAGGTTCTATCCATAAAGTCTATAGGCTGTGCCTTTAGTTTGAACCCGTACTTTCTATAGGAGTAAATCTGCCTAATCCATCGATTCGCGCTATACTTTCATCGAATGCGTCGAGGGGTTTTGATACGTGTTCAGGAGTGAGGGGGAATGATCCCAAGGGGGAAATTCCAAAAGTTGACAAGCATGCCCCTGCGTTCTTGTCGTATGAAGTGAGGATTTATGATTACCGATCTAAAAGTGAACGAACAGAACAAAAAGGAGTATTACGAAAAGGGCTACTGGACCGAACAAACCCTGTTCGATGTTTGGTCAGACCGCGTATCTAAGTTCCCTAACAAAGAATATGTTAGCGACAACTTGGGCGTTCGTTTCACCTATGCGGAAATTGACGACAAAGCTGGTCGCCTTGCCGCTTGGCTCAAGAGCGTCGGCGTACAAAATGGTGACGTGGTAAGTTTTCAGATGCCACCTTGGTCAGAGTTCTGCATCCTGTATGTTGCTTGCTTAAAAGTAGGCGCTGTATGCCACCCACTTCCCGTTACCTTCAACGGCGAAGACTTGGTTTACTCCATGAACTTGGTTGAATCTAAGGCATTCATCTGCCCCACCTTCCATCATAAGACCAACTTCGAAGATCAGTTCCTTTCCGTCAAGGACGAAATCACCAGCTTGCTCGACGGAGCATTCTGCGTTCACGACAAAACCGTAGAATCTCATGGCACTATTACCCTGAATCAGATTTTTGAAACGTTCGAGCCTTTAACTGAAGCACCAGAAAGCGATTCGGACGAAATTGTTTTGATTCTTTCTACCTCAGGCACCACCGGTCGTCCTAAGGCAGTATTGATTTCTCACAACGCACTTATTTTCTCTGAGAAAACCTTTATTAAGTCTTTGCATCTAACGCGCGACGATGTCATGTTCATGCCAGCACCGCTCAACCATGCAACAGGCTTTAATCATGGCCTGATTACCCCACTTCTGCTGGGTGCTCGCGTTGTTTTGCAACAGGAATTCCATCCTGAAGAATCCATTGAGATCATGAACAAAGAAGGCGTTACCTGGTCTATGGGTGCAACTCCTTTCATTTATGACATGCTCAATGTTGCAGAAAAGAAGGATCTTTCCTTCGATACCTTGAAGCTTTACGTTTGCGGCGGCGCTCCTGTTCCTGGCACCATGGTTCACCGCGCCGACAAGCACGGATTGAAGCTGTGCGAATGCTACGGCTCTACCGAAAGCTGCCCACACCTTTTGGTTCCACCTGAGGATTGTCTGGAATGGAATGGTAACTGGTCTGGCATTGCCTGCGAAGGCATTGAAGTTAAGGTTGTTGACGAAAAGGGCAACGAAGTTCCTTATGGCACCCAAGGTGAAGAAATCTCCCGCGGCCCTCATATGTTTAGCGGTTATCTGAAGAATCCTGAAGCTACCGCAAAGGATTTAAGCGATGATGGCTGGTTCTATTCTGGCGACCTTTGCATCCAGGACGAACAAGGTCGTGTAAAGATTAATGGTCGTAAGAAGGAAATTCTTATTCGTGGTGGTATCAACATCTCCGCTAACGAAGTAGACAATAACTTGGATGGCTGCCCAGGTGTTGGCTCGCACGCTACTATCGGTTTGCCAGACGATCGTTTGGGCGAACGCATTTGTACCTTTATCGTTCAAAAGGGCGATGTGGTTCCAACGCTTGATTCGATTGCTGAATACCTGGATTCCATTGGCGTTGCAAAGCGTCTGCGTCCTGAACATATCGAGTTCATTGACGAAATTCCAATGACTGAATCTGGCAAGGTTAAGCGTCATCAATTAGCAGATGAACTTGATCGCCGTTTGAAAGAGCGTGCAGAAAAAGGCGAATAAGCCAAGCCGCTTTCGCGATTTAAATATAGTTACCGCATCGTAAGCCCGACCACGTGTCGGGCTTACTTTTTAACTCGGCTCCCATCCCTTTAAAGGGTTGACACTTCCTAATCATTGTTGCGCCCTTCGCCTGTTTCGAGATTCTTTCAACCCTTTAAAGGATAGGGGCTTCTTTTCAACCTTTCCTTTTTACTTACTTTTAAGTTTGCTATCTGCAGTTTTCTCGAAATTACTTCGCCGTTCAAAGTATTTTTTCGACACACGACACAATTTTGCACTATTTGATGAAAAACCTACCTTTACAATCTTTCGCGCTTGAACTTGCAGATGGCTTGCATATTTCAGAGAAAAGATTGTCCCTTGTGATGAAGAAAGGAGTAGCTCATGACCGCAGCTGATAAACGCGCTGATTTGCTTAATCGCGTTCTTGCGGCACACGAGGCATACTACGACATCAGACGGGACTATCTCTTTGAAGGAAAGCGATTTCCTGCATTTGCAGAATTTCACACCTATGGCGAAAAATACGTTTTAACAAAGCGTGCCAAACTGTGGGAAGTAAATACCCACGACTTCATGTTCTTTGAAATGATTGACGAGCTTGATGAAGCGCATCTTTTAGATGCCGTAGACTTCATGACCACCAAAGCGATACGCAAAGTGGATCCCTCGCCTAATCATATGTCGTCTGCCCTTACGTTGGTCATTATTGCCAATCGATGCACCGACGAAGCGTTTAAGCGTGTTAGGTCAATTCGATTCCGTAAAAACTTTTGGTTAGGTTTTCGCGGTTGGACCGATCTGCGTTTAGCGGTAGTAGATCTTTCACGCAAACCTGGAACAGAAATTGAAACTAACGCCGCTGGCAAACAGCTCAAAGAAGCACTTGTCAGCAATCTCGCATTGGCGCAGTAGAGGCACACGACAAGAAAGGCTGATAAAACATGAACGCAATGCTTGTTTTACTCGGCGGCCTCATTGTTTTGATCGTTGGCTACGTATGCTATGGCGGCTGGCTGGCAAAACAATGGGGAGTTGACCCCAAACGACCTACTCCTGCGCAAGAACTTGAAGACGGCATCGACTACGTTCCGTCCAAGCCTTACGTATTGTTAGGTCACCATTTTTCATCCATCGCTGGCGCTGGCCCCATCAATGGTCCTATCCAGGCAGCAGTATTTGGCTGGGTACCTGTACTTTTATGGGTTCTTATTGGTGGCATTTTCTTTGGTGCTATGCACGACTTTGGCGCATTGTTCGCATCACTGCGTCATAAAGGCCAGAGTATTGCAGCGGTTATTGCAGAAAATATTGATAACACCGCTAAGCGTATTTTCTGTATTTTTGCATACCTTACCCTGCTTCTTGTTGTTGCAGCTTTTGCATCAATTGTTGCCAACACCTTTGCAGTAGGTCTCGCAAATGCAACCGATGCATCTAATTTGGCAAACCAGCGTACCGCTATGATTTCTATGCTCTTCATCGTAGCTGCTGTTATTTATGGTCTCGTTACCCGCGGCCGTAACATACCAGCAGTAGCAAATATCGGTATTGCTATTTTGATCATTGTGGTTTTGGTAGCGGTAGGTTATAACTTCCCCTACATTTCCCTTGACTACACCACATGGATGATTTTGCTGGGCGTTTATATCATGGTTGCCGCTATTGCTCCTGTATGGATTTTGCTTCAGCCTCGCGACTACCTGAGCTCTTTCTTGCTGTATGGCATGATCATTCTTTCCATCATTGGTATCGTAGGCGCAAGCTTGACTGGCAACGCATCCAACCTTGATATTCCTGCATTTACAGGATTCTTTGCAAGTAATGCCGCAGTTGATGCTGCAGGAAATCCTATCATCAACCCAGAAACAGGCGCTGCAGTAACTAATCTTTCCGCAGCTTCTGGCTTCTTGTTCCCTGCACTGTTTATTACTATTGCTTGTGGCGCTATTTCTGGCTTCCACAGCTTGGTTGCTTCTGGCACCACTTCTAAACAGCTGGAAAAAGAATCCCACGCTCAGCCAATCGCTTATGGCGGTATGTTGATCGAATGCTTGCTCGCTATTATTTCTCTGTGCGCGGTTGGTTTCGTATGGCAGGCATACTGCGCAGGTGACTACGCTTCCCCAACCGCTGTATTTGCAGGCGGCTTGTCTCAGATGCTTGCTTGCATCCCTGGCCTTGAAGGCGTTGAAAGCATTGCCTACACCCTGCTCATTTTGGCAGTATCGGCATTCTGCTTGACCTCACTCGACACTGCTACTCGTCTTGCACGTTATATGTTCCAGGAACTCTGGATCCCCGTGGGCGAAACTATGGAAAGCGTAACGGGCGCTCGCAAGTTCTTCTCTAACCCTTACGTTGCAACGTTGATCACTGTTGTTATCGGTATCGTTTTAGGCATGACAGGCTATACCATTATTTGGCCTTTGTTCGGTGCCGCAAACCAGCTGCTTGCAGTATTGGCTTTGCTTGCTGTTTGCGCATGGCTTGGCAACGCTGGCAAGAACAACAAGATGTTCTACATCCCAATGGTGTTCATGCTTGCCGTTACCTTGACTTCTTTGGTTCAGACGCTCTACGCCAAGGGCTTAGTGCTTATGGCAGGTTCGGGCGATTTGTTCAGCGCTGCTGTTCAGGCAATTCTTGCAGCTATTCTGTTTGTTCTGGCTATCGTTTTGGCAGTCAAGGGCGCCAAGACGATCTTCGGCAAGAAGAAGCCTCAGGAAGCTTAGTTCGAAATACGGTTCTTAGAGCGAAAGGGCTCGCCCTGAGCCCCAGGCTCACTCAAAACCGAACTAGATGTTTTTTGAAGTGGTTCCATTTGGAGCCACTTCTTTTTTGCTTTAACACTTTCACCTTCAACACTTCCGCCTTTAATACTTTTACGTTCAGTGCTTTTACGTTCAGCACTTTTGACTTTTGCGCTTTTACCTCTAGTACTCCTTGCCTAGCGATTTACAATAAGAACAACCCGAGACGTAAGTAGCCTAGGGATTAATGGGGAAAGGGGATCTTTATGGCTTACGAAACAATTCTGACCGAGGAACGTGACGGCGTTCTTCTTATTACGTTTAATCGACCCAAGGCACGCAATGCCATGAGCTCTTTAATGATGAAGGAATTCTCCAGCGAACTTGAGCGTTGGGACAACGATCCAACACAGCGTTGCTGCATTATCACCAATGCAGGCACCTGTTTTTGCGCAGGCGCTGACCTAAAAGAACTCGCTGCTGGCACCTACCACTTACCTGAAGGTAAGGAGAATTGGGGGCTCTTAGGTATGTCGAAGCATCGCTTCAAGAAGCCACTTATTGCAGCAGTAAATGGCGTTTGCGTTGGCGGCGGACTTGGATTGGTGCTTGCTTGCGATATCGCTATTGCGAGCAGTCATTCGGTATTCGGATTGCCCGAAGCACGCCACGGTCGTGCATCCACTGGCGATGGCGCCATCCTTCGTTTGATGCAGCAAATTCCCCAGAAATATGCTGCCGAGCTTATTCTTGTTGGCGACAATATTGACGCTGAAAAAGCCTATGAGTGGGGGCTGGTCAGCCGCGTTGTCGACGAAGAGGAATTGCTTCCAACGGCATTTAAGCTTGCTGAAGGCATCGTAAAGAGTGCTCCTCTTGCAATCGAGTATTCCAAGGCAGCCATGAAAGAGGCGGCTGCTTGCGATGATGAATTCCCTGGTGCTGGTTGGGGTATTATGGACTACTATCAAGAGCTCGTTAATGCTACTGAAGATTCCCTTGAAGGACCGAAGGCATTCGCTGAAAAACGCGAACCGCAATGGAAAGGACGCTAAGTGAGCGCCGAAAACAAAACAACTAAAGAAAACTCATCTAGCCTTGACTCTGAAGGTTCCACTTGTTCTTCAGAGGCAACCGCAACCGATGGTCCCGCATGTTCTTCAAAGCCAACCGCAACTGAAGGTTCCGCATGTTCTTCAAAGCCAACCGCAACTGAAGGCCCCACTTGGAACCCCTCCGAGTCTAGCGAAATGCCCGTTTCCTGCCCCAACTGCGGGCAGGAAACTTCTTTCGAAATTTGGACCATACTTAATGCGCAGGACAATCCAGAAAAAGCAGCTAGCCTAGCCGCAGGAACTCTTACTGATTTCACCTGCCCCCACTGCGGATTCCGCACGATTTTAGATCATCCTTGTATGTTCATCGATCCCGATCATAAGCTTATGGTGTACAACGTTTGCGGCGATCCTGAAATGACACAACAAGCCGAAGATACCTTCGCGGCACTTCCCTCTATGGATGAGGTTATGAATTCTACCGAATTTCGTATTGTCGATAGCATGCAAGAACTTTCAGACAAAGCAGCTATTTTTGCAGCCGAATATGACGATAGAATCATAGAAATGCTCAAACTAAGCGTACTTGGATACGCGCAGCATCAAAATCGCATTTCCGAAGATACCCCTTGCATGGTGTCCTTCATTGAGTCAAACGATGAAAGAATCACGTTCCATATTCAAACAGAAACCGAAGGGTTTACGAGCTCAATGTCTGCGGAGTCATACGAGGTTTTCGCGAAAGCCTTAGAGTCATTTGACAAAGATGCCCTTGCGCAAATTACGAAAGTGGATGCTGGCAGATCAGCTTACGTAGTTGACTTAGAGTGGGCCTATTACGTTCTTGATTCCATATCTGATTAGGAGCAATACTTATTTCGCCTATTTGACTACAACTACAAAGGCGGTTTGCACGTCGCCCGAATGCGCGATAGTACAAACCGCCTTTGTTTTGCCATTTCGGATGGCATTTGGTGGAATTTTTGGTTTTGCCACTAGGAGCGAATGATGATTTGCGTATCTATTCCACTAGGTACGAACAGCAATTTGCACACCTGATCCACTAGGCACGAGCAGCGGCTTCTTCTGCAGCACGAGCTGCTGCTAATTCGGCTGATTCTTCAGCATTAGCAGGATACAAGCCATAACTTGGCTGCAAAACGCTTTCAGGCATTGGTTCGCCCGCATAACAACACACCGAACCATCAGCATCAAATGCATCGATATCCGCATCCGAATATCCCAGCTCTTCCAAAACCTCGCGCGTATCATAGCCAACAGGACGAGAACGATACAGCACAGGGTCGCCCATGCTTGCCAAACGAACAGGTGCCGTTGTGATGGTATAGGAGTGATCTTCCCCATAGCCCTGATCTTCGTAGTACACGCGACGGAGCTGGTCGTTATCGAAAGCTTCCTTGTCCTGCAAAACGTCTTCTACCGTGCGACATTTTTCACACGCAAGCTCTTGCTCCATCAAAAACGGCTCCCACTCCGCCCAGGTCTTGGTTTTGAAGATTGCCTCCATTGCAGCAATAACTTCAACATTCTTACCATTTTGAGCAAGTGCCTCTAAGCTGGTATAGGACTCGTCTTCCCAATACTTGGGATCCATGCCGATAGCTTCAAATACCTTGCGATGGAATTTGTTGTAGTTGCCGAAGCACATTACAAACCATACGCCATCTGAAGTAACGTAGCTGTTGTTGGTTGGACACGGAGCTTCAGCACGATTTTTTGGATGCTGCTGACCTTGCTGTTGTGCACAGATAGCGCTCATCATGCCCCAGTTAGAAACGTGATACAAGCTGGTTACCACTTTATCGCCCACGCCTGTACGCTGCGCATTCCATAGCGCTGCCAAAATACCGACTGCCAAAGCGTTAGACGAATTCCAGTCGCCGAAAGCAACAGGCGAATTGCCTACCTCAAAATGCTCGCCCGCATTAGGGAAGCTCATCGTTACACCACCGCGCGCGGAATAGGTAATGGCATCGTAACCTTGCTCATCTGCCATTTCTCCTCGCTCGCCATAACCGCGAAGCTGCGCCCAAACTAGCCGAGGAAACTTTTTATGCAGCGTTTCGTAATCGAGCCCCATACGCTTTAGTGCGGGCGTGCGATTGCTGGTAATGAAAACATCAGCTTCGGAGAGCAACTTCAGCATTGCCTCCATACCCTTTTCTGTTTTGAGATTTAGCGAAACCCACTTGCGATTGAATCCGCCGCAGTCAAAGGCTGCATCATCAATATCAGTTTTGAATTTCATGCCCCAAGACACACCTTGAGTGCGCTGATCGTCGCCTATTTCGCGCTCGATCTTGTATACGGTAGCCCCCAATTCCGCTAGAAGACGAGCGCATCCTGGTGCTGCCGCAAAAATAGTAAGATCGACAACCTTTAGTCCTTGCAATCCACCCATAGTTTCCCTCTCCCTCTGAGTGTGATCCCCTTATTTCTTTATGCCTTAATAGTACGAGTACTAACTCTTTGGTTGCACGCTTTTCTTCCAAGCAGAGTGTTTTTAATTGTCCTGCGCCGCAAGATATACCAGCTGTGCCTCAATGCTACGAAGCGATGCCCAGCGAAGCGATTCATCCACACCTTCATACACGGCATCAAAAAGAGCATCAGCATCACGCGAAACACCAGAAGCAAGTGCCTCTTTAACCTGATCAAGCCTTTCAAGGCGATGTTCACGCGTAGCTTCTAACGCACGCATGGGATCAGTCACAGGATATCCGTGTCCAGGACAGAAAATGCGCACCTTACCCAACTTAACTAGATCCTCAAGCAAATCAAGCGATGCCAAATAGTCGCCCAAATGCCCATCAGGATAAAATACCACCGTAGGTCCATGACGAAAAACAACATCACCTACGAACATGAGCTGCTCTTCGGAAAGAAGAAGACCCATCGAATCGCTTGAATGACCAGGTAATTTATACACTTCGAATATCGGAGCACCCTCGAATGGATACAAAAGACCTTCCCGAAGCAGATGGTCTACCTTAAAAGGTCCGCAAGGAGCATCAGCTCCCATTTCCTCTTTTGGGCCATAAATAGGAGCGCCTGTCTTGTCGGCAAGTTCACGAGCACCTGCCGTATGGTCATGGTGATCGTGTGTCAGGAAAATGGCGCCAACCTTCACACCCATTTCTGCGCAGGTATCCAAGATGCGCTGAGTTTGATCGCCTTCAGGAGACGGATCAATAACCACGCACTGTGTGTCTTCACCTTGCACTTTTTCGGGATTAGCAACGATCCAAGTATTCGTACCCACATAAGTCATAGGGCTGGGATTATCCGCGCGAAGACACGTTACTAAATTGCTAACCCGACCACCTTGCCAAGGAGTTTCATCCACGATAAAAGTAGCGTCCTGTACTGGGGCTTCCTCTTCGTCGAACTCTCCCGAAACAATAGCTTTCAGGCGATTGGCAACGGAGTTTTCAGAGGCGTTATTCAAATTCATCACCGTATTCTCCCCTTACGAAAGTTCTCCGCGCAGTCCAATAGAGCCATCTTCGCGATAATACGGCTTTGACATAATTTTCTTTAACGTACGACGTGCCGAAACAAAGGTTTCTGCATCGTGGGCATTTGCAATCGCCGTTAGGTTATACACC
>URVA01000006.1 GCA_900551155.1 uncultured Eggerthella sp. | reverse complement strand
CATTCGCAGCAACGTCAGCAGCAGTTAGATTTAGTCCAAATTGTTCATTTACTAATTGTAATGCCCACTCTAATCTACCTTGAGCTTCTGCTGTTAGGTCTGTTTCGCCAGCATATTGACTAATAACGCTTTGAGCTGTATTCAATTCTCCTATTTGAGATTTAGCATTATTTGATATTTCCCCTATTGCATCTGCGCTATTTGCCATTGACTCATGAAGTTCGTCAATATCCATTGCTGTATTACTTGACGTGTTTCCGATGCTAGAAATAATCCCCTGATATGATCCAAGATTATTTACATCAGAAACAGCATCGCTTAATCCAGTAGTTGCTTTTTTAAAGTTTTCTTGCTTTTCCGCTGCGTCCATGGCGGCAGTAGCTATCAATCCAATAGCTGTAGCCGCAACACCGAGAGCAATACCGACTGGATTTATTTTCAATCCAACCGCTGCAATAGATTCAGCGAATGTACCTGCTCCACCTTTAGCAAGCTTGAATGCTTCAAAAAGACTTTTAGCATTTCCCGCTAGTCCCATAACAACTGGAGCCGCTTTATTTAATCCGACAAAAGCAGTACCAACTGCAGCAATAGTAGGCACTAATGGCTTGGCAGTTTCGTAAATATCTTTAACTACTGGAACAGCTGCACCAACTCCGCTTTGGAGTAACCCAAAAACATCATTAATGCCGCCTTTTAGATCATTGAATACGCCCGAAATGTTATCGGAGCCTATTTCATCCATGATGCCTGTAATGCCCTTTGTAACAGCATTACCCATGTTGGCGATAGATGTATTTACGCCACCAGCAGCCGTTTCTGCCTGCTCTTGGAAACTTGCAAAGCTTTCTCCACCTTCAGTATCAAGGCGAATCATCTCGTCGAGCAATTCGTCCATTGAAATAGTGGCTTCATTATTTCCGCCACCTAAAGCAGCATATAAATCATTCGCGTTAGCGGTTGGCCCTAACATGGCCTTAGCGAGCTGATCCATCTGTCCAGGCATCGCAGTGGTAAGTGAGCGCCAATCCTCCATTTCGGGCTTACCCTTAGAAAGCATTTGGCGGAACTGCTCCATAGCGGATGTTACAAGCTGCTGATTTGAGCCTGAAGCAACTAGCATATCGTTCAATGCAAGACCAGCGTCAGTTGCTTTTTCTAAATCGCCCGTCATGGTTACTAGGCCTTGAGTGAGCGATACCATGGAATCAAGTGTTGTAGGTAAGTTCTGCAATCGGTCGCTCATCTTTGAAATTGAGCTTTCCGCATCTTCTGCGCTGTAACCAAGCGATTGCATGACTTTTGGATAATTGTTCAGCGTGTCAAAACGCGAAATAGCTGCTCCAAGATGATTGGAGATAGAACTCATGGCTTTATTTGTGATGGTCGCAAAAGCGCCAACAATTGCACCAGATTTGACTAAGCCACCAGAAGCGCCAGAGCCAAATTGATCACCGAATTTTTGACCCTGTTGTTTTGGATTGATTTTGCCTAATTCCGCTTCAACAGCAGCCTTAAAACCAGGGAATTTAGGTACGATATTTACATACCCTGTACCAAAATTAGCCATTTACACCTCCTCCCAATTCATTTCTTCAATTCGCTTGCGTGTCTCGGAAGATTTAAGGCGTGCGTGTGCGTTTGCGATTTGCTCGGCTGGTCGCATAACGTGTGGAGTTTTGCTGGCTGGAATACCGCGCAATGCATAAGAAATTGCGTATATTTGATCGCGCAAATCAGCCATTGAATGCTGTTCTTTTGTCCAAGATCGGGCAGGATATTTAGACGAAACATACAAAGAGCCGTCTGGAAGCGTATTTATAAGGTCTATAGCTTCCTCAACTGGAACTTCGTCATATGAACAGCCATATATTGCTCTAAAGTCATGACGCAACAGCGCAATACGCCCATCTTCAAGGCGCGCAAGCGTTAGAAGTTTTTTAGTTTTGGAGAGGTGATAATTTTGGTAAAGATGTAGGCAAGAGCGTTTACATCGTAAGTACCATCATCATCAGTACATGCCTTTTCAATCTGCGCCATTTGTTCATCACCAACAAGCAAAGACAAAGCCTTTTCGCAATCAGCATCAGTAGAATTAGGCTTTGAAAGAAGCTCGGTTACTTCCTTGCTGTGGAAAACCTTAATAGGAATCTCAAGCTCCATGCCTGCAACACGGATAACTGCTTTCTTTTCACGGCGCTTTTCAAGTGCTGCAATCTTATCTTCTGCGGTTTTGTATCCAAGTTTTGGAATACCGAGAGCCTTTGCATAATCATCAAGCTCTGATGCACTCATGCGTGCCATAAATTCTTTATTCATCTTTCTCCTAAAAAAAGAAAAGCCCCTGAATTAACAGGGGCTAGCGATTAAAAGTAATCTATGCTCCAAGTTATTCTTCTGGGTCGGCTGGCTTTGCACGATAAACCTCAAACGGCATACCATCACCTGGATCAATTGCGGTGCAAGTGCAACCATATACCATCAAGGAACCTTTCTGGTGTGCAACGTCATCAAAAGTATCGATGGTTGCTTTCTTAATGACCGTACGACGCAAGTATCCGTTAGATTCAAGTTCATCAATAACCATCTTTACCGTGATGTTCGTACCAATAATTGGCTTAATAGATGCAATAGAACCATCTGCACCAGCAGTTACGGCATTTTCGCCAAAACGCATTTTTGCAACAACAGGGCGTGCAACTTCAATAAATTCAAGCTTGAATGTGTGTTCCTCGTCTGATACTTCAGATAACACAACAGAGCCGTGCCAACCCTTGAACTTGTTTGCGGTAGTTGCTTTACCTTCAGTAAAGCCATTTTCGGAAAGCTCACCAACAGATTCAAAGTCAGCCAAAGTTGACATCTTGGTAGTAGCGTCAGTGGGCGTGGTTGCATCCATGTCAAAAGTTACGTAAACACAGCCGCCATCAGTCGGGCGACCAGTGGTTACAAGATTAGAATCAATATCGGCAAGAGTCATATTTCCTCCTTATTTAATTATTTGGTTTGTGAGTTGTGATTGTGTAGCTGAGATACCAGCGGGGTGTGCGTGTGTACGGGTCTGGATCGCTATACATGGTTTCCTGGACGATGAGTTCATAACCGTCTGCAAAATTAAGTGCTTGCATGAAGTCGGCTACTCTATCCGCGAGTTCCCATGCTTTTTGCTCCGTAGGCGCATAACAGTAAATTCCGATTCCAGGCGAATCTTGGAGAACATTTAGGCGTGCTCCACCCTCGCGCGTGACCGTGACAAGTGTTTCTGGCCTGTCTTCTGGAACATTCACACGCACTTCTATAGGCGCTAACGCATCAGCTAACCTTTTGCGCAAATCTCCTTGCACATTTAGTGCCATACGCTGGCACCTCCTATTTAGTTGTTTGATGATTAATGGATTTGTTTACTTAGACATTTATGCGCTGCTTGCATCCATCTACCAACTTCAGAATTTGGATATGCATAGCCAATAGCGGTGTTATTGAGTATTTTGGAACCTGCTGCAAATGGGGTTACTTTGAACCGTTTTTCATAAAGTTCATTTGAGTATTTTTGAGCGTCATAATTTGCTACTTTTGCAACTCTTTGAGCGCATTTTTCGAGTTCTGCTTGAACTTCTGCTGATTTAGCAATTTCAGCAAATGCGCTATCATTCCAGTCCATTTTTACATCAGCCATAAACAGCCTCCGCTCCAACGGTTCTGTTCCATGAGCCTGGAGTATTTTGTTCCATGTAGGGTTGTGGATCGCCTACTACCCTATATTCATGCTCTCCAACTTGTATACGACACCCCCGCAGAGATGCCGTATACGTTTTTGGAAAATGAAAAGTCACGTCAATTTGAACACCATCAGGACGTGATGCTTCCAGATCGTCTGTTGTGCTTGGATGCATAAGGACGTTATCAACAGTTTCAGGTTTCCATGTGATTGTAGGTTCGCCCATTTCATCTGGTTCGCCTTTTGCCTGTCGCAAGACTTTTACTTGCATTCCTTTAAATATCTGCATCGGTAGTCATCCTTACAGAAGCAATTATGGAACCGTCATTAAGTCCTAAAAGCTCCAATTCGCTTGGCAACGGGCGCATATATTGATCAAGCATAGAAACGCTCGCGCTATAGCTTCCCGCTGTCTGCTGGAACTGACTTACACCCTCCATACCGCCTGGAACACACATAACGCGATGCGCCATTGCACAAGTAACCGTTGATGCATTCAAATCGAACAGCGTATCTTCGCCTTTAACATATCCAGGTTTTTTAGAAAGCAGATACCCACTAGCACGCAATAATAAAGCCGTTACTCGGGATTTATCTCCTTCTGTAACGGCTCCATAAATAGATTCATAATCGCTTAGTGTTGCGAACGGTTCAATATCTGCCATAGGCTACTCCTTTAAGCCATTTGACCAGCTGCTTTGTTCTTAGAAATAAGATCGTTAAGCTGTGCCTTGAGTTCATTGCACAAGGTAACTACGGCATCAAATTCAGCCTTGGTAGGTGCTTCACCAGCCGCCGCAGTCGCATCAGCAGAAGAGACAGCGGTAACACCAGATGCCTTTTTAACGCCGCCCAACGCTGAAGTAGTAGCAGCAGGCAATACATAAGCAGAGCCACCGCTCTCAATGTCTGTAGGGTTGCCTTCATCATCCACAAACACGAGCTTTACAACAGCGTGACCTGCTGGTACGGCTTTAGCTTCTTCTGCTGAAATAATTTGAGCATACTTAAACATAAGCTACCTCCAATTAAGCAGTAGCAGGGGTGATGATGCCAGCAGGGAAACGCTTAGAAGCCTTAGAACCGAGACGGGTGATTGGATTAGCAATCTGGAAGCCCATACGGAAAGTAACGCGCAATGCTACGCAGTCCTGCTGTGCAAGGTTAAGAATGATTTTGCCGTCATCGTCAGAAATAACAGCCTGGTCAAGAAGCTTGTAAGAAATGTCCTGACGAATACCAACAAGGAAGTTAGACCAATCAGCCATGATCATAACCGCCTTGGATTCGTCCCAAGAGCCGTTCTTTACTTCATTGAGTGGATAACCATACATGTTGCCAGCGCCTGGAGTCTGCATATCAGCGGTATAAACTGGACGACCTTCAGCATCGCGAAGCGCCATAAGCTGCCAATTCAAGCCAGGCTGTGCAGCAAAGCCATTTACATTAAAGCCCTGCTTTGCAATCTTTTCTGCGAGGTTTGCAACGTCTACGCCCAAGTCATCACCAGTACCCTGCTTTACGGTGTTGCCAGCAGTAGTAGCCTGGGTAACAATCGCATCAGGGAATGTAGCTGGTTTATCAACTCCGAAAATGCAAGCAGAATCAATCAAATAGTCGCGTGCCTCAACAAGACGAGGACGGATTTCGTCCCAAAGATTAATGTTGGAGTCAGCGATAATTGCTTCTGGAATTGGAACAATAGCCGCACATTCTTCGGCGGTAATAGTCAATCCCTTCCACTTCTGCTCGGTGGTCTGCTTCATGCCAGTATCACCATTTACCCAATACATCATTGGAAGCGCATCCAAAACAGGCTGCGTGCGAGTGCGAGTGCTCATAGTGATACGACGACCACGAGAAAGCATTACAGAGCCTTCAGTTGGTGCCTGAATAATTTCGTTTGCGTATTCTACTGGAAGAATACCGCCATTTCCTAAATCATCAGCAGTAATAACGTTATCATATTTTCCCATTTATCTTCCTTTCTATCGTTTATTAAAAAGTTCTCGAATAAAGTCACCGTGTACTTCATCATCAGGGTGTTTTGCGTGCTTGCCGTCACCAAGGACAACAGGAACAGGCTGTTTTTTAGCTGGTTCTTTTTCGCTGTATTTATCTGCAAGTTTTTCTGCAATCTCCGTTAGTTCTTCCTGCGTGTCTGTGGTGATATAAGCCAAGATGTCTTCTGGTACACCTGTTTGCTTGGAGGCTTCTTTTACCCACACTGCACGGTTTTTTTCTGCCTGAAGTGCCTCTGCTTTTGCAGTTGCTTCTTCAAGCTGTTTTTGCAGCTTTTCTTCTTTGGTCAGCTTTTCTGCCTTGATCTTTTCCAGTTCGTCGGCAGCAGCTTTGTTTGCTTTTGCTTGCTTTTCCCAAGTGCGTGAGTGCTTGATAGCTTCCCTATACTTGGATTCCCAGTCGGTAGGCTCGTTTTGTTCGTTTGTTTCGTCCTGTTCAACTGGTTCTTGATTGTTTTCTTCTGTAGGCATAAAGCCCCCTTCCTGCGCTATTCAGCACATCTTTTGAGCTATTCAGCTCGGTTTTTAGGCATGAAAAAAGCACCCTTTACGGGTGCCTGATTCCTAAGTGATATAAGGTTTTACCTAGCCAAAAAGTTCAGATTTTGGCATTCGGTTTATTTGAGCGATGATTTTATTTCGCAAAAACTTGTCATAGGCTCCACGACCTGGAGATTTATAAGCATCTTGTTCTTCTTTGCTCATATGCTTCCACTCTTCGCGCGCTTCATCCTCCACATAATCACGTGCCTTGTCATAAACCTCATAAAAATGATCAGGATTATATCCAGCAACAGTTGTTGTTACGTTCCCTGGAACAACGCGACAATCACAATGAGAATGGAATGTATTTATTGACGAACCATAAATACCGCCTGCACTTTCGCGTGTCTTATAAGCAAAACCACGTGATGCGAGCATTAAACAAAAGCCGCAAGTTTCACGACCTGTTGGAACACGCGCCCAACGCATACCAGCGCGGAAATCTTCATCACGATCAGCATTGCTAGATATTGTTTTATTTGCTGCGTGCAATGCATGATCGTAGGCGCGATAAGAAAGCTCATAAATAAAACGATCTGTATTAAAGTTTCCATTTGCTAACTGATTGGACACATAAGCAACATTAGAAACAAGATTCGCTTGTTCCCATGAATTATTGTTTTGCGCTGCGTTTAGGTTATAACCGAATTTGTTTACCGTTTCATCGTATTTAGCAGAAGCGGTAGATGCTGCCATATCTCCAAAAGCTCGAAATGCTTGCTCCATGATCTGGAGCGCGAAAGTATATAAATCATCTCTAGTCGCATTAGGATTCATCTGGAGAAACGCACGCAATGAAGCTTCAACATAAACTCTAGCCGATTCTTGAGACTTAGTTATTTCTCTTGTGTAGGCTTTTAACTCCGCTTCGCTAATCCTCATTATTCACCGCCTGCTTGTGGAATTGGTGTGGGCGTGCGTGCCGCCTGTTGCGCTGCCATTTGGGCGATAATGTTTGAAGTTTGCGCTTGTCTAACTTCGCGCATAATTCCATCAATATCTGCTTTTTCATATCCCAAATCCTCCCAGAAATAACGTGTTTGAGCGTATTCTGGAACCGCTGAAGCAACCTTTATTGCGTAGTCAGCACGAGCAGCCATAGACGGGCGTAACGGGTTCTCAAATCGCGGGATAATGGTTTTATCATCATCCGATAATTCTTCAATCCGTTGAGCATTTCGAATGCAAGCAAGGGCAATTAAGGCAACATTCTTCAATGCTGCTCCGTTGATTCTATTTACATGCTCTGCTTCGACAATCAAACGCTGTTGAGCTGCGTACATTGCGTCAGCACTTGATGGATTGTCAAATACAATTCCAACTTCATCTAATGGAACGCACGCTTCAGATGCAAATTGCTTTGCAAGCATTTCCAAATGGTCGATATGCGGTTGCATTGTCATTTGCGACAACTGACCATACTGTGGCGAATCTCCATTTTTATTAGTGGAGACCAATAACATGCGATCAACGTACATGCCCATTTTTGAACTTGCCATTTCTTGAACTGTCTTCTTGTCAACGTTGAGCAAATAACGCTGGGGCCAAGTGTAGAAAACCGCGCTTGTTTCTGTTCGTGCTCCAACAGCTAGAGCGCGATCAATGAGTGAACGCACCGTCCTGTTTATTCGACTTTTACCAAATGGACGAATAATTGAAGGGCGATAAACCAACGGCTCCATCAACGGGCGGTCTAATGGATTATCTGCTATTTCAGTAACCCAATGTTCAGAACCAACTATTCCAGCTTGCAATAAACGCATGGAATAAGTCTTTTCGTCTGTATACATGTTTACCCATGTCGGTTTGCGCTGTTTGTTTTCGTCTTCCTCAATATCTAGGACTACTAAACCAGCTTTGATTCGCTTTTTGCGGTAATCATAGATAGCAACAGCATCAAGCGCCGAATGAGCCGAAATAATTACGTCTGGCTCTCCTGGTGCGCCCTTTGATACTGTCATAAACGAACATGAATCGGTTAATTCACTGGTGACTGCCTGTTCGTATAAAGTAATTAGATCGTTATTACCAACAGCATTTAATAAATCGTTTGCGCCTGTTCCTTGGCTAGTAAATTCCTTTAATACCGAACGACCAGCCAATACGTCAACGCATTTGCCGCCCCAACCCATTACTACTTTTAGCTTTTGTAATTCTTCGGGCGAGTTCTGATCTTTTGAAACTACTCTTAATTTGCCTTTATAGTAGGCTTCATTTCTGATGTTTCCATCTAAGTATTGCTGCCAAATAGCTAATAATTCATTAAATAATTCGGTTTCCTTAGCTGACAAATCCATCTGTTCAGGTCGAACTTGATAAAGTGGTAAATCAATACTCACAGAATAATGCACCCCCCATCAGGGTCTCGTGTAGTTGTCTTACATGCCCAAAAAGCAAGAGCGGCAGCCTCAATAGCCGCCGCATTATCTCCGCCATATCCCCAACCGCCGTCACCGCCAATTGGTCTTTTAATTGATGATGTTGCCGAATCATCCAGCGCCTTTTGTTCTCCGTTTTGTGAATCCCAGTGAGTGAGTGTGCGCTCTCGAATTGCTTCTTGAAACATCGAAGCTGACGCTATAACACCTTTTGAACCTGGAACCATTAGGGCTTGACGTGGGTATATATCTCGTAATTTGTCTAAAAGCGCATCTGCGCCGTTTTTCCCATCAACCGCAATAGCAGCGGTTGTTTCTTCCATGTCTTCGTTACAAAGAAAATCAGATAGCCATGTAATGCCATCCGCGAGAGTTCCCATGCCGACAAGCTCCACATAAGCGGGCTTATCTTCTGGAATTCTGCACGCTGCGAGTGCAATTTGCGATCCGTCGATGCTGAATTTAACTCCAAAAGCCTTTTTGCCCTCTTTTGGAACTTCATCAAGTGGAACAGCGCATTCGTTCCAATCATGCTGGCTTATTGCTGATGCTGCTTTTTGGTCGCTCCACCAGCCTAAACGTTCGCGAGCAAAACCATCGAGCGACATGGTGTTAAATTCTTCACGTGTGAAATCTTCGTCTAAGCGAATTCCCATAGCGGGGTTTGTCGAATAAACAGCATTGATCAAATTATCGAATGTTGATCCAATTTTCGGGCAATCGTCAATGCTCCATTCATGCCAACACATCGTTTTACTTGGATTTGTTATTGCGCTTTTACGAATACGCTCAAATACGGTGCCAGGTGATGTAGGTCCAGGTGGTGTTCCCGTATAAACGATCTGTCTATACCCTGTTGGCGATGCTGCAAGTGTTGGCATTAGAGCTTCTGCTTGCTCGTCCGTGTATTCCTGCGCTTCGTCGATAATTACAACGCTGTACGTATTGCCACGTGAAGCTCCGCGAGAACGTGCGGAATACTCAATCAGACCGCCATTTTTTAAGTAAATAGCCTGTTCGCCGTTAGTGCGTCTAACATTCATTACCAGCTCATTTAATTCGGGATGTGCTGGATCGGTGAATATAGCTGCAAGGCGCTGAAACGCTTTGTTAGCTGTTTTTACTTGGTGCGCTGTATGTAAGACCTTTTCACCGCAAATCGCCATTTTATAAAGCTCAAACGCTTCAATACCGCCGTTTTTGCCGTTCTGACGTGGACAAGCAAGACCAAGTGTTAAATAAACGGGAGCATCGTTTTCATCACGTGCTAACCAGTCATTAAGTACAAGTGACTGCCACGGATCAAGCGTAAAACCATATTCGGCAACCAATTGAGCAGCATCTTCACCGTCGGTATAAAATGCTTCTGAGCGCCTAACCAATATTCTTGGCTCTTGCGCTCCTCTTCGTACGGTTTCCTGCAATTACACTCAACCTCGTTATATTGTTTTTCTTTTCTTGTGGTGCAACTTCGTCATTAATTCCAAGCTGTTTATTTAATGCGCGTATTTCTGCACTTGCTTGCTTCATGGAAGAAAGCTGCGGAAGCGATTTAATATCGCCCATCTTGTTTTCGTACACGACTTCGCCGAATGCATCTAAATCATCAATGCACTTTTGAACAACTGCGTGCCATTGGACAAGCAAAACTAATGTAGGGATGTCCGATTCATCGAACTTGCGACCTGTTGTTACTTCGTCCCATTTGGCGCTTTTGAACGGGTCGTTAGCAATTGAAGGTGGTTTTTCGAGCATGATTCACCTCCAAAAAAAATAATTAAAATTGTTCTTTACTTTTCCCTAATGGGGAAATATACTCATATCATCGACAGCGATAAGGGATCGCTGCAACTCTATTGAGAGGAATCATCATGAAAAATTTTGTTATTAAAAACGCATCTGATCTTCCAGTATTTGAATCAAAGCGCGGCAATCTTGTTCGTTATTCTGGTACTCCAGCGGAAATAGCTGCGCAAATTCCAGAAGAGAGTGTGCGTGAGTTCTTTAACATGCTTACTGAAGAAAATCTTTCGCAAATCAAAGAGAAAAATTCTCCATGTATGCTTTTTTCTTTGCAGAACAAAACATGGTCTTATCCTATTCGCTCATTAAAAGAAGAACTTGGCTTTTCGTGGCGTGTTTTCAATGCATACATCATTGCAGCTCGAAAGCTTATTTATCCTGATGTCAATTACGACAAACCAGCACCATTAAAGCTCTAGGAGGTATTTTGTCTAAAAAAGCATTCATGAAAGCCGTCCGTGAAATTTGCGGAATCTCTCAAAGCGATTTAGCAAATGAAGCGGACGTTTCTACGCGCACAATAAAGCTCTGGGAACAGCCTGATAAACCTGAACCACCAGAAGATGTGATTGAATGGCTCAAACAGGCTCTCATTGAGCACGACAACGCAGTAAACGAACTTGTTTCTAATGTTATTTCTAATACACCACCAAATGGAACCGTTGTTTTACGTTGGTATAAAGACCAAGCACAACGAGACTACGAAGGCGGTGCAGATGTACCGTATACATTTAGTAATGCGATAACCAGAAGTGCCGCTGAACAACTTGGACGGCTCGGTTATAAAGTTATGTTTGCTTTTCCAGATGAAGAATTACGCGCTAAAGAATTTTAGTTATTTGGCAATCAGTTTGTATAAGGCTGGTTGCCAAATTGTTCTTTATCCAAATAAGAAATTCCATTTTTATCTAACTTTGCTTTAATTTTGTCCCAGGACGACAAGTTGCCCACTTTTACGCCTGCTTGTTGTGCTGTTTGTTTGAGATAAGATGAATATCTCATATTTAATTCACGATTAACTTGCTTGTTCAGACGATCATTCGATTGTTGTCCATGCGTTTGCAATACTGACTTAGGAACCCACATTTCAATAGGTCTACCTGATATTGTATTGCCGCTAATTAAAACTGCTTTTTCAGTTTCACGGGCAATAGTACCCGTATATATCTGTTCTCCACCAACCCTATTTCTATCGGCAAACCAATCAGGGATTTTGTCGGCATCAGTGCCAGTACTATTTGCTTGAACACCAGCAGAGCCTTGCAATCTTTGCTCGATATGTTGACGTAAAGTCATAGGTTGACTAGCAACAGCGTTAAATGGCGATCCTTTACTCTTAACCATAATAATTACCTAACATTAAATAAAGCCATCTGCCCACGACCCATAGATGCAAGTTCTCGCTGCTTTTGATTACGCTTGCGAACTAATTCGCCATAATTAGAATTTCCAAGATTCATAGCTGTGTAATATTCTCTATCGTTCTGATAGCTACCAACAGAACCGCCTGTATAATCACCTCGTGCGTCTTGAACCGCTTTAGATTCAGCAGAATTTCTAACTGCTGCTATTTGGGCGTTTAAGTCTTGAATTTCGCGTGTTAGTGATTCGCGTCTTCGATACGTAGCAACGTATGACTTTGATTTGACCATGTCTATATCCTTTGACCTGTTCTCCAGTCATATCCGCGTTTTTTTAGCGATCTTCTCGCCGCTTGAACCGCTGGATTATCTTCTTGCCCGCGCGCTGTACTTAATAGATTTTCTATTTGCGATGGTTTGCGAATCTGACCAGAAGAAATTAACGAATTATATTCATTGATTGCAGCCCTACGCCTTTCGCTGTATTCGCGTGCGTTTTCTATCGTCTGTTTTGTTCGTCTATTTGTTTGCCGCTGCGTTTCGCCATGTGGCAAACGTGTAGTATCTAGCGTGAAATCGCTGATTGGAGACGAAAGACCACGTTGAGCAAGAAATTGATCTTGAGTAATTACGGGGATACCATTACCCCCACCCACGCTGTTAAGGCGTGAGGAGATGTCTTTACTTTTAACCATGATTTACTCCATAAAAAAAGCCGCCCCGAAGGACGGCTGAAACAGTTAAAACTTACTTTTATAGTTTTCCCTCTGCAATGTCTTCTCCAAGTGTGCCCATCATCATTGCTTGAGAGTAATCGAAATGAACTTTTCCATCTTTTTTGGTTACATAAAAAGGCATTAAAAACCCTCCGTACCCTTCATAGTCAGACACAGAAAAAATGAACGCCTTTTCCGTTTCAAACCAACTGTCATATTTTTCTCCAAATGATTCATGAGCATCTTCGGCGATCTTTTTTGCTTCATCAAGAGTAATCATTTATATCACCTTGGCCTTACGCTCTTTTTTGCACGATCAGAAATTCTTAGATTATCGGTTCTCAAGATAGAAACTGAACCTGATTTTGTACCATTCAGAATAGTTTTAGGATTGTATCTAACGCCAGTTTGCGCATCTATATAGTGAATTCTACCACCAACATTTTCGACATTAAATACATGACCGCCGCCAGATTTCCAATTAACACCAACAATCGCGCGAGAGCCTGGACCGTAACTTTGCATTTTGTTTCGCAAATTATCACGTGCTTTTGCTGTTGTAGACGCACCGATACTTTCTCTTCTAGCTCCCTGAAAAGCTCCTTGCCATCTTCCCATGGACGGTAAAACATCATTTTCGAAAGTTGGTTGTGCTATTACGTCATAACCTCTGCGTCTTAATTCGTACGCAACAACAGCTCGTTGACAATTTTCAGAATACTCTCGATAGTTTCCACTGTAATAAGGATTCGCTCCAGATAACGCTCTTTCCATTCCCATTGGACGGCCTTTTGTACCAAGTGCTTCTTTTAACGTAGATGGTGCTTGCTGTGCTGGATGCGATTTATCCCACGGAATTTTACTATTCCCACCGCCATCAGTCATATCGACCATTGTCGAAGAAATACTTTTAGATTTAGCCATATTATTCTCTATTTCTTAAATGCCATAGGTTTATATACTTTTACTTCCGTATTTCCAAAATCAAACTTAGGTTTTGTCCCTAATAACAAAATGCGTGATGGTTTTATTTCCTCCATCACGCGCTCTAAACCTTTAATTACTAGCTTGTTAGCTTCTTTGTCTCGTGTTACACCTACCGTGCTTATAAATATCGTTCCGCCTTTTGGAATATCCGCAAAACAATAGTCAAATGAACTTTCATCGCTCCATGTAACATTCGGAATAACGTTCAATCCTTCGCGCTGCCACCAATGACCGAGTGCGCGTGATTTGTATAGGTTCCACAACTTCATTGGAAGCGGCATATCAATGTAGATACTGAAGTCAGGACAAACCACACAATCAAACTTACGTAGTAAATCGATATATTTTTGCGGGTTTCTCCAAACGCGCTCGAATTGATAATCATCAATACAAAAATGCACGCCTGGACTAAAATCTGTTGCGCTTTTGCAAAAATTAAAACTGATCATATCGTCAGGACATGCATCAGCAGGTTCTAAAATTGGCATTTCCCATTTACCTATGCAGTCATAGCGATTGCATAGAAGCATGTTCCATTCTTTGTCAGATTTAAGTATTTCTGCACCGTATGGCAAATGTTTTGATTTGAAATCAAACTTGTATTTGCTCATATCAACGCCCATTTTTTGCAGGGATTTGATTTCAGCCTTTTCAAGTCCTTTGTTCCATTTACCAGTTTGACCAGTACGGTTATCTGCGAGCCTAAATGCTTTAACGTCTTGCTCGGTCATATCATCGCAAAACTGAATATGTTCATCTGGTAATTCTTCCCAACCGAGCAGTTTTAAGGCTTTTACACGGTGGTGTCCGCTAATAATTACGGGGTTATCACGTTTCCACAGCTTTATTTGCCCACGAAATCCAAAATCTTTAATAGATTGAGCAATAGCTGGCACGCCTTCTTCGTTGTTCCATGCGTTGCGCTCATACGGTATCATTTCGGAGATTTTCAACTGTAAAAACCTCCTATTCTGTTTTGCCGTTGTTGCCGTTGTTTTGGAAAAAATTTTACTCGGGGGTATTTTAGCCCTGGTGCAGTGGGATGGCTGGCGGGGTACCAGGGGGGCCACTCCCCACCCTATTAAATTTATGAGCCTATGACCTGCTATTATAGTTATTTGCTATGTATCATGCCCGCTATCTAGCCCAATTTTGACTATTAATCACCGCGCTAGTTCCATTTGTGTGTGTGCTTGGAGTTTCGCATGTGTAATGCAACTTGTTACCTTTGCGTTGATTGCATATGCGATGCACTGGCTGGCAGTTGTCTATGTCTAATGGATCGCCACCCAATGATACTGGGATAATCTCGTCCACCTCGAAGCTCATAGGATCACCAGCAGGCAAGCTATAGTCTATGGGTGCACCACATAACGCACATGGCAAGCCTTGGGCTTTTATGCGCGCTCGTATCTTATTGCGGCGCGTACTATTGGCGCGTCTTGGGTTTGGCTTGCTCATTATCTTCTTCTAGATCTATGAATAGATTGTCAGAATGTTTAGGGTGCTTATCTCCGTGGCCTTGCTTGCTTAGGCGCATATCTTCAGTGCATTGCGCACATATACCCCCTTGGGTATCTCTAAGCTTGCCACACGAGAAGCAATAGGTATAAGGCATATACAGGCCTCTTATTCGGTTGTATGGGGTGTATATATAAAGAAAGCCGCCCTAATAACTAGGACGGCCTATTTAGGTGTTTTAACCCAATAACATAATATCAGGAATAGAACTGAACTTTACTGAACTCTTTTCCTATATTGTACTGGTAAGTAAGCATGTAATGCACTTAGCGCCTGCAAATGGAGTTTGAATACATTGCGCTCTGTATAGTTCATTATGTTTGCTACTTGGCTAAAGCTAAGACCTTGAAAGTATCGAAGATATAAGATCATGTAATGATTAGGATTGCTTAGATGTTTCAGCACATTTAATGCTTCTTCTCGTTCTTCAACATAACCTATAAGGTCTGTGTCTAAGCTGTCGCATAATTCGTAAAGCTTTGTAAAGCCTTGTTCCATAGAATCGCCCTGCATGGTTGCTTTTACATTTTCTCCACCAGAAACACCGTTTAGAGTTAATCGTGATTGCTGTAGCTCTATCTCTGCTTCTAAGACCTGAATGCGGCGCTCTGCTAGTCGGACTGATCGCAAATAACGCTGTGAGCGTTTTTGAGCGGTGGTATATTTGGGCTTTGACATAATCCCCTCTTGATTAGTGGTTTTGTAAATTATACTGCCTTGTCCTATTCTTGGTACACCTTATTATTAAAATTACTCCAACTCTTTTTTGATCTTTGCTATAGCTTCGTTTACTTTTTTGGCGCAATCAGGGCAGTAATCTTCGGTATATCCTTCATACTCGTGTTCGCACCAGCTTTCACCGCGAAGCCATCCAGATTCGGCAGAAGCAGTCGTTTGAACACGTCCGCAAATATCACGTCGTTTTAAGTCCATTACTTAACTTCTTTCTGTTGATTCTTCTTTGATTCTTCATGCTCTAACCATTGCTTTACCCGAAAGACAGGAATAAGCATCGAACCGTTTGTATAGATTTCTTCTTTGTCCTTGAACCCATACATTTCAATAAATTCATCAAACGATTCAGGGAAATACATTGCATCTGCCATTACTTAATCCCCGTTGATCCAAACCCGTTATTTCCGCGCTCTGTTTCGCTTAGTTCATCAACCATTTCGGGAAATACTTTTGCATAAGGAGCCACCACTAATTGCGCGATCCTATCCCCTTTGCGAATTTCAAACGGTGCGAATCCTGCATTATGAATCGTTGCTTTGATTTCGCCACGGTATCCCTCGTCTACCACACCAGGAGAATTAAGCACTGTGATACCGTGTTTTGCGGCAAGTCCTGAACGGGGCATTACATAACCAACCGTTCCTTTTGGTAGCTCGATATGAATACCTGTTCCAATAGTCTCACGACCTCCAGGAAGAATAATTGCGTCTTCCGCTGATCGCAAATCCATACCAGCATCGCCTTCATGGGCGTATTCGAGTTTGAAACCATAGTCAGATGTATAGTTCATGTGTCCTCTATTCAGTTAAATATTTAATTCAAAGCGTGATTTTTTGCGGTTATCAGTTAAAAATGACCTGGAATTTAATTCAAAAAGCAAGGAGCGCCCCGCAAAAGACGCTCCCAGGTACTCCACCTACTCACGGTAGGCAAGCTATGTGCGTCCAGCAGTTTGCGGTACTGTTGGGCTTGCATGTTGTTTTCCTAGGAAAAGTCGCATGATACTGCCAGTTATTAACTCAACATGCCATTCAAACCCGAGTTTCGATTGTATTAGAAAAACGAGCCTGTATTTGCATTGTACTATATTTGGTACATGTTACTTAATCAGTGATCTAGCTAACAAACTAAATTCATCGTCAAGTCCTGGAATTTCTTCATCGTCGTTGTAAGAGCAAATACTAGCTACTTTTTCGAGATTAACTAGTACACAATCAACATGAACCCAGCTGCTTGATTGTAAAATCTTATCGTTAAAAGCCTTGATAGTTTCTTTTTTGTCGTGGTCTTTTATATCAAGAATGGTTGACAATCCATTATCGTATGTAATAACCACTTTAGCCATATGTTCTCCTTAGTTAGATAAATACGCTCCATGCCACTATGTTTGCAATATGAAAACCAAATCCAAAAAGAAAGCCACTAGCTACTAGACCAATGGCTGCGATGATTAAACAAACGATTGTGAATACAATGGAAAGTAATACCGACTTAACCATTTAACCCCCTAAGTATTCTTGTAAGTTCGCGATCTAAATACCTTGCTACTAGCTGATGACATTCGTAATCCATGTGAGTTTGGCAATAGGGAAAACATGGGCATATTTCCATACATTTATTGCTGTGCTTGAATCCTGAATTTGCTAATTCGTGCATTAAATTTCTAAGATTAACGAGATCATTCGCGGCAGTTTTATCATTATCAATCATGTGCCCCACATGCTTCTTTAATCTTTTCCGCCCAAGCTCCAACAATTCCACCGCTAACAACACCAACTTCTTCATATGAAGCTTCTGATGCCCACTCCATTTGTTCAGCTATACCAAGCAGCTCATCAATTTCAACTTCTGGCTCTTGTATATATCTCTTGCCGTCACAGACAATAATGTCAGGTACCCCATGATCTCCATATAGAGTTAGGACTGTTTCGCCACTATTATTCATGCATGAATCAGCTGCAATTTGTAGCGGCGGTTCATACTTTTTCATTCGTAAACCACCTTCGCTCCACAGTTCGGGCAGTAATTAGGTATGGAGATACTGTTGATTGTTACCTCGAACGGAAACGTATTCTTTATTTCGGTGCCAAATTCAAACCCGCACCCCGAACACGACTTTACTAACGCCGTTTGCGTTTGACTCAGCTCGTGCGATCTAAAAATAACGTTGCACGTCCGCTCTGGTTCAGGTTCGATTAGGTCAGCAATGCGTAGCACGCTCTCACTGCTATAAGCGTATCTCGATACGGCTTCCAGACATAATGCTTTAGCTAAGTCGTAGTCAGACACGGTTTCGCAACCGTCACACAAATCATGAAGTGCTTTTACGACCTCTTTACGTTCTTCATTCGTTGGCATCTTGCTCACCTGCTTCGGCTTCCTCTTGTTCTATATCTTCGATACGATTGGCAATAGATTCGCGAAGCTCTGATGCCGCGATACTTAATACTTGATCCAGATACCGTTTTTCTACCCAGTCACTCAAGCCTGGCGCAACGCTCAGATTAACCAGTTTAGGATTCTTGGTGTCGTCGAAGGCGTACTCATGCGTGCCGTCCATATCGCGTACAGAAATCGAATACCTATATCTCGCCTCTTCGACACTTAAAGCGTGTAAAGAATAATAGCTATTACCATCCTTTATTTCTTTGCATTTCTTAATAAAATCGTCCTTACCTAAGTTGATCAGCTCTCTTAGTTGCTCCTTACTCAATTCTGTATTCAGCCAAAAATACGCGCAGTCTTCGATATCAACATAGACAAGTTCTTTTGGTTGGTGTAGATCAAAAACGCCGAACTTTCCCCCGTCGCTTTCAAGATCGTTTAATTGCTTCTTTAGCTCGTTATTTTCAGCGACTACTCGCTCGTATTCTTTAATGAAAAAATCCTCAATTGTCGGCATCGGTGTTCACCCTTCCTTCTTCAAACCACTTGCGAGAAGACCGAGGTTTCTTAAACACAGGCTCTATAAGCTCGTAGAAGGCATCCGATAAGACGGATGCTGCGTATTCGTCTTGTACTTGTTCAGATATTTTTTCTTGCAGAATGTTGGAGATTTCTGGGCGCATCTTTTCTGCTTCTTCATTTATTACTTTCTGAACGTAAGTTGGCTCTTCCCTACCAGTAGAGTAGTTTGTTCTGGTGCCTAAAAGTTGATATGCTTTTATGTTTAGAATTTCTTTTCTAACTTGATTCCTAATAGCGCCCATCGTGTCTGTCCCGAGTTTTTCTAGAGCATTCCAGAAAGTATCTTCAGCAACTTTTACAACGAAATCTCGATATTTCCAGCGACCAAAATAGTCATTGACAATTTCTCTGACGTACTCTCTGATTTCATCCTCAACAAGTTCTTTTATATCGTCCTCTGTAAAATATTGTTCAATATCGATTTTCACTTCCATTACTGCTCACCGCCCATACGTTTAGCGATAGCTTCTAGGCGGCGTTTGATGTCGTGTACTTTTGCAAGGTCGCACACCGTTGTTCCGTAGTAGTCATGGGGAGTTTTGCCATCTATTTTAGACGGGCACCTAGAACAAGGTATTGATGAACATTTCCAGTATTCAGTTATCCTCTTGTCGTAATCATCAATCACATCTTGCAGTGTTTCCCTGTGTTCTGGGCGCTTTACCGCATTCTTGTAGAATTCCGCAGTATCACAACCATCGTTGAACTCTAAAGAAAATATGTATCCGTCTTTGAATTTGATCGCGTCTACTTTCTTGGTTCCTGAAACCATTGTTTCGAACTCGTCACCAACTAAGACAGGCTCACCATCTTCGAACTTAGGCCATTCAGCACCTTCTGGCATTAAACGCTTCTCTAACACGCTTCTCGGCGCATAAATAATCGAACCCATATCCTGATAGTGCTCAATTCCGTATTTATCAAGAAGATTACTAATGGCTTTCTCGTTTTCTTCTTGTCGTTTTTTCGTGGCCTCTAATTGAGCACATTCGATCAAATCAAGGAGTTGTTCGGCGTCTTCTTGATAACTTGTTTCATAAGAATTTGTTGTTGTACCTTCGTATAAGTAATCAAGAACATTAACGCAATCTTTGTTTCTAATGTCATCCCTAAGGCACTTTTTGATTAGTTCAAGCTGCTCTTTATTCATCATGTATTTCCACCTCATATCCTGCATTCCGTAATACCTGTACATCATTGGTTGTATTGGCATACCTAACAGTCATCTTTAGGCACTTGATGTAGTTATTTGACCCTAGTGCTTTCCAGATTGTGGACTTGCACACTCCAAGGCTTTTAGCTGCATACTCAATTCCTGGAAACCAAAGCGCCTGCTTGTCTTTAACCGCAAATAATGGGCGGTTAACCCTGCATCCCCTAAAGTCATAAACGCCACTCCATTTAGATGATTCGACAAACAGGTACGACCCTTTAGGCAACTTAGATTTATGTATCGCATCGATCATTGCGCTTCTGTTGCGTCCGTTTAAATAGGCTGCCTGTTTAATGGTTTCGTACCGTTCTGTAATCTCTCCTGTGGCCTTATGTATACGAAAGCATCTATAAATCGGTGACACTGGAAAACATGGCTTCATGCTTCACCCTCTAACCATTCGGCGATAATGTCCTCGCAACACGTATCTAACTTCACATCGCAAACTGCCCTGCAAGGGCACTTAGCACACGCCATCCCCTTGTAGTCGGCGGTGCTGAAAAACAGGCTCAAGAAGTTTGCAGCAGTCTCAACGTCCGAAAAATACGCTTTCAATCTATTCATCGTCGTACCCCTTACTTAGTGTCGCAATGAACACATTGCTCACACAACGAAACGTTAGTTACTACTCGTCCCATAATTCACCTGGCAATCTAACGCGCTGCCAACCATCCATTTGCAGCGCGTCTTGGTATTTAGTGGCATGTTCGGTTATGAGGTATTCCAAGTGGCCTACCCTATAGAACTGGGTAAAAGCTCCATTTTTGTTTTCTATAACATCTGGAACCCATCGAAAATGGAGTTTGCCATCATGTGCCAAACCATGATGCCCAGTACATCCAGAACCACATAGCGTAATTTCAGGCTTCTTAAGCTTTCTCCCATCAACGTAAAGCTCACCAGCAGAACGTTTAACCATGTGATGTTTGTTAGTGGCTCTTTTGCCACAAATAAAGCACCTATCCGAAATGTAGGATGGTGCTTGCATTAACGGGTGCCATATTTCAGCAAGTGTTGTTTTATCTTGCAATTCTATGATCACTTCCTTTTACTTCGTATGAGCGAAGAGAACTAAGTCTTGAAACAATGGACTTGGCCTTGTTGAGAGCAACTTCATCATTTCCAAGCTGCTTGGAGTAATGGGATATGAATTTATCCCTACGAAGATTCGAGGTAACAACCATGGGAGCCATGTCAAGATCACGTTCGTTAACGATTTCGTAGATGATCTCTACGGTGTCCTTTGTTGCGTTTTCTTGCCCAAGATCATCGAGAATCAAAAGTTTTGCATTTATACACTTCTGAACAATTTCTTCAGCAGAAGTTTCATTTGAGCTGTAAGAATTTCTAATGTCACGCATCAATGACGGAACGTTTACAAACAGCACTTTTTGCTTTTCGCGCAAGGCTCGTTTTCCAATCTCACAAGCAAGGGAAGTTTTACCCCTTCCCTGTTCGCCCCATATGTACAGTCCGTCTGAAATAGCATCGCTGTAGACTGATTGAAGATCGCTATTTTGGCACTTCCCCCAGTAGCGAGGACGAACACCAGCCCGTCTAAGGTCGCGTTCCCAGCGCCTTTGAGCTTCTATGCGTTTCTGATCGTTTTCAGCTCGTTGTGCTGCCTGAATTGCTTCAACCGATCCCTTGCAGGGGCATGGAACAACGCGCTCGACAATTTTCCCGCCGAAAAGCTCTAGCGGCTTAGTTTTAAGTTCTGCACCGCAAAACTCGCAAAACCTAGGCGTACTCTGAGTAGTCATCATGAATCACCTCTGCTTTGCCCTCTCGCTTCTGCCAGGTTACACATGCCGCCGTCCATGACTTCATTGGGTTTCTGCCGACCTTCCACCCCTTCGATTCGTAGAAGGCATAGAACGCTTCGGGGTCGAAAGTGTATCCCTTATCGGAACAATGCTCCCGCACTTGGTCGAGAGTTGGCGGTGTAAACCGCCCCTCTTTCTTATTTGTATTGGTTTGGTTTGTATTGTTTTGGTTTGTATTGGTTTGGCTTTCTGTTTTGTCGGTTTTTTCCGAAACCTCTGGTTTTGCACTTTTAGAAACCTCTGGTTTTTCGTTTTCGGAAACCTCTTGTTTTGCCTTTGGCCTACCACCTTTAGAACCTCTGGTTCTAGCGTTTTTAGAGTTGTCTATATCCTCTTTAAGAGCAATAAACAAAGCCTTCAACATATAAGGAAGTTCAACTTCTTCGCCGAACATGCCGTACATATTTATTGCGTAAATAAGCTCTTTACGATCGTCCTGTCCGAGAGCTGCGCAGACATCGCCAAACTTTTCAAACACCGTAAATGTTTCTGCCATATTAGTAATCAACTGCTTCCTGGCGTGTAATAAAGAAGTGGATACCATGAGAGCATTCGTCCCATCGGTTTTCATCAAATGAATCTGGATAGACCATTTCGCCTACCTTGTATTCAAAGGTTGATTCGTTGTAGCTGCAAAAAGCAATGTCGGTTTCTTCGAACGGCTTGTTATTCAGGGTAGTAATTTCCAATACAAAAGCCTTTGATGCCCTGCATTTTCTACCTGCGGCATTACATCGTTTAGCATCGCCAGGAATTAGCAATTTGACGATAGCTTCGCGAACACCGAATTCGCCTACAAAAGCTCTAACCTTCTTCCAGCCAATAATCTGACCTTCAGGAACAATTACTGTTTGAGCAGTTGCTGAATCATCTATGTCGGCTCCGCGCAGGTTGGCTCCGCGCAGGTTGGCTCCGCGCAGGTTGGCTCCGCGCAGGTCGGCTCCGTACAGGTCGGCTCCGCGCAGGTCGGCTCCGCGCAGGTCGGCTCCGTACAGGTCGGCTCCGTACAGGTTGGCTCCGCGCAGGTCGGCTCCGTACAGGTTGGCTCCGCGCAGGTCGGCTACGTGCAGGTTGGCGCGTTCGCCGCCCTCTTCGTCATAGAGCCATTTTTCATGCAGTTCTAAGATGCTATTGAGTTCTTTTTGTTCCATGATTGATCCTTAGAATGGAATTGCACTGTCATATACCGACGAATCAACCGATTGAGCTTCAACATTTACATGTGATCCGCCTTTAGACATGAACTCAAGCTGATCAACAATCACCTCAATCTTGCTTCGCTTCTGTCCGTCTCGTTCCCACTGAGACCAATGAAGTTTTCCCTCAATAGCGACTTTGCTGCCTTTCGAAATAAACTTAGAAACAGACTGAGCGCGAGAGCCAAACATGACACAATCAATGAAGTTTGGGTAATCCTCCCACTCGCCTGTTTGGTTGTTTTTCCTCTTATCGTTTACCGCAATACCAAACGAAAGAACAGGAGTTCCACCAGCAGTAGAACTAAGTTCAGGATCGCGTGTAAGGTTTCCTGTAAGAAGTACTTTATTGATAGACATTTATTGTCCCCATTCACGTTGTAATTGACTTTCCAATATGCGCATCTCAAGCTTTATTGCATTGATGCGAGACTTAGAGGATTCGTAGAGCACTGAATATGAATCGCGCTCACGAAGCTTTTCAGAAACAAAAGGATCGCCTTTTAAGACAATGCTTATCATTGTCGCAGCCATACCTTCATCTTTAAGTTCGTAAGCGCGTATATGCTTTGCTTTCTGGTATTCGTTTTCGGCGTTTGCCCAATCGATACCTAGTCGTTCACATTCATTTAGTTCGTCTCTTAGTTCCAAAAGCCTGTTAGATATTTCACTCCATAGGTCATTCATTTGCATTCGCTATCTCGCTACGCATCCACGAGAGCTTCTTGAGCCATTCAGGCTCGGGTTTAGTTTGAAGCTCCTCCCAAACAGATTGTTTAAAGGCTTGAGGATTAAGGCCAAATGTTTCAGCGTATACTAAGCAGGTTTCGCCAATTGCCTTTAGTGTTGGTTCAGCGATCTTGTCAACGGGTTTCTTATTTCTAGAAGGCGCTGGCTTAGAGTTAGAGGCCGCTTGCCCATCATCGTCTTCTGCTGTCAATCCGAAAGCAGTTAGTAAGGCATAACGGCGCATGTAAGTTTCATATGAGCCGAGCTTTTGCGGGTCACTTAAATGCTCAAGTTTTCGTTCGTCTAGCGTCTTGTCTTCTCCTGTTGGTGCATACACAACCATAGTTACCAAGCGCCATTCACCGTCTATAAGGCACGAGCCTTGAAGCAAGATAATATCGTGAGCAAAAAGCGCAGGGCGAATAATGCCTAAAACCTGGTCGAGCTGTGCATAACGATATTTAAACTTGCCAACATCTGCTGTAGAGTCACGTTTTGGCTGCTCCATTTCCTTCATGGCTTGCAGCAAGGCTTCATTAAACGACGTTTCTGCCATTATTCCTCCATCAACAATGCAAACGGATTCGTTCCAACAAGTTTTCCTTGCAAGGCATTAAGAACATCATCAGGCTTGCATCCACGCACAGCAGCAGACTTAACACGGGATGGCTCCCATTCCATACAGTCCGCAATTTCCCCTGAATTCGTATGAATAACTGAATTCCCTGCTCGTGAAAATTGCTTTTCCCACCCCTTAATAGGAGTTCGCTCGGTAAGGCCAAGTGACTCAAGATAATCAAGAAAATCAGATTCGTGACCAATCTTAGGAACTGGCTTTGCAGTTGAATAAGACATTCCAACCTCGCCAACCTTAGTGCCGTCAACTAGGATTGCTTTACGATCGGCACCAGTTGTTTCAAAGCTTTCCATAAGCTGATATTTAGCTTCTTGCTTGGCATCATCAAGCTTTGGCTTGATTGTTTTATCAAGAGCGCATAGAAGAGCTAAATTTTCGTCTTTTGTTAGCATGATCTCTCCTAAAACAAAAAAGGATATTCATCGGTTATTTCTACGATTGTTCTTGGGTTTGATTTATTTACTGCATACGACTTAGTAAATGGACTGCATAGCTTCCATTTGTCGTTTTTGATTACTCCTGCTTGTTGCAGAGCATCGAGAATAAATTTTTTTGCAAACGAAACATTGTCTTTGTCAGACCTCATATCTGGCCTGATCCACGTAAACCAAACAGTTACTGATCCAGGAAATTTAGGTGCGTCATCCAGGCAAGACACAATTAAACTCTTAGTCTGTTTCTTCAAATTTGCCGCTGCGTACCTATTGGATCGTTCTAATTTTTCGTATTGGTTAAACGTTGGCAAGGTTCCTGGGATTTCAAACTTATAGAACACTTAACAAAACCCATCTACTTGACTTGAATGATTTTTGAATTTACCCAATAAGGACGGCTCCTTAGATTCGAGTATTCGAGCAAAAGCAGGAGCGCAGGTATTCGGAATAGAAACACGCTTCTCGTTTCTCACCATGTTTACAAGGTAGTTGGCAGATACAACGCCACGCTTAGATAAACGAATTGCGTTTCGCTTCATGTACTCAAATTCATCAGGATGCTTCTCAATCCACTCAATAGCTTTCTTGTAAATCTGTTCGCCTTTAGCACCAAGTCCTGGAAGTTCAGATTGATTGTTTCTTGGTTTTGGCTTATACGCTTCGTCTATCCGCATAGATACCAAACTCCTAGACATACAAACCAACCCCAGATCGCAATAACGAGAGAAGCGGCAATCATTGCGGAAAACTTACGCAAGGTATACTCAACGCCGAAAAGTGTTACAATTTGTTGTGGTTTATGGGCTGCGTGGTATGTACTACGCAGTTCTTTTGTTTTGCGATGCATATTGCTCCACCTCCTCTTTGTCGTATGGAATACGCCATTGCCCGCCTATTCGATATGCTTTTAACTGGTTTGTTCGGCATAAACGTGTGACGCATTGTTCTGTCACGCGATATTCTTTTGCGAATTCTTTTGGCGTTAGAAGTTCTGTAGCCATTAGCTCACCTCCTTATTTGAACTTCATGGGAAATAGCCGCCTGTCGTAGTAACGTCCACCAAACGAAGCAAAAGCACGAATATCCGAAATAAAGGAGAAAGGTTGTTTGACAGCTATTCCCCATGAAACTCAAAAAGAAATACCAGGCAAAAGCTTCATGGCGTTCACCGCATGTCATGGCGCGCGCTATCGCTATTACGTAATTTTTAAAATGCGCTCGTGCGTTATCGTTCCCGCTAATGCAATTTGCCTGGTTATGCATTTATCAAAGTGCGCTAGTCGGGGTAAAACTGTTGGGATCAGAATTACCCCGTAAATCATGGCTGCCTCGTCATGAACCTAGCTTTGGCATTAGCTGCCATTGAGAGAGAAGCAATGAACCACTTATATATCTCGGAAATAAAAACCTCTCGCTTCTCCCTCGATGGCACCTAACGGTGTAGGTGCTTGGAGTGTTGTCCTTTAAGAAATGGTTTTGGGGCTGCGTTAGCGTTAGTTTAACTAGCACTTCTGCCGAAAAAAATATGCTCATAACTACGGCTTAAAATTTCGCAGATACGTTTAGCCTGAAGAACGCTTGCTCTAGTTGGATCGCTTTCAATGTTTGAGTACGTTTGACGAGATACTCCAAGCTCAGATGCCATATATTCCTGAGTAAAACCAGCATCTTCACGGGCTTCCTTCAAGGTTTCATATGTTCTCAAGTGATTACACCTCCCTGCTCTTTGTTGATGATTATATGCTAGTTAAACTAGCATTGCATGTCAAGTTTTCTTTTCATAAAATGTAAGATAAATTAGCGGAGGTTAATATGGGTATCCGAGAGAACATAATTAAACTTAGAAAAATATTTAATGTAACTCAAGCAGAACTAGCTGAAATAGCTGGTGTTTCGCGCGGAGCGGTATCCCAATGGGAGGGTGGATTTTCTGAGCCACGCATGGGCGCTATTGAACGTATGGCTGCATGTTATGGGCTAAGCAAAATGAATATCATTGAAGATGGCGGTATGGACTTAATCGATCCCATTACAAAGAAGCCATTTAACAAACCACAAAACGCTATCCCTATTTCAGAACCAAAGAAAGCTTATTTACCCTTACTTGGTCGAGTGCATGCGGGAGACGCGCAAGAACCTGATGTAATAGATTCTCATATTCCAGTACCTTATGAGGTGTGGGAACATCACAAAAATGGATACCTGTTAGAGGTTGAAGGAACTTGCATGAATAAGGTTTATCCAGAAGGTTGCCACGTTCTAATAGACCCTATCAAGATGCCAACAAATGGCTCCATAGCCGTTGTAAAGATGAATGAAGAAAACTACGTTATGCGTCGTATGTTCCGTGGTGCAAACACATTGGTACTAAGCCCTGAATCGTTTGACGAAGGATACGAGGATATTGTTATTACAAGCCATGATGATATAAGTGTTGAGCTAGTCGGAACTGTTGTCTGGTATCAACCAAAAGAGGAAATGGAGTAAACCATGAAAAAGAAACTATTGTTGACAGCTTTAGTTGCTGTAATGGCTTTTACTTTGTGTGGTTGCTCATCTCAATCAGAAAACGACTCCAACGAAACAACCAATATAGACAACGGTCAGAAAATAGATACAAGTAATATTAATTATGACTACAAACTAGATACGAATGCTTCTTATCAGGGCGTATCTCTTATGGTTGATAAAAACTGGATTATTAATTCGCCTCAGCCATACAATTATTACGTTAAACCAGATGATCAAAACACGCATTTTTCTATTCAGACTGTTAAATACGGACAGACCAAAACACTTAATGAAGCTTGGAGTGAATTCACAACAGGTAGTCAAGAACCAGAAACTATTTCCGAGTGGTCAGAAGATGGAATAGATTACCAAATTGGGATAGTTGACGATAATAAAAATGACGAATTTGCATATTGGTTGCTGTCTGGGTTTGATAACTCAAACGACAAAGGATTTTTGTTATGGCTAACCCCTAACAGTGACTACTGGAATAAAGAACAATCAGAGAAGCTATTTTATGATGTTGTCGATACAGTTTCTTACGATTCTTCAAAAACAACCATTGACTGTAATGAAGAATTCAAGAAACAAAACGAAGATAAAGATGAATCAAATAAAACTGACAAAAATCCAGGTTCGAGCAAAGATAATCCCGTTAAATTTACCTATGATTGGTATAAAGGGAACAACCTTAATAGAGACGGGAAATGGACTGTTGCGGCATGCATGATTACTGATTCGTTTCAAGATTCTGGAGAAAGATACTTAGTCGCAACACTGGCAAATGACGATGCAACTCTATCCGATATAGAAATATTAGTGCCTCCATCAGAAGATGGCATAACTGATGATATTGAAGTTGGAGACGTTATTGTTTTACTTGGAACTACAGACGAAATGATGAAGGTGTCTATTGGAAATAATGATTTAGGGTTTATACCAACTATTAATCCAGTAGAGATAGAAGTAGCACCATAGCATTAAAGATAGAACCCCGCCTTACCCACTTCACTTTCCATAGACGGGGTTCAAAGCACCAATCGAAAATCGATCAGTAGGTGAATTTTATCATGAAAACTCATGGTCAAGGTTCTATTGTCAAATTAGAAAACAAAGAAAAGCGCCGCTGTCGTAAATGGCAATTGCGCGTGAGTGTTGGTCGCGATAAATCTCAATCAGGTAAGTACGTAACTAAAACAAGGCGATTTGCTGGAACATACACAGAAGCACAAAAAGCTTTGAGTGAGTTTATTAGCGAACTAGAGCGAAAAGAATACTCTTTTTCTGACTATACAACTGTAAAAAACTACATAGAAATGTGGGAAGAACGCCGTAAGACACAAGGTTTATCGTCGCGTACGCTCGAAAGTGAAAGCTATAAACTAAAAAATGTGGCGCTTAATATAGGTAACTTGTATTTAAAAGACTTACGACCCGATCATATAGAAAAGCTTTATTACGACTTGGCAAATGGTAGCAGCGTTTCTGGTAGGTGTTTAAAGCCAAAAACAATACATGACATACATAAATCGCTTATTACCATGTTAAAAGCTGCTGATTACGACGGATTGATTGATCGTAAGTTATTACACGGTATTAAAGCTCCTAAGCAAACCGAATCCCTAAAGATCGCTTTGAACTCAGAGCAAATAACAGAGTTTATAAATAAGCTTGA
>URVA01000005.1 GCA_900551155.1 uncultured Eggerthella sp. | reverse complement strand
ATCAAAGACGAAGTAAGGATTAAAAACTTCAATAGACCACTCGAAGACAAATTCTGGATGGGCCTATAGCTTTATATACTCCCAAACTCATAATCACGTATCTGTTTGGCAGATTTTCCATCGAGAGTGCATTTGATAGCATCACTCTTTACTAATCTTCTCGCTATTGAGTAAAAATACTCAATATACTGAGTATTTTTACTCAATAGATTGTGAAATTTAAGCATGCTTAAGAAAAATATCTTTGCATCTTGGCATATCACGCGAGATTATTCACATCAAGAAATAAAAAAGCAGGCCAACCGAAATACCGATTGACCTGCTGAAACATTTGGTCGCGGGGGCTGGATTTGAACCAACGACCTCCGGGTTATGAGCCCGGCGAGCTACCAGACTGCTCCACCCCGCACTATCTGGTTGCGCCCTAAGCGCAATAATTTATTCTATATATCTGAGCATTTAACGCAATAGTAACAAGTGCTTATTCATAAAGTGCACATATTTTGGCACTTTACACCTTTTTACACTGTTTTATACCCTTTTACACTATTTTCCACTCTTTTATATGGTCCAATTTGCACTCTTGCGCTCTTCTTTTGTTCGCGCACTTCTTAGTGCCTGATCCTCGAGCACATGCTTTCTTATCTGATAAAAAGCATGCTCCGATGCGCTTTCTTAACCCGACGCAAATCGATGCCGAAACGAAAAAAGAGGCACGCCGTAGCGTGCCTCGAAAGTTGCAATAGAATTGCTTCTTTTTTTGCGTCCTGTTTGCTAGACCTAATTAGTTCTCCCAAGTGCAAGGAGCTTCGCCAGCTTCCTGACGCTGAGACTTAAAGATGGTGTCAGGAATAGGTTCACCGTGATAGATGCCTACGCCGCCTTCTTTTTCGATCTTATAAATCTCTTCGTCGGTGTAGCCGTACTTCTTCATGATTTCCTCGGTGTGGTAGCCAACAGGCTTAGCAAGGATAACAGGAGGATCGCCAGCAGAACCGAAGCGGAGAGGGGTCATTGGCAGAGCATGCTTGCCCCACTCGTCATATTCAACATAACGAAGAGCGTCGTTTACGTAAGCTTCTTCGTCGCGAAGGATGTCAGGGAAGCGGAAGAGCTTCTGAGCAGGTACCTGATGAATACGGAACTGTTCCATCCAGTAATCGAAAGGCTGCTTAGCAAATGCTTCTTCAAGCCAACCGATAACTTCCTTGTTCTTACCAGAAGCCTTCAAGTGGGTGAGGTCCTTGGTATCAATGTTGTCGATCTGGTCCTCGCGACCGAAGATCTTCATCATCATTTCATAGTACTTATCGTACTGAGGCATGCAGATGTAAATCCACTTGTCGTCAGAGGTGCGATAGGTATTGTTGAATGGATTAGGAACGTCGGTACGAGACTTAGGATAGTCAGCACCGAACTGCTGAGCACAAATACCAATGTCAGAGGCAAAGATTGCAGCAGCATAGAGGTTGGTTACAACCTTTTCGCCCTTACCGGTACGAGTACGGTTGAACAAAGCTGCGCAAATACCGCCAGCCAACATGCAAGCAGCGTTGTTGTCGCCGAATGCCTGAGGAGCGATAGCAGGAGACTGACCCTTCTCGCGGAAAACGTTAGCTACGCCACCACGAGCTGCCCAGCATACTGCGTCGTATCCGGGGGAGTCCTTTTCAGGACCATATTCACCATAACCACGCATCTGAGCCCAAATAAGCGTTGGGAACTCTTCGTGAATGGTTTCATAGTCAAGACCGAGCTTCTTCAAAGCCTTGTCACGCAGGTTAACAACAAAAACGTCAGCGTCTGCAAGAAGCTTCTTCATGAACTTCATGCCGTCTTCGTTCTTGAGGTTGATAGCTACCAAGTCCTTGTTGGTGTTGTTAAGGTCGAAGGTAGGATCTTCGAAATCGTTCTTTTCGCAACCAAAGCCAGGACCCTGAGTACGCTGAGCATCGCCATGAAGTGGTTCGGTCTTAATGACAGTTGCACCCATTTCAGAAAGGCAGCGTACTGCAGCAGGAGCTGCTACCCATTCGCAAAGCTCTACGACTTTAACGCCTGCGAGAGGGCCGAAGCCATTGAGTTTATCTGTAGTGGACATACAGACTTTCTCCTTCCATTGTTATTAACGATGGAACCCGCTCTGCGTTGCAGCGAAAAGCGTTTTGCTTACCTGTGGTGCAGTCGGGCTATTTTCATCACCTTTCTAGTATGGCTATCACAAAGGTCTGTTGGGATGGTCAGTAATTCGGGTTTGTCTATTTTTTTGGGAAAATTACATTTTTTTCTGAATAGAAGCACAAATTTCGTGAATATTTTGGGACATTTCCTATTTTTTGCCCACCGCCTACCCCCAAATTTCATCCGTTGACCCATAGCAAATTTTGAACGCGTTCTAGTTCCGCTTAGTTCGGGGAATTTTCGGAGATTCTCGAACTTTCTGGTCTTGCTTAGATGTCTTACCTAGATCTAGATGTCTTGACTAGATACTTCTGATTCTTCCAGAAACTTTCTGGGTCTTTCCCTTCTGGGTCTTTCTGAAGTTTTCGAAGGGGTCGCTTCTGTCGCCAACTTCTACCGCCAGCTCCCGTCGTCATTGCACATCCCTCGCATTTGCGTTGTTACCACTTGATATATATTCCAATGCCTTATCAATCTATTTCTCGGCGTAATGCGTACCACTTGCCTGAAATTTCAATCCGTCCGCCCGAGAAGATCTCTCATGAATATTTTTCAACAGAATCAATAAAGCCCCTGGTAATTTGCATATTTTAATTTGTCTAGCAGAGTGTTTCGTTTTATACAATTAAGGGCAGGCTTTTCGCGTATGCGGTTTTCGTATGCACACAGATAAGCCCCTTTTGTAGCACTGAGCCCAAGTGATAGCTACAACTTGTCGTTCACATGTTAGGAGGATTGGATGAGCAAACTATCCGTGGCACCCGTCGCTCACGACGATGCCTTGCAAAAAGCTTACATGCAAGAGTTCGCTCGCCGTATTGAAGCAACACCCCCTGGAATGTGCCCCGTTGCTATGCAGCTGTCTTTATTACAAGCAAGCGGTTGTCAAACGTGCGGAAAGTGCACTCCATGCCGTGAAGGTATTCCCCAACTTGAAGGAATGCTTGAAGCAGTGCTTGCTTTTGAAGGCACACCCGACTTGCTAAAAAATATGCGTAAGAAGGCAACGGTTATTCGCGATACTGCCGATTGCGCTATTGGCTGGCATGCAGCCGATGTATTCCTGAAAGGCATGGATACCTTTGCTGCTGAATACGAAAGCCATGTAACCAACTACACCTGCCAGGAAGGCGTAACACAAACCGTTCCTTGCGAAACCATGTGTCCTGCTCATGTAAATGTTCCAGCCTACATCGCTCTTGTAGGCGAAGGCGACTACGCTGGCGCAATCAACATGATTCGCAAAGACAACCCCTTCCCTACCGCATGTGCTTTCGTTTGCGAACATCCTTGCGAAGATCGTTGTCGTCGCACCTTGCTTGATGCGCCAATCAACATTCGTGGCATCAAGAAGTTCGCGGTAGACAACATGCCTGCTGACAAGGTTCAAACCCCTAAGCCAGCAGAGCCCACAGGCAAAAAGATTGCCATTATTGGTGGCGGCCCCTCCGGTTTAACGTGCGCCTACTTTAGCGCATTGATGGGACATGAAGTTCACGTTTTTGAACGCCGCAAGCATCTTGGTGGCATGATGCGCTATGGCATTCCTGCCTATCGCTTCCCTCGTGAACGTTTGGAAGAAGACATTCGCGCCATTCTTTCCGCAGGAAACATTACCGTTCATTACGAAAGCGACATCGACACCAAGACCATGGCACAAATCTCCAAAGACTACGATGCGTGCTATGTGGCTATTGGCGCTCAAGGTGGCAAAGTTTTGCGCATGGAAGGCTCTGATGCTGAAGGCGTAATGAGTGCGGTTGATTTGCTTACCGAAATTGGTGAAAACAACTACCCCGACTTCACAGGTAAAAAGGTAGTCGTTATTGGCGGCGGTAACGTTGCCATGGACTGCGCTCGCACCAGCGTTCGAGCTGGCGCCGAAAGTGTAACGGTTGCCTATCGCCGTCGCATTGAAGATATGACCGCTCTGCGTGCTGAAATTGATTCAGCTATGCAAGAAGGCGTGGAGATGTGCGTTCTTCAAGCACCTGACCATATTGAAGTAAAAGATGGTCACTGCACCGCACTTTATACTCAGCCTCAAATGATTGGTCCTGTTAAGGGTGGCCGTCCTACCCCGCAGAAGGCAAACAAACCACTGCACCGCATTGAGGCAGACATTATTCTTATCGCGGTTGGTCAGTCCATCGAATCTGCTCCATTCGAGCAATTCGGCATGGAAGCTGATCGTACCTACTTCCAGGCAGACGAATACCTGAAATCTCTTCATGGCCCCGACAATGTATTTGTTGGCGGCGACTGCCAGGTTGGCCCTAAGACGGTAATCGTTGCAATTAGCGCAGGCAAAGTTGCTGCACACAACATTGATGATTACCTGGGCTTTGACCACAAGCTTGATTGCGGCGCAACCGCTCCCGCACCTAAGCCCAACAATCGCACTGCCTGCGGTCGCGTAAACATTGTTGAACGTCCCGCCTACGAGCGTAAGCACGACTTCGACGCTGTTGAAGTTGAGATGAGCCTTGAAGAAGCCCAGCAAGAATGCGGCCGCTGCTTGCGCTGCGATCATTATGGCTGCGGCGTAACGGAAGGAGGCCGAGTCCAATATGTATAACGTAACCATCGACGGCAAAGCCGTATCAGTAGAAGAAGGCTCCAGCATTTTGGACGCTGCACACGCTGCAGGTGTTTCCATTCCTACTTTGTGCTGGATGAAAGATTTAAACGAAATTGGTTCTTGCCGCATTTGCGTCGTAGAAACCGAAGGTGATGACGCTCTGAGCGCTGCCTGCAATACACCTGTTTGTGATGGTATGAATATCCGCACGAATTCACCTCGTGTTATTGCGGCACGTCGCGAAAACATGCGCACCATTCTTGAAGGTCATCGCAGCGAATGCACTACGTGCGAACGCACAGGCACCTGTGCTTTACAGCGCACTGCCGCTGAACTAAACGTGGGCGAACTCGATTTCGACCCTGTATTTGATTTCGAGCCATGGGACGAAGACTTCCCTCTGCAGCGCGACGAAAGCAAATGTATCCGTTGTGGCCGCTGCGTAGCAGAATGCGCCAAGGTCCAGCACTGCAACGTATGGGACTTCAAGGGTCCTTCCGCGTTCCGCGGTATTACCGTACGTGGTAACAAAGACATCACCGAAGCAGGCTGCGCTTTGTGCGGCCAGTGCATTACCCACTGCCCGACTGGCGCCCTTACGGCACGCAATGATATTCCTAAGGTACTAGACGCATTGGCAGATCCTGAAACCATGACCGTTATTCAGTTTGCACCTGCTATTCGTAGTGCGTGGGGCGAAGTAATGGGCCTCACCCACGAAGAGGCAACGCCTGGTCGCATGGCTGCTGCTGCTAAATCTTTAGGTTTCGATCGCGTATTCGACACCGATTTCGCTGCCGACCTTACCATCATGGAAGAAGGCAACGAATTTATTGAGTGGTATACCTCTGGCAAGAAGCGCCCCATGTTTACTTCTTGCTGCCCTGGTTGGGTCCGTTTCGCAAAGCTCCACTACCCACAGTTCGTAGAGCAGCTTTCCACCAGTAAGTCTCCTCATCAGATGATGGGCGCGGTCGTTAAGAACACCCTAAAAGAGCCTATGGAGGCTGCAGGTAAGAGAAACATGTTTGTAGTTTCTGTAATGCCTTGCGTTGCTAAGAAATACGAGTGTGGCGTTCCTCAGCTTTCCACCGAAGCAGGTCCTGATGTAGACGCTGTTCTTACCACGCGCGAATTCAATAACATGCTGCGTATGTTCAACGTAAACTGCGCTGCCTTAGAAGAAACCGCGTTTGACAATCCTTTGGGCTTGTCCACAGGCGCTGGCACCATCTTTGGTCGTACGGGCGGCGTTATGGAAGCCGCATTGCGCTCCGCTGCCTTCATTTTGACGGGCAAGAACCCCGACTTTGCTACCTGCGACACCACCGAAGCAACGCCTGAGCGTCCTTGGACCGACAAGACGTTAGAAATCGCAGACCTTACTATCAAGATTGCCGTAGCAAGTGGCTTTGAGAACACCTCAAAACTTCTTGATGCTCTTGAAGCAGGCGAAGCCGATTACGACTTCGTTGAAATCATGGCATGCCCTGGTGGCTGCGTTGGCGGCGGCGGACAGCCTATTGAATTCAATGTAGAAATGGCAGCTGAACGCGCTAAGGTTCTGAATCGCCTTGATTCGAATGACACCTTGCGCTTCTCCCATGAAAATCCTGACATCCAGAAGCTCTACGCCGACTGGATTGGCAAGCCGCTTTCTGAAACCGCAGAAGAATGGCTCCACACCGAACAGGTTGAGTGGGACATCTAAGTAACCACACGATAACGATCCAAAAGATTGTTACCTGTTAGAAATACCGGTGGGATATCTTGCTTGGATATCTCGCCGGTTAACTTTTATCCGCAAAAGAACGTTATCCGGCACAAATAAGAGAACAGTAACGGACATAAACGGGCCCCGACCAGCAGGTTTTTCACCAAAGAAATTAACCCAGCGCAAAGGACCTCGAACAGCAGGTTTTTCGCAAAAGGGATTAACCCAGCAAAGGGCCCCGTCCAACAAAAAGATATGTGGGCGATGAAACAAGAGTATGAACATAACGAACCGTTTAAGGAGCACGTTTCGCATGGCTCATTACTGAATCTTGCCCGAAAACTCACACAAACCCATTCGCTTTCACTTGAAGAATACGAAGCGCTTATAGCGTTTTACGATAACGAAATTGCTGAATACTTAGCAAAAGAAGCGCGTCGTATTCGCGAAGATATATACGGTACCGACGTTTACATTCGCGGCCTTATCGAAATCAGTAATTACTGCAAAAACGACTGCCTGTATTGTGGCATTCGCAAAAGCAATGCCACCTGCACACGCTACCGATTAACGCCCGATGAAATACTCGAATGCACCAACGAGGGATATAAGCTAGGGTTTAGAACCTTTGTTCTCCAGGGTGGCGAAGACCCCTGGTTTACCGACGATCGCTTGGTCGAACTGCTTCGAGCCCTTAAAGCCACACACCGCGATTGCGCTATCACGCTTTCACTTGGCGAGCGCAGTTGTGAAAGCTATCAACGCTTATTCGAAGCGGGTGCCGATCGCTATTTGCTTCGCCACGAAACGGTACGCGAAGATCTTTATGCGAAGCTTCATCCCAGCACCATGCGCCTTGAAGATCGTCTGCAATGCTTAGAGGATCTTCGTTCAATTGGCTATGCCGTCGGGTGCGGATTCATGGTAGGTGCACCCTATCAAACGGCGCGTGATTTAGCGCATGACCTGAAATATATTGAGCACTTCGAGCCCGAAATGTGTGGTATCGGACCTTTTATTCCTCATCACGCCACACCGTTTTCCGATAAGCCAGCTGGCAGTATTGAACTCACCTGCTTTTTGCTGTCGCTTATTCGTATTATTCACCCACCCGTATTACTTCCTGCGACCACCGCCCTAGGATCACTTGACCCCCAAGGACGCATTAAGGGAATGCTCGCGGGTGCCAACGTAGTAATGCCCAACCTTTCGCCGTTAAACGTACGCGCGAACTATGAGTTGTATAACAATAAAGCCCATACTGGCACCGAGGCAGCAGAACATTTAAACCTCCTTGGTGCCGAAATGCAAACGATTGGCTATAACGTTGTAGTCGATCGCGGAGACCCGAAAGGAAGACAGTAAATGACGTCTTTTCCCTACAATCCCAAGTCTCTGTGCGCTGATGAATTCATCAACCACGAAGAAATTCTAGACACGCTTGCTTATGCCGATGCACACGCAAACGATATTGAGTTGTGCCGTTCCATTCTGGATAAAGCGCGCACCAACTTACATCCTTCCAACGATCACGGCGCCATTATTACGCACCGCGAAGCGTCGGTTCTACTTGCTTGCGATGATCCAGAAATCAATGAAGAGATCAAAAAACTTGCTCACGATATCAAGCAAGCTTACTACGGCAACCGCATTGTTTTGTTCGCGCCGTTGTATCTTTCAAATTACTGCGTGAATGGTTGCTTGTACTGCCCCTATCATGCAAAGAACCGCGAAATACCTCGTCGCAAGCTTACGCAAGACGAAATTCGCGCTGAAGTAATTGCCTTGCAGGATATGGGCCACAAGCGCCTTGCCATAGAAGCAGGCGAAGACCCCAAGCACAACCCTATTGAATACATCCTGGAAAGCATGCATACCATCTATTCCATCAAGCATAAAAATGGCGCTATCAGGCGTGTTAACGTAAATATTGCTGCCACTACCGTAGATGAATATCGCATGCTTAAAGAAGCTGAAATTGGCACGTACATTCTGTTCCAGGAAACCTATCACAAAGAAAGCTATAAGCGCCTGCATCCAACAGGCCCCAAGAGTGACTACAACTGGCACACTGAAGCCATGGATCGCGCTATGGAAGGCGGCATTGACGATGTGGGCTTAGGTGTTCTGTTCGGCTTGGAAGGTTATCGCTACGAATTTGCGGGACTTTTGATGCACGCTGAGCACCTAGAAGCAGTACACGGCGTAGGCCCTCACACCATCAGCGTTCCTCGCGTTAAGCCTGCAATGGATATCAACCCCGACGAATTCGACAACGGTATTCCTGACGAAATGTTCGAAAAGCTTATCGCGCTTATTCGTATCGCAGTTCCCTATACAGGCATGATTATTTCTACACGTGAAAGCCAAACAGTGCGAGAACATGCCCTGCAATATGGCATTTCGCAAATCAGTGGCGGTTCACGTACGTCTGTTGGTGGTTATGTTGAAGAACAGCGCCCGCACGATACCGAACAGTTCGACGTATCCGATCAGCGCACACTGGATGAAGTTATTAGCTGGCTTTTAGACAACAACCACATTCCAAGCTTCTGCACAGCTTGCTATCGCGCAGGACGCACAGGAGACAGGTTCATGTCCTTCTGCAAAAATGGCGAAATCCTCAACTTCTGCCACCCCAATGCATTAATTACACTGGCAGAATATTTGACCGATTATGCTACTCCTGAAACCAAGACAAAAGGCATGGCCATTATTCAGCAAGAGCTGCAAAAGGTAACCAATCCAAAAACGAAAGAGCTTGCAGAAAGCTATATCCGCAATATCGTCGACGGTGTTGGACGCGACTATCGCTTCTAGGAGAAACAACCCATGAGCCTCAACGCTACCCCTTCAGCAGAACGCCTCCATATTGGTTTTTTCGGTATCCGCAACGCAGGAAAATCCAGCGTGGTTAATGCGGTTACCAATCAGGATCTTTCTATTGTTTCCGACACCAAGGGAACAACCACCGATCCCGTAAAGAAAGCCATGGAGCTTTTACCGTTGGGGCCCGTCGTAATTATTGACACCCCTGGTATCGACGACGAAGGGGATTTGGGCGCTCAGCGCGTTGCAAAAGCAAAGAAGGCGCTTCGTCTGTGCGATTGCGCGGTGTTAGTAATTGATGCCACCTATGGTTTTCAGCAGGCAGATCTCGAACTGATTGAAGCATTCAAGCTTCGAGAGATTCCTTTTGTAATTGCCCTTAATAAGGCCGATCTGCTTTCAGGAGAAGAACGCGCTGCATTTTTAACTGGAAACTCCGTCAAACAGCTCAATGAAGGCTCCGCCGAAGAATCCAAGACTCATCACAACGCTTCCTGCAAGAACTCCGCAAGCATTTTCGTAAGCGCTCAGACAGGTGAAGGGATCTACGAACTTAAAAACCTTATAGGTTCATGCGCCAAACAAGCCGAATCGAATAAACGACTTGTTGCAGATCTGCTTAAAGAAAACGATCTGGTCGTGCTGGTTATCCCCATTGACAGTTCTGCGCCAAAGGGACGCATCATTTTGCCTCAACAAATGGTCATGCGCGATGTGCTGGATTGCAATGCAATCTGCCTGGCTTGCCAACCAGAAAACCTTACTGCAACGCTTCAAGCATGCGAACGTAAGCCACGTCTTGTTATTACCGATTCCCAAGCCTTTGAAAAGGTTGCCGAGCTTACACCCGAAGATATTCAACTCACCTCTTTTTCCATTCTGATGGCACGGTATAAAGGCAATCTTGAAGATTACGCTGCAGGTGCCGCACGTTTAGCTCAACTAACCAACGAAAGCCGCGTTCTTATTGCTGAGGGGTGTACACACCATCGTCAATGCGACGATATTGGTACAGTAAAAATCCCCAACTGGATTCGCAATTTCACAGGCGCTGAGCCTCACTTTGATTTCACTTCTGGAGGAGGCTTTCCTGATTCGTTTGAACAATACGATTTGGTTATCCACTGCGGTGCTTGCATGCTCAACGATCGTGAAATGCGCTATCGCATAGCTTCATGTCGCGCTGCAGAAGTTCCTATCGTGAATTACGGGATTGCCATTGCTGAAATGCATGGTATTTTACGTCGCAGCTTGGCTCCTTTCCCTCAAGCATCCGCCGCTTTTGAGAGCAGCTTCTAGCGGATAGACAATTCAGGGAATGCGTAGTTACTCATAAAACTTATGAAATCGCTTACCAGCTTTGGATGAGGTTCCTTGCGGCTCATAAGGTACACCTTATGAAAATCTTGCGGTACGCCTTCGATAGGCAAACAGACCACGTCATCAAATGAATTTACCAAGAAGGAATACACCAAAAGCGACACGTTTTCAGGGTCGGTAGAAACAAAGGAAGAGAGTGTAATTTCATCGTCGAAACCACGAACCAGATCGAATTCATCTTCCCTGTTTGCAAACAGATCATCCAAGCCCATAGCAACTGAAGATTCCTTACCATAGGTAAGCAAGCGATAGCCCTTCAAGTCATCCAACGAAACAGATGCTTGCTGAGCAAGCGGATGTTTTTTATTTACGCAAACTACCAGCGGCTGGCTCCACACCAACGTCATATTCAAATCGGTGGCATATTTGGTTTTCGCCGCGAAGGCAACATCTATCTTGCCTTCCTTGAGCTGACGCGCAAGTTCGCCAGAGTAAGCCTGTTCCATATGAATGAGCAGACGCTGTTCGTATTGCGCCACAAAGACACTTATCGCCTGAGACCAGAACTGGCCCTTCATGGAATACACGGTTCCCAAACGCATGGTGTTTTCACTTATAGCAATCGACTGTTCAGCAAGACGGATACCCTCGTCGTAGGTTTCAAGCGCACGAGTGATATATTCCAAATATATTTTCCCCTGCGTGGTTAACTCGATGCGTGCCGCAACACCTTCAGTACGAGTAAATAAGGCGAAACCCAGTTCCTGCTCCATGCGCTTAATAGCCGCTGAAAGAGTAGGCTGCGCGATAAACAAATCCTTAGCTGCCTTAGTAAAGCTCATAACAGAGGCTAGATGCTTGAAATATCGCAAATGAGCAAGCTTCATGGGTTTCTTCGACTCTTCTTTTTACTCAAAGTATCTTGTCCAATAGATTTTTAATATAACAGAAGCGAAGTTACAACGAATTGCAACTTCTATAAGCGCGCATACGAACAAGAAATAGGTATGATAAAAAGTTGTCTATATATGTGTTCAATCATGGAGATATGCCGCAACAAGTGCTTTACCGCTCTGTTTCACGCATATCTTCGATACACTATTACACGTTTGAAATTGATTTAAAGGATAGATATGAAATTCCGTTTACGTCCCCATTCCAAAGACGAATCTAAAGCACTCAATCCTGAAAAAGTTGAGAAAAAACCACTCTATATCCATTACGACAAAGAAGGCAACCGTATTGGCGATGATGGCTACCCTTTAACACCTAAGCGCCATCGCCTTCACAACACCTATAACGCTATTTTTATTTGGTCAATCATTTGCGCAATTGCTGGTGCTGGATGCGCTATTATCGCTTATGCCCAAGGCCAGCAATATGGCGGCTTTGAAGGCGACTTTGCTACGTTTGACCTTGTGCTATATGGCGGCAATATGATTAATGGTTACTCCGTAGCTACACTTCTGCGCGTTGAAGCAATTTTGCTTATTTTTGTTGGTATTTTCGGCGCCACCATTAATTTCAAAGGCTTCCACTGGCTCTATGACAAGGCTTCTCCGAGAATCTTAGTCATAATCATGGGTCTTGTTGCAGTTATTGCTGTTGTGTACCAATTCATGCTTCTTACTACTGTGGGCATCCCTGATCCTGGTACTTTTATCATGTTGATACTTGATATCTTAGCTGCCGTATTTATGAAGCAGGTAGCTGAAGAGAAGCCTTCGCTTCGCAAGGCTAAGATTGCTCGCACGGAAGTAAAGAAATAGTTGGCCGACTAGCGATAATAGCTTGATTGGTCTAGCTTCGTTAAACATCTAGCACTTACTAGACTTCTTTTATCAGTAAGGTCCCGTCTGAATTACTATTCGGACGGGACCTTTTAATTGATGATTTTAACAATGTGAGCTTTTAAAAAACTTTATTCGGCAAGCTCAGCCTTTATTTCTTCGATAGGAATTTCAATACCAAAACGAATTCGGTCAGCTACAACCGCCTGTTCGTTAAGCATTCCTAGGCCGTTAATGGCCTTGCAGCCTTTTGCCTTAGCATCTTTTAGAAGCTGCGTTTCCAGAGGCGAATAAATAACATCAGCAACAGTCATGCCAGGCTTTATTGAATCGGCGGCTACTGGCGTTTCTGTATTTCCTTCACCCATGCCCACATTGGTGCTGTTGGCCAAAATGTCAGATTCCGCAATTGAGCGTTTCAATTGCTCTTCGTCTTCAAGTGGGTAAATACTAATCTGGCAATCACAAGCTTTTTCTACTACTTCTTTCAGCTCCTGAGCACGCTTATACGATTTACCGCCCTCACGAGCAAATACATTCAACGACGCTAGGCCATCTAAGGCTGCTTGTACAAAAATTGCAGACCCTGCACCACCAACACCAATAAGCGTCATAGTTTTGCCTTCAACTTCTGCGCCGTGCTTTATTAGGTTATTCACAAAACCTTTGCCGTCAGTATTATGACCAACAAGCCTGCCATCGTCCTCTTTCTTGATCATATTTACCGCACCCATCAATTTGGCGGCATCGCTTAGTTCATCAAGGTAAGGAATAACCGCTTGCTTCAAGGGCATAGTAACCGTTGTGCTAACCCAGCCCTTCATTGCGCGAAAAGCGCCCATAACGTTAGCTAGATCCTTTTCTTGAACATCAAACACAAGAAATACTGCATCGATTCCCATTTTCTTATACGCAAGCGAATGTGTTGCAGGTGAGGCCGAATGCTCTACGGGACTGCCAATCATAGCGACCATATGCGTATGACCAGTAATACCCGTTCCTTTTACTTCTGCTGGCATACCTTTCCCCTCTCAATCTCGGAATGTTTATATTTTACTTCGCTCGATCTCTATTTTCTTATTTCTTTACTACTTCTTTTGCGCTGGTCAATTAAGAAAAACAATCACATATGTAGAAAAATCCCACGCCCTAGAGCGTGGGATTTCGAAATCGGGTGGTCTATTGAAGTTGCTTTAGTCTTCGTCGAGTAGACCCTTAGTAATGTCTTCAAGGGTACGACCGCGAGTTTCAACGCCGAATACTGCCAGCCAAATAGACATTGCAACCGCAAGCGCAGAGTTAATAAGGTAAGCACCCATGGTTCCAATTGGAGATGCAACGAAGAATGCAATCCACATTGGGCTCACGATACCCGCTACACGACCAAACGCATTTGCAACACCTGCACCACGAATACGGCAAGCCGTCGGAAAAGGCTCGGAAAGATAAATTGCAGCGGTAGTAACAGAGTTGGTGAAGGTAAATACGCAAACCAAGAAACCAAAGCCCATAATAAGTGCCGTATTGTCAGTAGGAAGCAAAGACCAAATTGGGCCAAGGATAGCTACTGCCAAGTAGGAACCAATAAGAATGGTTTTGCGGTTTACTTTTTCAACATAGAAGGTAAGAGCACCAACGCCAACAGGAATACCCAGCTGCATAACTACCGTCATCAAGGTAGACATGCTTGTGTCGAAGCCCTTTGCAACCAAGATGGTAGGCGTCCACGTAATGATGGTGTAAACCAAAACATTCATTACGAAGCAAAGGAACATTGCTGTTAAGGTACGAGGAAGCATCTTCTTCTTGAACAATACCGAGAAGGGAAGCTGCTTTACTTCTTGCTCTGCTGCACGTGCTGCAACTTCTTCGTCGGTTACTTCTTCTACGGTCTTGCCAGCCGCTGCTGCCTTTGCCTCAAGCTTGGTAACAATAGCATCTGCCTGATCGTTGCGGCCCATCATAGCCAACCAACGAGGAGATTCATCCATGCAGGTCAGAACAAGAATTACTACTACAGCACCAAGAACACCGCAGAATACAAATACTTCGCGCCAACCAGCAATAGGCAGAATAATAAGATTCATGACAGATGCAAACAAGGTACCGCAGTTAGCGATCAAGCCCATATAGGACTGATACTTACCACGCTTGTGAGGTGGCGTGTATTCAGTCAAAGCAGAATAGCCAGCTGGGAATGCAGCACCAAGGCCAAGACCCATAAAGAAGCGGCAGCCAGTCAGGAAGTCTGCATTAGGAGCTGCAGCAGCTACAAAGCAGAAAATAGTGAATACCGAGCCGCATACAATAACAGCCTTTTTACGACCAAAATTGTCAGAAACAATACCAGAAAGTAAGCCACCAACCAGATAGCCAACCATGGTAATAGAGTTAAAGAACGCAAATTGCTCAAGCGTCATGAAGCCTTCGGTCTGCAAAACAGCACCGATAGGACCGCCAACAGCCATGTCAACGGAATCGCAGAACGTGATGCCAGCAAGAAGCCACATGATCTTCTTGTGGAAGCCAGAAATAGGCATGCGGTCAAGACGTGCTGCGATACCGTGGAACGACTTGTTTGCTTCAGTCGAAGCCATACGAATATCGCCTTCCTTTCATTTCCTGCGAGTTTTGCCGAAAGCAAAACAACTTACTCCTTCTTGCCCCAATGCAAAAGGAGTTGTTTGTCCCTCTTAAGTTGAACTCGATTCCTAAAGGAAGAAACTAGGCAAAATGTCTTGTTTCAAGCAGAAGTATTTAGGTCAGAACGACCTTCCCCTGAAGTGATGCCGCTTTTATCCACCCGTATCATTAAAAGTAGACATCAATAACTTCTGAAAAGATATTGTGAACTTTTATTACTTATTTTTTCGAATAGCTTTTTTTAGTTAATTTATTACGTTTTTCTATATAAGTGGTGAACTGGTATTTTGTGCCTGATATTTGAATTTTAATCTAAAACCTACTTACTAGAAAGTAAGTATTAAAGAGAAAGGGTTAAAAGCGTATTGCTTTTCTCAAGAACTTAAACACTTAGTACATCTTCGTTCGATTAATTAGTTGATGGTACCCGTTTCTAAAATGTTCGGGAAACTATAGGCGCTCATAAATGAAATATAGTCATCTACCACCTTAGGGTGCGTTTCTTTTCTGCTTACTAGATACACCTTATGGAAGTCTTCCGAAAGACCTTCGATACGACGGCAGACCACGTCTGAGAAAGCATTAACCAAAAACGAATGACAGAACAACGCCAGCTTGTTTTCGTCAGATGAAATGATGGTACTCATGGTAATTTCATCGTCATATTCACGAAGTAAATTCATTTCGTCGACAGGAAGCTCAATATCAATACGTTGAACAGGAGACTCTTTTGGGTAGGTTAAAATCTCATATTTCTTCAAATCATCTAAGGTAATTTTTTCACGCTTGGCCAAAGGATGGTTTCTATGCACGCCTAATACCAGTGGCTGTGACCACACGTAGATATAGTTCAGATCATCCAGATCATCCATGCGCGCAGCAAATACTACGTCCAATTCACCTTTACGCAAACGCGCAATGAGTTCCGGAGAATAAGACTGCTCAATTGAGATTTTCGGAGGATTTGATTTCTTACTTAAGAACGCCTGCATTGCCTGAGACCAGTTAATGCCCTGCATGGAATATACGGTGCCAACTCGTACAAGCGAGTTTGCTTCACCTTGAATCTCGCGTGCGACACGCAATCCCGTATCAAGATTATTTAAGGCAAGGGAAACATATTCATAATAAGCAGCGCCAGACTCAGTTAGCTCAATGCGAGAGCTGCCTTTACCGCGCTTAAACAGCTTAACCCCAAGCTCTTGTTCCATACGCTTAATTGCTACAGAAAGCGTAGGCTGAGCGACAAATAAATCTTCTGCCGCTTTAGTGAAATTCAGAACTTTGGCTAAGTGGTTGAAATAACGCAAATAGTCAAGCCTCATTATGAATTCCTCTCCTTGGAATAATCTTTTGGTTCTGTTCTGTCCCCTATTGAATCAAAAGAAAAATTAAAGATCTTTAAACTAAATCCCCTTAGTTTAGAAACCGTTACTTAGCATACCGTATTTATTTATTTTCGTTATTGAAAATACGTTGCTATTTATTTTCGTTTCTACACTACGGGAATTGTTTATATTTCGCCACTGAATATAAGAGTGGGGCCCGAAATTCGGACCCCACCTGAGAAAGAGCAGTTTGTAGAAGGCTAACTAAGTTACTACTAAATTAGTCGTCTTCCAGACCCTTGGTAATGTCTTCAAGCGTACGACCACGAGTCTCAACACCGAAGATTGCCAGCCAGATTGCGGTAACAACAATGAGGCAGGAGTTTACCAAGTAAGCACCGATGGTACCAATTGGGGATGCAACGAAGAATGCAATCCACATTGGGCTGAAGATACCGCCCAAACGACCAACTGCGTTTGCAACACCTGCGCCGCGGATACGGCAAGCCGTTGGGAAAGGCTCGGAGAGGTAAATTGCAGCGGTGGTAACAGAGTTGGTAAAGGTAAATACGCAAACCAGCAAACCAAAGCCCATGATAAGAGCAACGTTGTCGGTAGGAAGCATTGCCCATACAGGACCAAGAATTGCTACTGCAATGTAGGAACCAATAAGGATGACCTTACGGTTTACCTTCTCAACGTAGAAGGTCAACAGACCTACACCAATAGGAATACCCATCTGCATAACTACCGTGGTCAAGGTTGCAAGGCTGGTATCGAAACCATTTGCACGAAGAATGGTAGGAGTCCAAGTAATAACCGTGTAAACGATTACGTTCATGGTGAAGCAGAGAAGCATTGCCGTTAAGGTACGAGGAAGCATCTTCTTCTTGAACAAGAAGCTGAATGGAAGCTGCTTAATTTCCTGTTCCTGTTCGCGACGCTGGATCTCTTCAGCGGTAACATCTTCTACTGTCTTGCCACCAGCAGCAGCCTTTGCCTCGAGCTTAGAAACAATAGCGTCTGCTTTGTCGTTGTGGCCATTGAGCGCCAACCAACGAGGAGATTCGTCCATGCAGACACCAATAAGAATCATTACAACTGCGCCGAGAACACCGCAGAATACGAATACTTCGCGCCAACCAGCCATTGGGAGGATGATGAGGTTCATTACAGAACCGAACAAAGTACCGCAGTTAGCGATCAAGCCCATGTAAGACTGATACTTACCACGCTTGTGAGGTGGCGTGTACTCGGTCAAAGCTGAATAACCAGCTGGGAATGCAGCACCAAGACCAATACCCATGATGAAGCGGCATGCGGTCAAGAAGTCAGCATTAGGAGCCATAGCAGCTACGAAGCATGCAGCGGTAAAGATGGTACCGCACGTAATAACTGCCTTTTTACGACCAAAGTTGTCGGATACTAAACCAGATCCAAGACCACCAATAAGGTAGCCAACCATGGTAATAGAGTTAAAGAACGCAAACTGTTCGAGCGTCATGAAGCCCTCGTCCTGAAGAACAGCACCGATAGGGCCACCAATAGACATGTCAACGGAGTCGCAGAACGTAATACCTGCCAGCAACCACATGATCTTCATGTGGAAACCAGAGATTGGCATACGGTCAAGACGTGCCGCGATACCGTGGAATGACTTTTGAGCATCAGAAGCCATGCGTTTCCCTTCCTTTCTTTCAATCGATTTCCCTTGCGTATTTCCCGATATTCACAAAATGAAAACCAAGCTTATGTTTCACTTAGCTATATAACGGGAAAGACGCACTCCTCTTTCTCCAGCAACATATAAGAACCCACCTAAAACGAGCACACTTTTACGTATGCACCGTTTTAGAACTTGTTCATTTTTTTGGAATGTTGCGAAATTCATTTTCAAACTATGCAGTATTCATTTCCAATAGCGATGTAACACGCTTTTTAGAAAGTTATTGCGATTTGCTATACCCGCAGTTCAAGCATAGTTTTTGATTAGTTTTATTCATGAAATTTATAAGAAACGCATTTTTTTATAAGTTTTCATAAATGCTTGACCTGCACAAATGCAACTTGTTCTATTTCTTCTCGTTATGTAAAGAGCGATAGTTCCACCACGCATTTAAACCACATTTATACAGATTAGAAGATTTGTCCATCTATTCATAGCGAGAAACTATCTATTTCCAATGAACATGTTCACGCTACTTTAAGAATTCACTTAGATTTTCGGCAGCATTCGGAAAGCGATAACTGCTCATGCATTGGATGAAATTTTCTACGATTTTTGGATGAGATTCCTTGCGGCTTACAAGATATACCTTGTGAAAATCGTAGGGTAAATCCCGTATAGGAAGACACACCACATCCTTGAAAGCCTCCACCAAAAACGAATAACAGAATAGTGCCATTTTATTCTTGTCGGATGAAACCATGGCGCTCATGGTGATCTCGTCGTCATATTCACGCACCAAGCGCAGCTTTTCGCATGGCAAGTTATTCTTGATTGAGTTTAACGTGGGTGAAGCTAAAGAATACGTCAGTAGTTCATTGGAAGACACTGTATCTAACGAAACCGACTTGCGTTTTGCTAACGGATTACTCTTGTTCACACAAAGCACCAACGGTTGCGACCAGACCAAGGTGTAACTTAAATCCGCCCATTCATCAGTCTTTGCTGCAAACACCACATCTAATTCGCCTTTGCGTAGTCGAGAAATGAGCTCGATAGAGTATGCCTGCTCTATAACTATCTTCGGTGTTGGCGTTTGCTGCTCGGTAAAAGTTTGCATTGCCTGAGACCAAAAGTAGCCTTGCATCGCATAAATCGTGCCTATTTTAATTTCCGAATTGATTTCACCCTGCGTTTCATGAGCTAAACGAATTCCTGTATCAAGGTTATTTACTGCAAGCTCAGCATATTCATGCAATATTTCTCCCGCAGCAGTTAATTCAACATGCGAACTGCCCGCACTTCGCCTAACAAGTTGAAGCCCCAATTCTTTTTCGAGCTGGCGAATAGCCGCAGAAAGGGTCGGCTGAGCAATATAGAGCTCTTTTGCCGCCCTGGTATAACTTAAAACATTAGCTAAGCGAGTAAAGTAGCGCAGGTGTTCCACTCTCACGACATATTCACCCCTCATCGCAAATATAATCACGCATATATAAACACTGTGCAAAGGTTTGCTTTATATCATACTCGCAGAAAAGGTAACACCTGCGCCAGGTTGTCTTTGGTTATGTCTTTAGTTATTAGCTTTGCAGATAAACTGCATTCCCTGTTTCGGCAGACTCAAATACACCGTTAACTATTTTGAGGGTTCGCAAACCTTCTTCACCAGAGCATCGTGGAGTCGTTTCCCTGCCCATGCACAAATCAACAAAATGCTCGAGTTCTGCTTTGAGCGGAATGTTGGTTTCTACCTCAAAATGCTCGTGTTTGAGTTCGTGAGTCCACCCAAAAGCGTCTTCGTCGTAGTAATACAAATCCATATTTGGGAACCCAAACGATCCCTTGGTACCAAATACCTGCAAACTATTTTCACCAGGGCACATAACGAACGATTCATTTTCGTCGGCAGCTAAGTCATAATTCCAGGGTCCAGGAGCTCCATCACAAACTACATAGGTTGCGGTAACGCCGTTTTCGTATTCAATGAGAACCGAAGCGGAATCTTCGGCTTCGTTTCCGCGAATCGTGTTTCTTGTTGCGGCGTATACCTTAACGGGGCTTTTACCGATTACGAAATTCAGGTCATCAAAGTCGTGAATGGTATTAATCAGAAGTGGACCACCAACGCCCTTTGTAACATACCATTCACGATCAAAGCAGTCTTCGTCTTTAGCAATGCAGTAACGAGACTGAATAGCTACGATTTTGCCTAAACGTCCCGAGTCAATAACTTTGCGAAGCAACTGATACTTACTCGAAGAACGACGATGGTGTCCAATCAGAAGCGTCACACCTGCATCTTTACAGGCTTGTATTACCTGTTTTCCCTCTTCGACGGTATTAGCTATGGGCTTTTCAAGCAAGATATGTTTAACTCCTGCTGCAATTGCGTTCTCTACTGCTTTAACATGCAGCGTATTGGGCAAAGCTATATAGACCGCATCGAGAGGGGTCTGCTTAAGCAAGAGCGTGTAGTCGCTAAAAATTGGCACGTCGAGCTCATTTGCAATTGCAATATCCCCGTCCCCAAAACCAGCGACGGCCATCAAATCAACTTCGGGATTTTCCTTTGCAAAACGCGCGATTTTCGATCCGTGATTTAAGCCCAAAACGGCAAATTTAACTGTTTCCATGAGGCTCCCCTTTGCTGTTTCCCTCACTACCCTCTTTGTCTTGTTACTTTCGATTATTGATTCGAGCGATTTCTTTTTCCAATAGAAGGATTCCTCTTTCAAAAAAAGCTATAGGAGTTTCATATATTTGCAGGTCATACTTTATTTCTAAGCAAGCAAAACCATAACCCGATAAGCCAATGCTCTCGCTTTGCCAAAACGCGCTATTATCGGTGAGTTTTGATGTTAACCATCGCCATTAGCTCACTCCCTATACATAAAAAAAGTCGCTCCCTTTCGGGAGCGACAATAATGCATCATATATTTTTATTGATGCTTTAGAACCGTTAATGGGTCCTACGCGCAATTACATATTGGTGAATGCAAAGTTCTCAGGATGAGCCTTTACTTCTTCGCGCAGTTTAGGATTCATCTTGCGAACACCGCGACGAGCGTCTTCGGTCTGAGAAGCAAGAACCTGGTTGCGGTTTTCCATCTTGATCTGAGCCTCGAAAGAGTTGTCGAGGGAGCACTGCAAAGATTCTTTAGTAAGGCGAAGACCCAAAGGAGCAGAGTTCTTAACCATTGCTTCTGCCATCTTTACTGCTTCTTCTACTACATCTTCGTCAGCTACAACCTTGTTAGCGAAGCCCCACTCGAGAAGCTCTTCAGCGCCAATGCGGCGAGCAGTCATCAAAGCTTCAGCAGCGCGAGCATAACCAACGATGCGAGGAAGATAGTAAGAACCAGACATGTCGGTACCGGTAAGACCGATGTTGAGGTAGCCAGCCTGCATCTTGAAGGATTCACCGCAAACGCGAAGGTCGCAAGCGCAAGCCAAAGAAAGGCCGCCACCGATTGCATGACCTTTCAAAGCACCAATGATTGGCTGCATAGCATTGCGCATGTTTACAGCCTGATCGGAGCAAATGGTCTGCATGATGCAGTGGTCACGCTGAGCACGGCCCATGTCCTCAGGAGGCTCATAGTTGAGCTCGTTCAGGTTGAAGCCAGCGCAGAAAGACTTGCCCTCGCCGGTAAGAACAATTACGCGGCATTCTGGGTCCATACGAACCTTCTTCAAATAATCGTTGAAGTCAGCCATCTGCTGGTAAGACATTGCATTGAGGTTAGCAGCGTCGTCGAAAGAAACAACGTGGATAGGACCACGAACGTCAACCTTCAGGCGCTCGTACTCATACTTGAATTCGGGCAGGCAATATGCCTCCTGGTATACGCTCATGCGCGTTCCCCTTCCGTTTCGGGATCTTGGTTTAATACTACGAATCGTAGTTTTTCCTGGTGCCCTCTGTCAAGAAGAAGCCCTTCGTATCAGGTCACTGTGAATCAATTGGCCGAAATCGATTTTTTTAAAATTAGGCGAGCAGTCAGTACGCGAAGCGCGAGTACGCAAAGCGCATAAATAATCCTTGCAGATTACATACCGCATTCCTGCCGAAAAAGGCGGTAAGAAGATTTTCGTCAATAAATCTAAGAATTTATCCTAGGCATTTATCAGAATTGCGAATTACAATATGACACGCATAAAACTGCTAAGAGAAGGGGTATTGATGGCAGAATATAGCCCAACACGCACCCATGCAACTTGGAAACCTCGCGTGACCGCTGCCCATGTTCCTTATTTTCACTGCGCTGAGTGCGGTGCGGTAGTTCAAGGAATGGATGGCGCAGTTGATAATGAACTAATTAACGACGGTGAACGTTCTCTTATTTTTGAACCGTCCTATGCTCATGTTGAGTATCACCTTACCTGCTGCGGCAAGCCCATGGAGCAACTTCAACCCATCCCTGCTGCAGAAGTCGAAGACCGCTTCAAGCTGAACTATCAAATCATGGGCGGCTTAAACAACAACTGCGTAAAAATTGACTGGAGAGCAGTCGATTCAAACTGCAAGCCTCGTTGGTTTGCGCTCAAAACCTTCACGGGCATTATGACTAAATATGTGTCTCCTAAAAAGTGGCCTCCAATTGTTTTTGGATTAGCAGATGAAGACGCTTTTGCTTACTGCGATAAGAATCCTTGCGTAGAATGCACCTTCCGCTGCAAGCGCGGTATGGAAATCTATGCATATGTAAACAATATCGGTTTGGTTGTTTTGCCTCTTGATCGCATGGAGGCCCCAGGCAGTGCTCGCTTTGACGATTTCGAATCCACCCAAGAGATTATTGAAAAGGCAAAAGCAGAAAAGGCAGCTCACGAAGATAAGTAGCGTCCCGAATCAAAGCTCTGAAGTAGGGTTCTTAAATGAAACGCTGAAGTGAAATTTAGAATTGAAGCTCAGAAGTGAAACTCAGAATTTCCATGAAAAGCCTGCCTTTTTGGCAAATCGAGCTTGATCTGTACTGTTCTTCGGCTTTCCTTGCAAACTAAAATGATTCTTTACACAAAATACCCCACAGATTATCTAAATCTATGGGGTATTTTTCTAATTTCGGAGCATTTTTTTACACCATTTCAGCCTCGTAGCCTTCTTCTACTACTGCCTCTATCAAAGTCGCATCGGGAACCTCTGCAGTAAGCTTCACTGTTGCACTCTTTCCTTCTAAGTCCACTACTGCTTCCCCTACTCCCTCAACACGCTCAAGGGCTTTCTTAACATGGGCGACGCACTTTTCGCACATCATACCTTCAACCTGCAATGTCTTTTCCATTGTTATTTCCTTTCTCGTAGAGCCGTTATCGTCTTCACCCGAAATAGAGCCTGTATCCATCAACTGAGTAGGTGCGCTCTCTTTTGTCTGCTCGTCGTACGACAGCATTTTTGCATCCTCATTTGCTTGTTTGTCACACGGCGATATTTTTACACTCCGCGGTTTCCAACGACGCAAGCGCAAAGCGTTGGTAACAACACATACCGAACTGAAGCTCATAGCCGCTGCCGCAATCATGGGGTTCAAGCTAAAGCCAACAAACGCAAGAGCACCCGCCGCAATAGGAATACAAAGTACGTTGTAGAACAAAGCCCAGAACAAATTCTGCTTAATGTTGCGCATAGTCGCACGCGACAGATCAAGCGCTGCTGGAACATCAAGCAAATCGCTATGCATCAGCACGATATCGGCGCTTGAAAGCGCAATATCCGTACCAGCACCAATTGCAATACCAACATCGGCACGAGCAAGAGCAGGTGCATCGTTAATGCCATCACCCACCATAGCGACCTTCCCTTCCTTGGAAAGATCACGAATGACTTGCTCTTTATCTGCGGGAAGTACCCCTGCTATTACTTCATCCGTGCCTACTTGCTCATGAATAGCTTGCGCCGTTTGAGGATCGTCGCCCGTCAGCATAACGGTTTTAATACCCATATCTTTTAACTGCGCGATAGCGGCAGCACTTGTAGGCTTCACCATATCGGCAATTGCCACATAGCCTAAAAGGGTTTTATCTTGAGCGAAATAGAGGACCGTCTTTCCTTCTCCAGCAAAAGAGGTGTCCTCTACGATGCTAATGCCATGCTCTTTCATCATGCGCGCATTGCCGGCATAACACCACGCGCCATTAATTTGACCCGAAATTCCCTCACCTGGAATCTGTTTGAAGTTTTCAACCTCGGGAATAAAAACACCCTGGCTGTTTTCAGCTTGATGTTTCACGTAGCGCATTATTGCCTGTGCCAAGGGGTGCTCGGAACGAGCTTCCAATCCTCCCATAACACGCAAAAGTTCCTGATGGCTCGGTTGTGTTACTACCACATTGGCAACCTCAGGTTTTCCTTGCGTAATTGTTCCTGTCTTATCTAAAACAACCGTCGTTACTGCATGAGCAGTCTCCAGAGATTCTGCTGACTTGACCAGAATTCCATTCGTAGCACCACGACCCGTTCCAACCATAATCGCTGTTGGCGTAGCAAGACCAAGGGCACAAGGGCACGATATAACCAAGACAGAAATAGCGTACGTAAGCGCTGCACCAAAATCCGCTCCTATCAGCATCCAGATTCCAAAGGTCACAAGCGCAATCCCTATAACTGCAGGCACAAAAATACCGCTGATTTTGTCGGCTATTTTTTCGATAGGCGCTTTTGAGCTTGTTGCTTCATCAACCAGCGCTACAATACCTGCCAAAACAGTATCGGCACCAACACATTCGGCACGCATGGTAAACCATCCCGAAGTATTAAGCGTCGCTCCCGTAACACGATCCCCTGCATGCTTACCAATCGGAAGTGGCTCGCCCGTAATTATCGACTCATCAACCGAACCTTGACCCTCAAGTACCACACCATCAACAGGAATCGCTTCACCTGCTTTAACCACCAAAACATCGCCCACGCGAACTTCTTTCGCAGGAATAAGCGTCTCAACCCCATCATCTAAGCGCAAAGCCATCTTGGGCGATAGATCCATTAACTGAGAAAGGGAGTCGGTTGTTTTGCCTTTCGCGCGCGCCTCAAGATATTTACCAAGCGTAATAAGCGTCAGAATCATCGCAGCGGATTCGAAATATAAGTTCATTGCGAACTGATGCGCTGCTGCTATATCTCCATGACCCAAGGTAGATGCCATCTGGAATAGCGCATACAAACCGTATATGGTCGCCGCGCCAGAACCAAGAGCTATCAGGGAATCCATGTTGGGTGATCCATGAAAAAGCGCAGAAAAGCCCGCACGAAAGAACTTGAAATTGATCGCGATAATTGGAATCAACAGTACAAATAAAGTTAAGGCATATACCATGCTGTTTTCTGCGCCCAGCAAAACACTTGGCAGGGGCCAGCCCATCATGTGCCCCATAGAAATATAGAAAAGAGGCACCATAAACACCGCAGAAATCACAAGACGTGTTTGCAAGTTTTTCTTTTCCTGTTCGGCAATGGACGTTGAAAGATCCGCTATTCTCGAACTCTCATTGCCAGCCACCGCAGCGCTTTGCGCAGACCAAGAATACCTGCTAGCTTCTTCGCCAGCCTGAGTGGATCCGCGGTTTTCCAATCTAGGCAGCGCCCCGTATCCTGCCTTACGCACTGCCGTTTCAATAGCTTGCGTTACTTGGGCAGTATCGACACCCTGATCGAATTCGACCTCCATTGAATTTTTTAAGAGATTAACCGTTGCAAGGTGAACGCCCTCTACTTTATTAGTTGTTTTCTCGACACGTGCCGAACATGCCGCGCAGGTCATTCCTGTTACATCGAATGATTGTTTAGTTGGTTTTACGTTTTCCATCATTGTTTCACCTGCAAATGCATCACGTTATTTGGGGAGTCGTCATACTTTGAATGCTTTTCCGTGGAGTCGTCGTGTTTTGGAATGCCCGCTAGAAAAACCATCGCATTGCAAACGCTTCTTTGAAGAACCGCTGCATACGAACGCTCACATAGTAAGCTTCATTATGAGCGAGCAAACTTCTTAATGAGCCGCATCGCTTCTTCGATGATTTCATCATCGCCCTGAAGAATTCGATCCTTTACGCAGGTTTCTAAGTGATCGCGCAAAATCATCTCAGCAGCAGAATGGACTGCGCTTTCTGCAGCAGCCAACTGCGTAAGCACATCGCCGCAATAGCGATTGTCGTCAATCATGTTTTTGACTCCATTAAGTTGACCAATTGCACGATTCAGACGCTTTTTCACATCTGCTTGAAGCTTTTCTGTGCGCTCAGTTTCCTTATAGTGGCAGCAACACTTGCCTGCCTGTGCGCCGTCTGCGTGCTTGAGGCATGGTTGCTCATCATTTAATTGCGAAGCGTTAACTTGCGCACAGTCTACCTGTATATCCGCGCTACCTGCTTGTGTTTCATCCGTGTGTTTATTCGCGCTCATAATCGACTCCTAGCCTATGTTTTATCACTTATTTGTATACCCCTAGGGGGTATATGACGCAAGGGGGTTTTCGGCAAAAAACAACCCTATCCTTTACCCCGTAGTTGAAACAGACACCATTTTGGTAACGTTTTAAAACAACGCCTTTCTATATAGGAAATACCGAGTACAATAGGGCAGCACAAAACACGCAAATATGGGTCGTTTATTTCGAAGAAACACACTTCAACAACTCGATAAACCCCACTTTGCGCAATTTGTAAAAGAACTCGTTATTGTTAAGACCTTTTATTTATTGGTTGAGGATAAAATGCCACAGCGAAATGAACCACATAACTATCATTCTGGTCGCCCTTCTTCGCGCAACTCCTATTCGTCTCGTACGCAGTCTTCTCGCGTGCCATCATCGCAGCGCGTAAACATGCCAAACGCACGCGACGAACTTGAACGCGAACGCGAAATGTATAGCGCCCATGATCCCAATCAAAGTGCTCTCTCACCTGCGCAGCGCTATGCACAAGCACAGAAAAATCAAGACAATAGACAGTGCTACTGGACTCAGCACCCTGGAGATACAGGGCGTGCAGGGCACAATGCAGGACGTGCTTCAGAACGTGGCATAAACGATTTCAACAAGCCTTATGATGCCGCACGGAGGCAAAATGCCGCCATGAGCGGACAGATTCCTTCTCAAAGCGGCGCTAGCAATCCTGCACAAACAAGGGGCGCTTCTGCTAACCCCTATTCGGGTACTAACCCTTCACGCACAAGTCGCACTCCACGCGTAGGCGAAGCTACCTTAAGCGGACGCATTCCGCGCCAAGCCGCACCCAACGCAAGTGGCGCTATGCCACGCCAGACAACACCAAATGCTAGTGGTACCATGCCGCGCCAGGGCACATCCGCTACCCCTCGCCGCAGCGCCAATCAAAAAGCTACCTATGAAGGCAATTACGGCAGAGTAAACCCCGCAGGAAGAACCACGGATTCATCAGACTTTAGCGCCGAGCGTTATTTGAGCGCCGATCGCCCTCGTCGTAAGCCTTCTGGCTCATTCCGCAACAAGATAATTGCAGGCGTTGTCGTGGTTGCCGTTGTTGTTGGCGGCGTATTTGGCTTCACCACTTGGGATGCCAACAAGCCCGTAAACGTAACCATCAACGGGCAGCAGCAAACCATTTCTGGCGAACAACGCAGCCTCGAGGGCCTCCTTGATACCAATACGGTGTCGGTTACTCCTGGCAATTACGTAGCTGTAGACGGGTCGGTCATGCGCGAAGGTGAAGGCACTCGTGCAAGTGCCACCGTAAACGGAGAAACGAAAGACGATCTTTCTACACGCCTTAACGAAGGTGACGACATTTCAATAACCAACGGAACCGACATCACTGAAGACTTTACTGAAAGCAATCCTCAAACTTTGCAGCCTACTCTCGAAATTAAGGGAACGGGTGCTGTTCATCTGTATACCCAAAAAGGTGAAGCAGGCGAAAAGGTTGTTCGCACTGGTAACGAATCAGGGAAAACCGCCGAAGTAACCACGAAAGAGCCCGTAAATGGTGTAGTTCAGTATTACAACGTTAACTCCAATGGAGATAAAGTAATTGCGCTCACCTTTGACGACGGTCCGTGGGATACCACAACGGCACAGATCTTAGACATCCTGAAGGAAAACGACGCTAAGGCAACCTTCTACACCATTGGCGAAAACATTACGGGACATGAAGATTTGGTAAAGCGCGCTGCAGAAGAAGGTCATGAAATTGGCACTCACACCTGGGATCATGCTGAAGGCAGCGGACAAGGCGTAAGCCTTATCTTGATGTCGAGCGATGAACGCAAGCAAGAGGTAGAAAAGGGCATGAAGGCCATCAAGGATGCTTCAGGGCAGGACGCAAGCCAGTTGTTCCGTTCTCCTGGTGGAAACTTTGACCAATCCGTCGCAAGCGATTTAAGCGAACTTATCACGGGTGAAATTGGCTGGAATATTGACACAGGCGACTGGCAACGACCAGGTGCTGACGTTATTGCTCAGCGCATTGAAAGCGCTGGTCCTGGCGAAATCATTCTGATGCATGATGGCGGCGGCGACCGCTCCCAAACGGTAAGCGCTCTTAAAGAAGCGCTGCCCAAATTAAAGGAACAGGGTTATCGCTTCATAACAGTCAGTGAACTGGTAAACACCTACCCCTATCAGGAAGGGGAGGGCGAAGGCGAATAACGCTTAAGAGCTAGCTTAAGGATACTATCCTAAAATCAGGCGCCATCCTTTAGGATAGCGCCTGATTTTTAACATAAACCACTCGTTAGATGCCGTTCGATACCATGAGACATTGATAGATGCCCAAAAACTCATCGTTTTGGGCATCTTTTGTTGCTTTCTAATGTTAAAAACTCTTCACGATTGTTAAATTAGCCTACAATACATACAGTTGCCCTGAGCGGCACATTTCGACCCGTTAGCGGAAGACGCCCCAAAGCGTAAAACGTTTTGGGGCTTTATTCCTGCCTATAGCCGAAATCCGCTCCCGATGAAAGGCGAACTGTATTTATGGCAAAACGAACAAAAATTATCTGTACGCTTGGTCCTGCCGTGGATTCTGAATCCGCGCTCAAGAATCTTATTCTTGCCGGTATGGACGTTGCGCGTTGTAATTTTTCTCACGGTTCTCACGCCGAACATAAAGCGCGAATGGACCGCTTGAAAAAAATCCGTCGCGAGCTCGATTCGCCCTGCGCCATCATGCTCGATACGAAAGGTCCAGGAATTCGCACAGGCAAACTAGAAAATGGCGAACCTGTTCTTCTTCGAGCGGGAGACAATATTTTCCTCACCGAAGAAAACATCCTCGGTACTTCGCGCCGTATTCACCAAACTTTCCCTGGTCTCCACCAATATGCAGAACCTGGAACCATCATTTTGTTAGACGATGGTCTTATTGAGTTAGCTGTTGACCGTGTACATGGCAGCGAAATCCAATGCACGGTTCAAAATTCAGGCATACTTGGTGAATGCAAGCAGCTCAACCTTCCAGGAACCAACGTCCCTCTTCCTGTCATGACCGAACAAGACAAAGAAGATCTCTTGTTCGCCATTGAACAAAAGGTAGATTTCGTTGCTGCATCATTTGTAAGCTGCGCTGAAGACGTCTGTGCTATCCGTTCTTTCTTGGCCGAACACGGCGGAAACCATATCCGCGTGGTAGCAAAAATCGAAAACGGACACGCGGTAGACCACATTGAGGAAATCATCGCCGCATCAGACGCCATCATGGTAGCCCGCGGCGATTTAGGCGTAGAAGTTCCTTCTAATCAGGTGCCTCTTCTTCAAAAGAAAATTATTAAGGCCTGCAACCAAGCTTATCGTCCCGTTATTACTGCAACGCAAATGTTGGAATCTATGATTCACAACCCCCGCCCAACCCGCGCAGAAGTTGCAGACATTGCAAACGCAATCTACGACGGCACCGATGCGCTTACCTTATCGGGTGAAACAGCTATTGGCATGTATCCCATCCCTGCAGTTCAAACCATGGCTCAGATTGCTGAAGCTACCGAACCACACATCTATGAGCAAGGTTCTATTCCTAATCGCACCTCAGAGCCGAACGGTATTTCCGCAGTGGTAGGACTCGCTGCCGTTACTGCCGCTGAACACGTCGGCGCATCCTGCATTGTTACTCCTACCATGACAGGACGTACCGCCCGTTTAGTTTCCAATTATCGCCCCAAAGCGCCTATCTACGCGGTTACCTCTTCTGAAGAAAATCGTCGTTCACTGCAGCTCGCCTGGGGTGTAACACCTCTTTTAGGAAAAGTGGTAGGCGATTCGTCGTTTATTCTCGAACAAGCACGATCGGTTGTTACCGAAAAAGGTTATGTCCACAAAGGGGATATTGCGGTGTTCACCTTGGGAGACCGCACTACTTCACCAAGCACTGATGATGCAGGAGTAGATCCAACACTTCCTTCCCCTCGTCCCACCAACGTGATGCAAATCGTACAGATTGGCATCGAAGAAGGAGGCAACTAATGACTTCTTCGAATTGTTATGCAGCAGTTGATATTGGTGCTTCTTCAGGTCGTGTCGTTGTTGGCACCGTACAAGATGGACGCATTGAACTTACCGAAATTCACCGCTTCGATAACATCCAAAAACGATCAGGCGGTCATGACTGCTGGGATATCGAAATGCTGTTCCGCGAAACTGTTGCGGGATTAGCGAAATGTAAAGAGGCGGGCTTCACCCCGAAAACTATCGGCATTGATACCTGGGGCGTTGACTTTGTTTTGCTGGACAAGGACGATCAACTGATTGGCGATGCGGTTGCTTATCGTGACGAAAGAACCAACGGTATGTATTCAATTGCTGACCGCATTATGGCACCTGATGCGGTATATCGCCGCACCGGCATCCAACGTCAGCCGTTCAATACTATCTATCAGCTTATTGCGCTCAAGCGCGAACATCCTGAACAGCTAGAACAGGCTGAAAGCTTCTTGATGATTCCTGACTACTTGGCGTTCTTACTTACGGGCACCAAGGTTAATGAATACACCAACGCCACTACTACCTGTTTACTCAATGCACGCACCCAACAATGGGACAGCGTAATTCTTGATGCATTCGGTATACCCCAAGAAATGTTTTGCGACGTAGTTATGCCTGGAACAGACTTAGGCGTAGTGAAACCCGAAATTGAGCAAACACTTGGCTATGCCCCTCGTGTTATTGCCCCGGCTACTCACGACACTGGCAGCGCTTATTTGGCGGTTCCTGCTCGCGACAATGATGCGGTATTCCTCTCATCAGGTACCTGGAGTTTGCTCGGTGTTGAAAACGAAGGCCCTATTACTTCTGACGCTTCACGCTTTCAGAACTTCACCAATGAAGGCGGCTATGAGCTACGCTTCCGCTTCTTGAAAAACATCATGGGTCTCTGGATGATTCAGTCCATTCGCCGTGAACTTAATGGCGTGTCATACGTCGAAGGAAAACAAGAAACCGAAGCTCAAGCAGAAACAAAAGCGACGCTTGAAGCCGAATTGCCTCCTTTTGTTGGCAGCACACACGAAATGGGTTTTGGCGATTTAATAGAAGAAGCCAAAGCGGCACAAGATTTCGAAGCTCACGTCAACGTAAACGATGACCGCTTCTTAGCACCTGATTCCATGATCGATGAGATTCGCTTAGCCTGCTTTGAGACAGGACAGGCCATCCCGACAACGGTTGGTGAATTAATGCGCTGCGTTTATATAAGCCTGTCGACATGCTATGCCGAATCTATTGAAGAAATGGCTTCGCTTACAGGCAGAACCTACACTTCTATCAATATCGTAGGTGGCGGTTGTCAGGATGCCTATTTGAACGAATTAACCACCAAAGCATGCGGTATTCCCGTTTTCGCCGGACCTATCGAAGGCACCAGCCTGGGCAACTTAATTGTCCAGATGATCGCCAGCGGCCAGATCGAGGATCTACAAACGGCACGCGATATGATCCGTGCGTCCTTTGATATCGACATAGTCGACCCGCAGGAATAGACAAGTATGTCGCACGCAGCATCAGCTGTGTGTACAGCATATAGATGTACAGCAAGCAAACAGACAACAGGAGGTTGCCTATGCTAATAGAAACAAAAGCGAAAGTCGGCGTGTTTTCCATCGCGCTGCAGGCGTACCTGCCCCAGTTCCCAGAGCTGGTACCCGAATTTGAAGAACAGTATGCCGCATTCAAGAAAACACTGCCCAACACCGTCGAGCTTATCGACGGCGGCTTGGTCACTACGAAAGAACAGGCACAGGCTGCAGGCGATGCGTTCCGCGCAGCAGATGTAGATCTCGTTATCTTGCAGCTGCTTACCTACTGCACAAGCTACAACATGCTCCCTGCCGTACGCGACCTTGACGTGCCGATCGTGGTAGTGAACCTACAGAAACTGCGTTGTCTTGACTTTGATACAGCAGGCACTGCTGAGTGGCTAGGCACTGGCTATGCAGGCGGAGCTGTGGGCGAAATGATTGCCGACCTCAACCGCGCAGGCAAACGCCATGCTGTAATCACGGGCGTCGTCGAAGGCGGCGACCCCGAGGCTGCCGCCCAGATCGAAGACTGGTGCCGTGCTGCACAAGTACGTCGCCGCTTCCGCGATACTAATATCGCTCAGATTGGCAGGCCGTATCCCGGCATGATGGATCTCTACATCGACGAGACCAACCTCTACAACCGCATGGGTGTGTACACCAAGCAGTTCGACTGGGAACGTATGTGGGCTATCGCCGATGACGTGAACGATGAAGAGGCGATTGCCGCAAAAATCGCCGACATTCACGACACCTTTGAGATCAAGGGTGACTACGAAGAAGAGAGCATCCGCGAGATGGCTCGCTATGTGTTGGCCTTCGAGCAGTGGGTACGCGACGAACACTTAGGTATGGTCGCCAGCCATTACGACGGTCTGGCTCAGGGCAAGGCGGGCGTGCTCGACTCCATGCTAATTCCGGCATTCTCCATGCTCATTAAGCAAGGCACAGTTTGCGCGGTGGAAGGCGATATGAAGGTTGCCATGGGCATGAGCATCATGAAGACCCTCTCGGGCGCCTGCCAGCTTTCCGAGTTCTATACCTTCGACTTCGACGACGACGTGGTGCTCATCGGCCACTCCGGTTCAGGCGACGCTTGCTTCTCCACGGCACGCAAGGCCTCAATGGAGATCGTTCCAGTGTTCCACGGCAAAACCGGAGGCGGCTTCCTCACACGCTTCTACCCGAAGCCCGGCCCAGTCACCTACTTGGCAATCACACAGGATGCCGACGGTCACTTCAAGTTCATCGTAAGCGAAGGCGTCATTGAGGACGGTCCTACCCTACAAAACGGCGACACCACCTTCCGCACGCGCTTCTCCTTGGGTGCACGAGAGTGGAACAACCGCTGGTGCGAGTGCGGCCCTACGCATCACTTTGCTGCGGCTCAAGGCAGCTGGACGAGCACCATCAAGAAGGTTGCGAAGATTTTGAATGTAGAAGTCGAAGTCGTCTGCTAAGGGCATTTATCAATGCCTACAAGGACGACATCCTTTTCAAGAAAGATTAAAGGAGCTGAGAACGAGAACATGGCTGTAGAGAAGACCGATTGCGTGAAGCGCTTCGTCCGTCTGTGTAAAGACGGATTCAAGCAGGGCTGGCACGAGGCCAACGGCGGCAACCTAACCTACCGCATGACCAATAAGGATATAAAGGCCTGCAAAAAGGAATTCGACACGAGCCGCCCGTGGGTCAAGATGGACGTGCAGGCGGACAATCTGAAAGGTGCTTACTTCCTGACAACAGGTTCGGGCAAATACATGCGCAACGTATCGCTGTACCCGAAAGACGCACTGGGCATCGTACAGATTAACGATGCAGGCGATTCCTGGCGTGTTGTGTGGGGATTAGAAAACGGCGGTAAACCCACCAGCGAATTCCCCACGCATTTCATGAACCACAGCATCCGCATGGCGGCAACCGACGGTGCAAATCGCGTCATCTACCATGCGCATACGCCTAACATCATCACACTGTCCACGCTCATCGAGCCTGACCCACGCACGTGGACGCGCATCCTGTGGAAGTCGATGACTGAGTGTGTGATTATTTTCCCGCAGGGCGTAGGACTTGTACCTTGGATGGTACCTGGCGGTGCCGAGATCGCCCGTGCCACGGCAGACCTAATGGACCGCTACGACGCAGTGGTGTGGACTCAACACGGCATGTTCGTGTCAGGCAACACCTTCGATGCGGCGTTCGGCATGATGCATACGATCGAAAAGTCTGCAGGGCTCTACCTCGCAGCGCGCGCTGCGAACGGCGGTGCCGAGCCAGAGTACCTGATCTCCGATGCACAGCTGCTCCAGGTATGTCGCGATTTCAATGTGAAGCCCAACCTGGCATTTTTGGACGAGAACTAGAGAAAAGACGTTTAACAGGTGCTCGCCGACGTTCGGGCTGGCGAGCACCTGCGACGAATACTGCCGAGACACTGCGTCTCGGCAACGCAAGAAGAACCGAGAGAAGGTAGGCATGACGATTCGCAAGACGGCCGAAGGCCGCACGATCCATGGGTTCAAGATGAAGCTCTACCCTGGGTTCGCCGAAGAATACGAAAAACGTCACAACGAATTATGGCCAGAAATGGCAGACATGATTCATGAATATGGTGGGCATAACTACTCGATCTTCATCGATGAAGAAACCAACATTTTGTTTGGTTATATCGAGCTCGATGATCCAGAGCGTTATGACGAATCCGCCAACACTGAAATTTGTAAAAAATGGTGGGATTTCATGGCAAGTGTTATGGAAACAAACGAAGACAATTCTCCTGTTTCCGTAGACCTGCCCTGCGCCTTCCATTTGGATTAACGTTTAGGCGATTCTCTGTTTGTTCCTCAGCCGTTCAGATGCCGTTTGGCAGCATGCGCGGCTTTGAATTGCAGGAATGACAGGGTCCCCTAAACAAGCATTTGTAAACCTTCGATTAGAAAGAAACGTAATGGCTTTATCTCAAGAGCGTAAGGGAACCATGGCGGTATCTCTTACCAACTTCCTGGATTCAGGCTGCATTGTTGCTAGCAGTACTGCATTGACTGCTTGGGCGGCAGCCTTTGGATTCGGAGCAACTTGGACCGCTATTCTTGGCGCTATCGGCGCAAACGCATTCGGCGCTGCTGTTGGTGCTTTGATTGGTGGTTTTTTGACCGACAAATTTGGTCGCACGATCATTTATAAGTACAACTTGCTGGTATATGCAGTAGGCGTACTTATTGCTGCTTGCGCAGTTAATCTTCCTATGGTTGTTGTTGGTGTTGTTATTTCTGGCCTTTCGGTAGGCGCTGGCGTTCCTGCTTCTTGGAGCTACATTTCTGAAACCTCTTCATCAACCAGCCGTGCTTCCAACATTGGCATCAGCCAGTTCGCATGGAGCTGCGGTCCTGCTATTGTATTCGCTCTGTCTTTGATCATGAGCTTCATTCTTCCTGGTTTTGCGGCTGACGGCAAAACGCTGCTGCCTGCAGGCACCTATGGTCCTTTCGACGGCATGCTGGCAACTCGTATTCTGTTCATTGTTTTGTTCGTTGTTGCTTTGATTGCTTGGAACTTGCAGCGCAAGCTTCAAGAATCTGCAGACTGGGCAGACAAGCAGGACACCACTGAGCATGTAAGCTTTGGCCGCATGATGTCAAATGCGCTTAAGAATTCCGTAAACGTAAAGACCATCATCTTCTTGGTAGCGGTTTACTTGACTTGGAATCTGGCTGCAGGCACCAACGGTCAGTTCATGCCTTACCTGTATGCCGCTGCTGGCAATATTGACTCTACTGGTCAGAGCCTGCTTGGCATTGTTCAGTGGATCCTTGTTGCAGCTTTCTCTTTGATCGTCTTCAGCAAAATGGGCGACAAGGTTCCCCATCGTATCCTGTTCGGAATTTCTGCTCTCTTAGCTTTGCTTTCCTGGGTTTGCATCGCAATCTTTGGTCTTGCTCTTCAGAACGGCACCAGCGACTCCATGGGTTGGGTTCTTTGGGCTTACGTTATTTTGTGGGGCGTTTCTGCTGGTTTCTCCGCACAGTGCTTCTATGCCTTGTGGGGTACCGAGCTCTTCCCAACTCAATATCGTGGCGGCGTTCAGGGCATCATGTTCTTCTTAGTACGTGGCGCTTTGGGCATTTGGTCTTTGGTTGGCGTTGGCGCTATCATGGGCGACATTTCTGCCAACCCTGCAGGCTTCTTCCCTGCTGCAGTTATTATGTGTGTTGTACTTCTTATTTCTTTGGTTGTTGGCGTTATTTGGTGCCCCAAGACTCAGGGCAAAACCCTCGACCAAATTACAGAAGAGCGCTACGGCAAGCTTATTAAGTAGTAGGTATCTGTCTACTTCTTACTATTGGTTTAAAACCTAAGCTTTTAAAGGCCTGAAGGTCTTACCTTCAGGCCTTTTGTTTGTACCGTTATTCATCGTTGGTGCCTTAGAAGCCTGGAAGCATTCTTTCGGGCTTTTTTGTTTGAGATAACGTTCGGCGTTTATGTTTTCAGAA
>URVA01000004.1 GCA_900551155.1 uncultured Eggerthella sp. | reverse complement strand
AGGAAACGCTTGATGAGATCTTCGATCCTTGGGATTTCTTAACGCGCAAAGATGTTGTGTTTGATCGCCTGAAGGAACTTGAATTCTAATTAAGCGTTCATTTGAGTTAGGTGCTCATCTGGCTTGTGAAGCGTTAAATGCTTAGTGCTGCACGGAAGCGCCTTTAGAATATGAGCGAAACATAGTAGCTATGAAAAACGGCCGATGCGTTTGCGTCGGCCGTTTTGATAGGACGTCGGTTGTTTTGGTAGTACTTTATGCAAAAGGACTTTCGATTGCGCCTTCGATGGGGGTAAACACACGAATGAGCGTGTGGTTATTTTCTGCATCAACATCGTCGATAACTTGGGTGAGTCCTACAAACGAAGAGCAGGTGCCCGAAGAAACAAGCTGCTCACCATAGTCGTCTGCACCGCTGACAGTATCGATAGCGAAGTAGCTCTTGCTTGCAAAATGAACGCCGCTTAATGCTGTGGTAGATTTGACAATAAACCAATTTCCGCACCAGCAAGGAGCAGTAACGGGTGTTCTGCTATAGCGGAACCAGGATAGGTTGTTGTAGTTGTAGGGGTTTGCCGCAGATCGTGGAGTATACGTTCCTAAGTTCGCAATGCCGCCACCGTAGTTATAAATGCTGGTAAATCCAAAAGAGAACCCGCTTGTTCCGTATCCCACAACATCGGGAGTCATAGACGAGGGCAGGGTCATTTGGTCGACCGCCTGAAGAGTATCGGCAGATATTTTGGTCAGTTGATAGTAGATGGTAGTGGAGTCTGCGCGTGGGGTAATAATTACGCCATCGGTTGCTGGAGTAACGCGGGTCGCAAAGGCGCGCTTAGACGTGTATACCACCTGGCCTTCTGTAGAACCAAACGAAGCAGCTTTTAGTACGGCAGCTTCGTTTGCCGCTTCCCCTTGCGGGTTAGGGCTCATCTGCCAAAAGGCAGTGTTTTCTACAGCGGCAAGCGAAGGCATAAGCCAGTTGCCATCGCCTTCTTCTACTTGTTGAATACCAGAGGCGCTGCCATCGCTGATAGAAGCGGTATATACGCGCCAGCGGGATTGATAAGGGTTCGACTCAGTCCAAATAAGGCCGCTTTCACTACAGCGAACATCAAGAATCTCGAAGCCTTCTTCGGCGCCCTGTGCTTCGTTAAGGACGGTTGCTGTGTTTCCGCTCGATAAATACAGCAGGCTAACCGTATTGAGTGGACTTGCGGTATCGGTGGGATTCAAACAGGCGGCAACACTGTCGTTGTCTGCCCAAACCAAAGTGCCAAAAGGTAACTCGAAAGAGCCAGTAAGCTGAATGTAGTCAGTATAGTTTTCGATAAGGGTATAGTCCGCCTGCTGCTCTACCGCATTTTCGGGAACGCTGATAGAAGTAATCTGATCAGAAGAATCGTTATCGAAGGCACTTGAGGCTAATGAAATGCCGCCTCCAACTGCCGCGATGCCGCCTATAGCAGCAGCACCTATTAAAAGGTTTCTTCTGGTGAACAAAACTTCTGGTGTCAATTTAGAGCCAGGAGCAGGACCACCAACATTAAGGGGATTTGGTTGATAACCAGGGGTAGTATTCTTTACCGTCTTTTTAGAGCCAGTGCCAAACTTTGAATGTGCACCAAAGCCTGCGGCAGGTCCCGAGGTAGAAAATCCTTTTTTTACCACACTTGGTTTTCTGCCAGAACGGGCAGAAGGACGGCTTCTGTGGGAATTTCGTGATGGTTGGAGGTTTTTGCCTGGTATGTTTCGCCTACGATTTGATGCCAAAATAACTCCTGGTCAAAGCTATAATATAAACTTCTATAAAACTATTTATGTACAATATCATTGTGACAGTTGGGTTTCGTTTAAAGTAGTCAAATGAGCAATTGATACAATAATTGCAAACGAATGTGAGAAATAGGTAGCAGCTAAGAAAAATTTGGTGCCTATTGGGAGGTACGAATATGACTTCTACTAATGAAAATACTCGTCGAATTCTGTTGGTTGAAGATGAAAAAGCTATTCGTGATGCAGTAGCAGCATATCTTGAACGTGAAAATTATTGGGTAACTGCAGTAGGCGATGGTCAGGAAGCACTTGAAGAGTTTTCCAAGCATCATTTCGATTTGGTTGTTCTGGACCTTATGCTTCCACGCGTTCCTGGCGAGCGCGTATGCCGCGTTATTCGTGACAATTCCAGCACGCCTATCATTATGCTTACCGCTAAGGGCGAAGTTGAAGATCGTATTATCGGTTTAGAGCTTGGTGCAGACGACTACCTGATTAAGCCATTTAGTCCTCGCGAATTGGTAGCACGCGTTCGTGCACTTCTTCGTCGTGTTCATTCTGACGTTGAACCTCAGCGCGAAGTGATGGATTTTGGCGAACTTACCATCGACATTTCTGGTCACAAGGTTTTGGTCAACGGCGAAGAGGTTGACCTTACCGCAAGTGAATTTAAATTGCTTACCACGCTGTGCCGCTATCCTGGTCGCGTATATTCCCGTATGGAATTGGTGGAAAAGGTTTTGGGTTACGACTTTGAAGGTTACGAGCGCACTATCGACTCGCACGTAAAGAACCTTCGCGCCAAGATTGGTGACAACCCCCGTAATCCTAAGTGGCTCCACACTGTTCACGGTGTTGGCTATCGCTTCGAGGATCCAACCAAGCCAAACTAAGCGAAAGCTGTGGGCTTTCAAAAATGGGCCTGAGTGCGGTAAAGTACAAAAAGGTGAAACGTATACACAAAGCGTCTTGCTTAAGCAGGGCGCTTTATTACTAAAAGCAAAGTTACTAAAAGCAAGGGTATCGGCTACATTTGCAAAACTTAGGTTGATTTCCTTTGGTGTTTGCAAGTTTCATTACTAAGGAGTGCCTGTGTTTTCACGTAAAGAGTCCCAAGGCGCATCGAATGAAGAATTGTCCGAGTTGCCAGGACTAGAAGAAAAGAAGGGCATCAACATTTCGTTCACTAAGCGCGTTATGTTGGTTTCTATTGCTGTTTCCCTGATCACTATTATTTCTTCCATCGTGGTGCTTTCGTTTGTTTGGAATCAGCACTTTCAGTCCTACACCCGCGAAAACGTACAGCGCGTTGCCGACGGAACTGCCGCCGCCATTGCTGATGGCTACGAACAATCCAATGGTGATTGGTATAGCGGTGCGTTGTCTGCTGCCGCTTCTGCTTCCTCTTTGTACGATTCGGTGTATTTGCAGGTGCGTACCAATGACGGAACAATCGTCTATGACGATCGCCCCGATGAGGTTTTGGGCCCTGTTACCGTTCAGGAAGATGGTTCGAATGTGGCTGCGGCACCCATTATGGTTAAAGGTGAAAAGGTTGGCACGGTATTAGTTCGTGTGCCTGGCTCGGAAACGCTTCTGACAAAATTTGACGAAGATTTTCGCGATAAATCGTACAATGCAATGTTTTTTGCAGCTGCTATTGCGCTGATTATAGCCATGGTTTTGGGTGCTATTTTTGCGCGCGCAATTGTGGCTCCTATCAAGAAAATTACCAATACAGCGAAAGCCTTAAAAGAAGGCGACTATTCTGCCAGAACAGGACTTTCGGGCACTGATGAAATTGCGCGATTAGGTAATATGTTTGACCTTATGGCGGATTCCATTGAAACGAACCGAAAGCTTGAGCGCAGGTTGGTTACCGACGTTGCACACGAGTTGCGCACTCCCTTGATGGCTATTCAATCTACCGTTGAAGCGATGATCGATGGTGTGTTTGAGCCCGACGCCGAACGCTTAGAGACGCTTAATTCCGAAGTTCAGCGCTTGTCGCGATTAGTCGATGCGCTGCTGAAGTTGTCTCGTCTGGAAAGTCGCACAAAGCCGATCGAGCAGAAAAAAGTCGATCTAACCGAAATGCTTTCTGCGGTAGTGCAAACGCACCAAGCCTACATTCACGATGCGGGCCTTAATTTGGAATTCGAATACGACCCTCATGTATACGTATTTGGCGATGCCGACTTGCTGCGTCAGGCAACTGCGAACCTGATTTCGAATGCGGTGCGTTACACACCCGAAGGCGGTACGATTACCGTTAAAGCGAAGAAGGGCGATTTGATGGGGCAGATCGTGGTTAAAGACACGGGTATTGGTCTTACCCCCGAAGAAGCCAAGTTGGTATTCCAGCGATTCTGGCGTGCTGATTCTGGTCGCGCTCGCGCAACGGGAGGACTGGGTATTGGTCTTTCAGTAGTTAAAGAAATCGTAGACCAGCACAATGGCTGGGTGCGAGTAGAGGGCAGACCGAATGAAGGTGCTTGCTTCACCATCTATATACCGCTCTATTCGGAAAACTCTCGCAAACGCACGACGAAGCGCAACAGCAGACAGAATACGAACAATAGATAGCGTTAGGCGTTGTAAGGCGCAAGCTGAAGCCTTGAGTCCAGTTGAAGCGAAGACGCAAGCTGAAGAGCGAGCCTAGATGAAGTGCAGGCGAAAGCTGAAGCATGAGCCTAGCCGAAAGCGCGTGCAACAAGTCGTGCCTCGTGGAGCAATTCGTGTATTGGTAAATGCACGCGTTAAACAACGCGGATGTGGATGCAATTATTAGATACGGCTGCAGAAATCGGATGCGGCTGCAAATATGGCTGCAAAAATCGGATGCGGCTGCAAATATATAAGATACTTTCTGCTTTTTCGTGCATGTGCTTTGAATATGTTACATAATAGGAACTTGCGAATATTCACTTTAAGGAAGGACCATCATGTCTGGAATCGACATCAAGCCCGACGCACAGGGTAAGGTGCGCGACCTGTACGACCTGGGAGACAAGCTTCTCTTGGTGGCGTCCGATCGCATTTCTGCTTTTGACTACATTTTGGAAGACGAAATTCCCTACAAGGGCCAGGTACTTACGCAGCTTTCCTGCTTCTGGTTCGATTTGCTCTCCGATGTAGTAGACAACCATCTTATTTCTGCTGATGTTGCAGATTTGCCTGAGCAGTTTAAGCCCTATTCTGATTACTTGGCAGGTCGTTTCATGTTGGTTAAGAAAGCTAACATGTTCCCTGTTGAATGTATCGTCCGTGGTTATTTGACTGGTTCTGGTCTGAAGGACTACCAAGCAACTGGCGCTGTATGTGGCATTAAGCTACCAGAAGGCTTGGTAAATTCTTCCAAATTGCCTGAAGCTATTTTCACTCCATCTACCAAGGCTGAAATTGGCGACCATGACGAAAACATCAGCTTCGATCGCTGTGTTGAAATCATCGGCGAAGAAAATGCTACTGCTATTCGCGACTTAACACTTGCGGTATACAACCGTGCTGCTGATCATGCTCGCGATCGCGGCATTATTATTGCGGATACCAAGTTCGAATTCGGCGTGGTTGATGGCAAGATTATCTTGGGCGACGAAGTTTTGACACCAGACTCTTCTCGTTTCTGGTCTGCTGATACCTACAAGGTAGGCGAAGAACAGCCAAGCTTCGACAAGCAGTTCGTACGTAACTGGTTGAATGCTAACTGGGATCGTACGGGCAACCCACCTCGTCTTCCTGAAGATATCATCAAGAAGACCAGCGAAAAGTATATTCAGGCATACGAAAAAATTACTGGTAAGGCATTTGTCGCTCAGTAGGATGTGCGGCGGAACAGGTGCAACACTAATAGCTAAGAGCGCTTAACAATAGTTGAAGGCGCTCAACAGTTGTACCGTGTCCGATCTGTGTTCCTGCTATGCGGCCTAGCAAGGAGTTTTAAAGAATGACTCAACGAAACCCCATGAACGAGCGCTACACGGGCGATCATAAGGGAGGCTCAACCCGCAAGAGTGCTGCTTCCGCCAAGCCTGTGTCTAAGGCAGCGTCTTCTGTGCGTCTGCAGTCAGATAAGCCAGAAAAGAAGGGCTTTTTTGCGAAGCGCACCCCTGAAGAGAAACAGGAACATAGGGCTGAACGAAAGCAGGAAGCCCAGGAGAGCAAAGAGGAACGCAAAACTGGTCGTGCACGTTTGCGTGCAATCCAGCGCTACGTTCCCGATACCCCACAGTTCAAGGCCTTGAATCGCAAGCGCATCATGTATTCTGCGATCGGCTTAGGCGGCATGGTTATCGCTATTTTGCTTTCGCTGTTTATGCCACAAAATCAGATCATTCCTATTGTGATCATGATTGTTTCTTGGGTGTTCTTCTTCATTAGCGTTCGTATCGACTCCAAGCAGTTGCGTCCGTTACGTCAAGAGGCCTATGAGCGCGCAGAGCGCAAGGCAGCTAAGCAGTCAAAGAAGAAGTAATACTTTTTGGCAAGATAGACAAATCTATAAGAGCCCCGAAACTTCGGGGCTCTTTTGCAATAGAAAGAGATTGTCTTATGAGACTTGTATCTTGGAATGTGAACGGCTTGCGAGCCGTAATGAAAAAAGGCTTCATGGATGCCTTCAACGAATTGAACGCTGATGTGTTTGCGGTTCAGGAAACGAAACTTCAAGAAGGCCAAATCGAAATGGATTTGCCTGGTTACCACGAGTATTGGAGCTATGCACAGCGTAAAGGTTATTCAGGAACGGCGGTATTCTGCAAAGAAGAGCCGCTGCAGGTGCTTCATGAAGTAGGCGTTCCAGAACTTGATACTGAAGGACGCGTAGTTATTTGCGAATTTGAAAAGTATTGGTTCGTGAACGTGTATACACCTAATGCACAATCAGAACTTGCCCGTCTTGACCATCGCATGCAATGGGACGACGTATTCCGAGATATGTGCAAAAGCCTTGAAGAAGGCGTGTTGCCAAATGGCGATGCCTGCAACGCAAAGCCTGTGGTAATGTGCGGTGATTTCAACGTAGCGCATCAGGAAATCGATCTAAAGAACCCTCGCACTAATCGCGGTAACCCAGGCTTTTCCGATGAAGAACGCGAAAAGTTTACCAAGCTGCTCGATGCGGGATTCGTGGATACGTTCCGCTCACTTCATCCAGAAACAACGGGTGCTTATTCGTGGTGGAGCTATCGCTTCAACGCACGCGCCAATAATGCGGGATGGCGTATTGATTACTTTTTGGTAAGTGAAGCTTTGCGCCAGCAAGTTCAAATGGCAAACATTTATTCGGAAATATTCGGATCCGATCACTGCCCTGTTTCGTTGGAGTTGGATATTTAAGGCTTTTGTACAGTCGTAGGGTACTTGTTACAGTCGGAGGGTACCTGTACTACAATACGAAAGCTGAAATAAAAATAAGTAGCTAGACGCAAGCGTGCAAACACACAATCGAGCAAATTGATGCAAGCAAGCGCAAACGTGCAAACGCGCAAGTAAGCAAGCTGATGCAAACAAGCGCAAGTGCGAAAACGTGTACAAACATGCAAAACGCATGCATGCGGGCGGGCAAACGCTGCAAACACTACATTGGTGGAAAGGCAATAGATGTCAGAACATATAAGCGAACCTTTGCAAGGTTCAATGGATTTAGAAAAAATCGAAGCAGGCGTTCGCATGATTCTGGAAGGAATTGGCGAAAATCCCGATCGCGAAGGGCTGCAAAAAACTCCCTCACGTGTTGCGCGCATGTATGAAGAGGTGTTCGCCGGTCTTTACGAAGATCCTGCCGTGCATTTCGAAACCACCTTCGATGAGCACCACGAAGAGTTGGTAATCGTACACGACATTCCTTTCTACTCTATGTGCGAACATCATCTGGTGCCATTTTTCGGCAAGGCACACGTTGCCTACATTCCAGCAAAAAGCGGACGAATTTGCGGCATTTCAAAGCTAGCTCGTTTGGTGGACGCTTATGCTCGTCGTCCTCAGGTGCAAGAGCGTCTTACTTCGCAGGTGGCAGACACCTTGATGGAACAGCTTAATCCGCAGGGCGTCATCGTGATTATGGAAGCAGAACATCTGTGCATGAGCATGCGCGGCGTTAAAAAACCTGGTTCGAAAACTACGACCAGCGCCGTCCGTGGTATATTCAAGAGCAGTGCAAGTGCGGCAACGCGCGCAGAAGCGTTGTCGCTATTGATGGGTCGATAACGTTACCCAAAACCGAAAGGATAAAAAATGCGTTGTGTAATTTCAGTTCTGGGTAAAGACCGCAGCGGAATCGTTGCAGCTATTTCTGGCGTGTTGGCAGAAAAGGGCGCCAACATCGCCGACATCAGCCAGACCATTTTGGACGATATCTTCAGCATGACCATGCTGGTAAAACTGGATACCGATATTGCTGGTTTTAACGAAGTGCAAGAAGCGCTTACTAAAGCAGGCGAAGATCTGGGTGTTCAGGTAATTATCCAACGTGAAGATGTATTCCAGGCAATGTACTCAATTTAAGAAACATCACTTCTAGGGGTAGCAATGACATCATTAGATCCACTAGAGCAAACAGATTCATCTGATCAAGCGAGCCAGCCTAATCAAGACGGCTTGAAAAGCAACGAGCATCAAAAAGATCAGAGCAACTCACAATCGCTTCGCGAGCAAGGGCAACCCTGTCCGAATGCTGGCGAGGCGTTTTCTTCATTTGCGGATACGATCGCGGCGCTTCGCGCACCTGATGGATGTCCTTGGGATCGCGAACAAACGCACGATTCTATTGCGCATAACATGATCGAAGAAGCTTATGAAGCGGTAGACGCTATCGAGCAGCATGACGTGGCGCATTTGCGCGAAGAGCTGGGCGATGTGTTGCTACAGGTGGTGCTGCAAAGCCAGATTGCGGCAGACGCAGGCGAATTTGACGTTGCTGATGTGTGCCGCGATGTGAATGAAAAAATGATTCGTCGGCACCCGCACGTATTTGGCGACAAAGATGCTACCTCGGCAAGCGAAGTGCTTGATATTTGGGACAAGGTAAAACTTGCTGAGCGTAAGAATGCTGCTGGACAGAACGGAACCGACGAACAAAACGATACCGATCAGCAAACTATTGCCGAACCCGAAGGCTTACTGGATAGCATTCCCGTAAGTTTTCCCGCGCTGATGCAAGCAAGCAAGATTTCTCGCAAGGCAGTTTCAGTTGGGTTCGAATGGGACAGCGTTGAAGCGGTTTGGGAAAAGGTCGAAGAAGAAATCGCAGAATTCAAGCAAGCATGCGCCGAAGGCAACACTCAGGCTATGGAGCTGGAATTTGGCGATGTCCTTTTCACTTTGGTCAATGTCGCTCGTAAAGTAAAGGTTGATCCCGAATCGGCGCTGCGTGCAACATGCAGAAAGTTTCGCGACCGATGGGCATTTATGGAAGGTGCTGCTTGGGCTAGCGGCAAGAACATAGAAGATCTTTCCATGGATGAACTTCAAGAATTATGGGATCAGGCGAAACTTATGCAGCGTGTGCGCGCTGAAGCACAGAACGAAGGTAATCATGCCTAAAATCTATTCTCATAGCGTGCGTCTTGATGACGCGTCGGCATCAAACATTGATATCGTGGATGCGTTCTGTGTGCTGCAAAAAGGTTTTACCGATCAGTTTGTGTACTACAACAAGGAACGCAAAAATCGCTATATGGGTCTTGGTCGCTGCATCGCCATTCCTTCTTTGGATAGTGCAGATTTTGTATTGCAGGCAGCGAAAAGTGCACCGCACCCCGCGGAAACCGCGCAAAGTACTGCGCAAGCCGCGCAGCTCACCACGCAGCATTCTGCCCTGCGCCCAGCCCCTTGTCAGCCGATCCTGTTTTCGTTCAATCGGTTCGACGAAGCAAATCCAAAACCTGCTGATGACATGATGTCGTCTTTTCCAAAGGTGCGCCTGATGGTGCCTGAGGTAGTGTTGATCGAAAACGAATCAGGCACCTTTTTGCAGATAAACAGCTTAGGACCTGTGTATCCTGGCCGTATTGAGCGCTTCGCTCGTCATATTCGCGAAGCGAAACCGCGCACGCATCGAACGATACCCTATGTTCTTACGCGCGATTCGTTTGAAGACTGGCAACATGTGATGGAAATCGGCCTTGACCGAATTCGGTCGCATCGAATCGACAAGCTGGTACCTTCGCGTCGCGTGCACCTAAAAACCGAAGAGCCGTTCTCTTCAAAGGATATACTCGTAAACTTAATTGATGGCGATGCACGAGGCTGTGTCTTCATGTATCGCTATGGCGACGTATTTTTCTGCGGCTGTACGCCCGAACTTTTGGTGCGCAAGCGGGGAAACGCGGTTGAAAGCATGTGCTTGGCGGGAACCACATCGTGTGGTGCTAATGAAGCCGAACGAAAGCAACGCGCCGAAGCTCTTTTACATGATGACAAGAATCGTCGCGAACATGAATTTGTTGTACGGTTCATGCGCGATGTGTTCGGGCGCAATTGTTTTAACGTGGATATCCCCGAGACACCTTTCATCAAGGCACTTCGCCATGTTCAACACCTGTGCACTCCTGTTGCGGCACAGGTAATGGAGGGACGCAGCTTGTTGTCGCTGGCAAGTCAGTTGCACCCAACGCCTGCACTTTCGGGCACTCCCGTAGGCGAAGCCATGATGACACTTCGCGAAGCGGAGTCGTATAACCGAGGCTTTTTCGGTGGTGCGGTTGGTTATGTGGACGGCGCGGGCGATGGAGAATTTTCGGTGGCAATTCGTTCGGGTGTCTTCGATGGAGAAGCTGGCTGGCTCTATGCTGGTTGCGGAGTTGTAGAAGGAAGCAACGCGCGCGACGAATTTGACGAAATAGATTTGAAGTTGCAAACCATCCTGAGCGCTTTTACGGCGCCAGAGGAAAAGTAGCAACAAACGCATCGACGAAAAATAACGGCGAATGAAAGTTTCGGCGCCGCGGGAAGGTGGTGCAACGTATGAAGGCATCAGATGAACTAGGTTTATACATTGGTTCGTTTTTCGACGAACTAATGCGCGCGGGTGTGCGCGATGTGGTGGTAAGCCCTGGTTCACGATCAACCCCGCTAGCTATGGTGGCTTACGAGGCGCATACCCGTTTTGGTGCTGCCTTTAACCTCTATTTGGATGTAGACGAACGCGGGGCGGGCTTTTTTGCTTTGGGGCTAGCCAAAGCCAGTGGCCGCGCGGTTGCTTTGGTGTGCACTTCGGGCACAGCGGTGGCAAATTACTATCCTGCAGTAATGGAGGCAGAATCTTCTCGCATCCCGCTTATTGTGCTTACGGGAGACAGGCCTGCTCGCCTGCAGAAACTCGGAGCTCCTCAGACCTGCGATCAGGATAAGGTGTATTCCGATCATGTACGTCGCTTCTTTAGCATGGCAGTCCCTAGCGCCGAAGAAAAGGAACTTGCCTATGTGCGCCAAATTGCTCGCGAGCTAGTTGCTTGTGCAGCGCCAGGAACGCACGGCTCGGCGCCCGTTCATGCGAATTTTCCCTTCGATGACCCGCTAACTCCTGCGATCGATCGCGAAGATCTTTTTTCTTGTGGTCGTATCGAAGGACACGATGTATTGCCTGTTGCCGTGCAAATTGACCGATCTCTTCCTTCGGCTCAGGCCGATCTGCTGGCAGAGTACTTGGATTCTCATAAGGTGATTGTGCTTGCTGGTGAAGGAACCTTTTCTATCGAGGCTATTCGCGATCAGGCACGACGCGACCGAGAAGCGCAGGCGTTGCTTGCCTTTAGCGAACGCTTTGACGCGCCTTTATTGGCAGACCCGCTTTCGCAGCTGCGATCCTACGGCCATCCTTCTGTGATTTGTGGCTATGACCAGCTCATTGGCACGCCCGATATGCCAGAGTTTGACGTGGTGATTCGCTTCGGGCGCTATCCTGTTTCTAAGCGCGTGGCGCAAACTATAGAAGCTCTGCGCCCTGCACAAATTGTGGTCGACGTGCAAGAATCGCGCGATTTTAATGCGCAAACAACCACCTTCATTCCCGCAAATCCTATGGACTTTGTGGCAGCTATGCTAGAAGCGGTTTCCTACAACTTCGAAGAAATGCCCGATGAGCGCGAAACGCTTCCGATAAACATCCAGCAATGGGGTATGTTAGACCGTGCGCGTACCGAACGCCTACTCGCTTCCGATTTGTCGGTGAACGATGCCTTTGAAGGTGCGTATGTTCAGGCCTTGCTGGATGAACTTCCAGCAGAATCACTTCTCTTCAGTGCAAATAGTATGTCGATTCGCGCCATTGATGAGTTTTGCTTCAAGCGTGGAAAGCGCCTAACGGTGTTGGCGAATCGCGGCTTGAATGGTATTGATGGTACGGTTTCTAGTGCGCTTGGCGCAGCTCAGGAATTTGAACAAACGGTATTTTTGACGGGCGATCTTACGCTTCTTCATGATTTGAATGCGCTTGCTCTACAAGGTGAAATGCTTTTGCGCGAATCGCAAGGATCGCGCAGACCAAGTGTTGTTATCGTGCTTTTGAATAACAATGGCGGTGCTATTTTTGATATGTTGCCGCAGCAGTCCGAAGATCCGTACTTCGAGCGCTTGTTCTTAACGCCTCATCAGATTGATTTTTGCGCTGCAGCGCAAGCCTTTGGCGTTTCGGCGACAAAGGCAGAATCGCTCGAATCGTTTCGCAGTGTGTTGAGGGAGCAGTTGGGAAATCCAGGTATTTCGCTTATTGAGGTACCCGTACCTTTGCAAGGAGTGAAAGAACGCTATGGACGCTACCGATAGAAAAGCGCCATTCGCGCGGGATTCCCAACGCGAGAATCCCGCGTCTGAAATGCCCTTACGTGATAATTGGGTAGAACAGCCGCTTCCGCGATCCTTTACCTATAAAAGATGCAGCTTCTTTTATCAGCTGTGGGGGAATCCAGAACTACCACCTGTGGTATTGCTGCATGGGTTTATGCAATCCTCAACAAGCTGGGACAGCATAGCGCGTTCACTTGCCAATCGTTTTTGTGTGTATGCGCTCGATTTCATGGGGCATGGGCTTACCGAAAAATCCAAGAAACCCGCGCGCTATACTTACGAAGATATGGCAGCGTCAGTGGATTATTTCTTGCGCAAGGTAGTCTGCGCGCACGAAAAACACGCCCACATAAGACAGGCCCTCACAAGCCGTCCTCGCACAAAAAGCCCCAACGCAAAACGCGCCCACGTCATTGGTTATTCCATGGGCGGGCGCATAGCGCTTCGTCTTCTGCAAACCAGCAGCGATGTTCTGGCATCGGTAGTGCTCGAAAGCTGCAATCTTGGTTGCGCAACGGAAACAGAGCGAACAGAGGCAGCGCAGCGTAATCAGGGCTGGGTGGATAGGATCCAGCATGATGGCATGGAAGCATTCGTGAACTATTGGGAAACGCTTCCCATGTTTGCAACGCAAAAAGAACTGGGTTGGGACAAGCTGCTTCATGTTTCTCGTGCGGCAAATAATCCTACTTCCATGGTGCTTTGTTTGCAGGGATCAGGAAAACAGGCTATGCCTCTTGCCGAGGTAACGCTTGAAGCTGTTCGTACACAACGGCAAAATGGCCTTCCAATGTTGTATATCTATGGCGATAAAGACGCGAAAAGTGCAGTAGTTGCTGCTACGCTTGAAGCTGAGGGCGTTTTAGTTTCTGTCATTCCCGCAGGACATAATGTGCACTTAGAGGCTCCAATGCTTTATCTTAAAGAGGTAGTACATTTTTTAGCGAATACTGAAGCGGAAACGTCGGGCATCGAGACTTCAGTCACCCGTAAAGGGAGCGCTAAATAAGTATAGAAAGGACCATGCATGAGTAACTTTCCCTGGGTAAAGGGCAAAGAATACGATGAAATCATCTACGAAACGTATGATGGCATCGCAAAAATTACCATCAACAGACCTGAGTGTCGAAATGCCTTTACTCCTAAAACCAATATCGAAATGTACGATGCGTTTTCTATCGCGCGCGACGATGCTTCCATCGGTGTAATTATTCTGACGGGCGCAAACCACGACGGTCGCCCTGAAGATCAGGCATTTTGCTCGGGCGGCGACCAGAAAAAGCGCGGCAATGGCGGTTATGTGGGTGAAGACAATATTCCTCGTCTGAACGTGCTCGACCTCCAGCGTCTTATTCGTGTAGTTCCTAAGCCTGTTATTGCTATGGTCAATGGTTACGCTATTGGTGGTGGCAATGTTTTGAACTACCTGTGCGATTTGTCCATTGCGGCAGAAACCGCAAAGTTTGGCCAGACGGGCCCTCGTGTTGGTAGCTTCGATGGCGGCTATGGTGCTTCCTATTTGGCAGCTATGGTGGGCCAGAAAAAAGCACGCGAAATTTGGTATTTGTGCCGCCAGTACACTGCGCAAGAAGCATTGGAAATGGGCATGATCAACAAAGTTGTTCCCTTTGATCAGCTGGAAGAAGAATGCGTTTCTTGGGCAAAAGAAATGCTCGCACTATCTCCTACGGCACTTCGTTTCTTGAAGGCATCGTTTAATGCAGCAACCGATGGCTATGCGGGTATTCAGCAACTTGCAGGTGATGCTACCCTTTTGTATTACACCACCGATGAAGCCAAGGAAGGCCGCGATGCATTCAAGCAAAAGCGCCAGCCTGACTTCCAGCAATTCCCTAAGTTTCCGTAAGGAAGTGAACTAACCAATGATTACGCACCTGACACATTGGGCAAAACGCAAACCAGATGCTCTCTTCTTTTGTGTTCAGACCGACAAACAGTCAATCGAATATACCTTTCGAAGGGCGCATATAGCGGCTAGTGCCCTTGCGCGCGAATTGCAGCGTCATGGCTTGCAGCCTGGTGCAACGTTCGCCTGCAATATGTATAACGGTGCGGAATTAGTGGTGCTTTCTTTGGCGGCAGCCTATGGCGGCTATACCCTTGCCCTGCTGAATCCTCGTCTTTCTGCTGAAGAGCGTCAGCTGCGTTTGGTGGAATTGGAAAACGCAACGGGCGAACAGGGTATGGATGTATTCACGAATCAAATTGTGAATCGCTTGCTTATTGACGCAACGGGTTTTGATGCAGCTTCTTTTGGGCGTCTTCCTAGTGATGCGGCAGTGCTTACGCGTCTTCAAGTTGAGCTGGACCAATTTGTACAGACCTGCGCAGAAAACTTTGATGGCAGCGATGCTGGCTTGGTTATGTTTACCTCAGGATCGTCAGGCACACCCAAGGCAGCCTTCTTAACGTGGAACTGTTTGATGGCTTCTGCCGCTGCGGCAAACGATGCTCTTGCAATTGAAGGCGAAGGCGTTTGGCAGATGGTGCTTCCCATGTGTCATGTGGGCGGTTTCCAAATTATAGTGCGCTCGCTTCTGAATGGCAGCACCTTTGTGGTGTACGAGCGTTATCAGCCTCAGCGTATCTTGAACGACGTGCTCAGTTTCCGCGCAACGCATATTTCGGTGGTCGATAAGATTTTGGCCGACCTATTGGAACACGATCACGATCGCATTATTACGCAGTACTCTTGCATTTTGCTTGGCGGTGCGGAACTCAATGAAAAGACCATCCAGAAAGCGCTGCGCGCCAAGGCAAAAGTGTACGCAAGCTATGGTATGACCGAAACAGCGAGCTTAATTGCAACAGCGCCTGTAACGCGCAACTTTGATGGCGCGCTTCATGTATTGGATGGCTACGATGTACGTATTATGCGCCCCGATGAAGATGGAATCGGTCAGCTTCACGTAGCGGGACCAGGCATTTTCGAGGGTTATTTGAACGCCCGCAAGGCATCAAGTGTTGATGGTTATTTTGTAACGGGCGATCGCGCTTCGCTTGACCGCAATGGTTTATTGCGCGTGTATGCACGCACCGAAGACTTAATTATTTCAGGTGGTGAAAATATCTATCCTGCTGAAATTCGCGATGTGTTGCTGAATATTCCAGGCGTAAGTGATGCGTATGTATTTGGTACTGCGGATGAAACGTGGGGGTATCGTCCTGTTGCCTTCGTGGAGGCAGATTATTCTGCTGAAACCATAGCGCGCGACCACGAAGAATTGGGCCTTCACCCTGCCGAGACAGGCATTCGTGCGGCAAGCTGTCAGCAAGAATTTGCGCATATGATTCACGATTATTTGGACAATCATATGTCGAAGCTTCACCACCCTAAGCACATTTTGGTGTTGGACGAATTTCCGCTTACTGTTGCGGGTAAGGTTGATCGCATGGCGCTTAAGCAACGCTACGACAAGCGTATCGATATTAAGCGCCTGAGTATCTATCGCATAAAGCAGCCGTTTGTTCACGCGGTGAAAACCCCTAAAACGACGGTTGAAGAACGCGAATCGTTCTTTGTAGAAATTGAAGACTGGGCTGGAAGGTTGGGTATTAGCGAATGTGTTTCGTTTAAGACCAACTGGTACTTGCCTGAAACCATTGAAGAAGATTTTCGCGTGGTGCGCGATTCTATTGCGCCGATTGTTCTGGGCGAGCGTTATTTGCATCCATCTCAGGTGTCGCAGTCTTTGGCAACGTTCCCCGATTTGGCAAAGTATCCTATGGCGAAAGCAGCCGTTGAACCTGCGGTATGGGATTTGTACGGCAAGATTGTAGGACAGCCGCTTTCGAAGTTGATTGGTGGGTCCAATCAAGAAAAAATTCTGGGTGGCGTGGTTATTGGCTTGGGCACGCCAGAAGAAGTGTGCGATCAGGTGGATGCTGCGGTGGCGGCGGGCTATACGCGCGTAAAGATGAAGGTGCAACCTGATACGGTGCTTGCTTGCGTGGCGAAGGTACGCGAAGCTCATCCCGATCTTGTAATTATGTTGGATGCAAATCAGTCCTTCGATGAAACCAACTTGGATGTGTTGGTTAAGTTGGATGAATACAATATTGCTTGCATCGAAGAGCCCTATAATCCCTCGTATGTTCCCAAAAACGGGGATACCAATTTATTTGCGCGCTTGTCCGAATTGCAGGATAACATCAAAACGCCTGTCTGCTTAGACGAATCGGTTGTTACTGCAAGCGACATGGAGCAGGCCATGGATTTCGAAAACCTAAGGTGCTATGCGCTTAAGGTTGCAAAATTTGGTGGTATTCAACCAACGCTTGATTTTTATACCTGGGCTCGCGAACAGGACAAGCTTGCTTGGATGGGTGGTATGTTCGATACGGGTGTTTCGAAGCGTATGCATGCAGCCTTTGCAACGCTGCCTGGTATGGATTTGCCTGCAGATGTATCGGATTATTCGGAATACTTTAACCACGACACTGCACTACCGCCTTTGGAGTTAGACAATGGCGAATTGGTATTGAATACCGTGGACCATCCTGCAGGATTGGGTTGCGTGCTTGACAAGGAATACTTACAGTCGGTCTTAGTGGACAAAGTAACAATTACTAAAGACTAACTATCAAGCGCTGGCGACCAATATTGCAAAATCGTTAAATAATGTTGCAACTTTGCTAAATAATTTGCTCTTGTTCTCGTATCATACAAATACAAGGATTTGAGGAGTATTTTGCTCGCGTCGTATTCGTAGTTTGGGTGGGCGAATTCCTTAAATCAAAAACCTGAGACAAAACCACTGCCACCTTCCCCTAACGCAGATGGCTTTTGCGGGTTATCTGCGTGACAAGATATACGTGAAGGACAAAAACAGTGATTGAATTCAGTGCTTTTTTGACGGCGTTAACAAGCAGCCCAGTTTTAGTAATTGTGTTGCTACTTACGTTGGGGGCTACGGTAGTAAATGGCGCAACGGACGCACCAAATGCAATTGCTACGGTAGTAGGCACACGAAGCATGTCTCCAGGCGCAGCTATCGTTATGGCGGCAATATGCAACTTTATTGGTTTGCTTGCGGTTACTACTGTTGGCGCTGCGGTAGCAAAAACCATATTCACTATGGCGAATTTCGGGGGAGATAACGAAGCGGCCTTGCTTGCGTTAGCGGCCGCGATGATAGCGGTTATTGCCTGGGGTGTTATTACCTGGGTGTTTGGTATTCCTTCTTCTCAGAGCCATTCACTGATTGCAGGCATTACAGGTGCTGCTATTGCTTTGCAAAATGGTATTGGCGGCGTTAATCCTGACGAATGGGTAAAAGTTTTATATGGCTTGGTTATTTCTACAGGCTTAGGCTTTTTCTGTGGTTGGCTATTTACCAAACTCATTGAATTTTTAGCACGAGGAATCAATCGTCGAAAGTCGGCGAACTTTTGGCATTGGGCACAGATTATTTCTGGTGCGGGTGTTGCCGTTATGCATGGCGCTCAGGACGGCCAGAAGTTTTTGTCGGTTAGCATGATGGGTATTATGCTGTGCATGGGAATGGGTACCGAAACGGGCGATGTAAACTTCCCGTTGTGGCTGGTGCTGTTGTGCGCAGCAACCATGGGCTTAGGTACTGCTATTGGCGGCAAAAAGATTATCAAAAGCGTTGGCATGGACATGGTAAAGATGGAGCCGTACCAAGGGTTTGCCGCCTGTCTTTCCGCTATTTTCTGTATTGGTTTAGCAAATGGTACAGGTATGCCTGTATCCACAACGCATACTAAGACCACCGCAATTATGGGTGTAGGCGCATCGAAACGCTTGAGTAACGTGAAGTGGGGTAAGGCTGGCAACATGGTTCTTGCGTGGGTACTTACCTTCCCGGGATGCGGCATCATAGGCTATGTACTAGCGAAGATATTCATATTGTTCTAAATAAGCATTCGCAGGGTAAAGAACCAACAAATAATTAGAGCTTAAGGCGACGGCAAGGCGAAGATATAGCAAGGCCAATTGAGCTAATACTTCCAAAGCGCCCTGACGGGCGCTTTTTCTCGGGGGGGGGTACCTAGAAAAGGACACCCAAATGACCGAAAAACCCAGTTAAATTACCACTTTTTCGAAAAAACATAACTTTCTTTAAGAATAGTAGGATCAAAGCTGCTAAGATTGACTCCGTATTGTGAGTGGACAACTACGCCCAAAATGCGGATTGTCCGAGGGGTTTGTCGCAAATACGTAACATTTCTTTTAGTTACCTAAACTTTATTGGGGTTTTCGTATAGGAAAGGTTTTTGGTATGTCGTTCAAGGGTCGTCACTCATTTGGTATGAGTAGCTCCCGCAAACCTTGGGGTAAGGATGACAAAGCGAAGCACGGAAAACATTCTGCCGCTTTGATTGAATCCCGAAATAACCTCACGGGGGGGGGGCGCTTTTAAGCAGGTAGGCGCTGCAGCAAGGAACTTTAGTCGCAATAATGCAGGCAAAGTTGGTGCAGTACTAACCGCACTTCTCGCAGTAATTCTGGCAGTTTCGTTGGCTATGCCAGCAGGTACTGCATTTGCGGCGGAGAAGTCGTCAGATGGTAATACCACTGGTTCATACTCACAGAACCTGGGTGATAACTCTTCTACTAGATATGCTGGTCGTGTATGGACCGACAAGACGGTCTATACCGATGATGCCACCTTTAGCGGTGACGTGGGAAACGTTACCGTTCAGAATGATTCTGACTTCTTGGTAGCTTATTCTGCTCTGGCTACCACTCAAAACATTACGGGTAAAAGCTCGGTTCCTGTTGATGTGGTGTTTGTAATCGATAATTCCAACTCTATGGATGACTCGGTTGGAGGCGGCAGCGGACAGAGCCGTCTGGCGGCAACTGTTGAAGCGGTAAATACATCTATCGCAACCATTATGGAATCTCATCCTGATTCCAGAGTGGCGGTGGTTCTTTACGGCTCATCAGCGCATACTTTGATGCCTTTAGGACACTATTCTGCTTCTACCAGTGGACAGCACAATGGAGATTATATCTGGTATGAAAGCGATACGTATTATAGTGGCTATTACGATGATTATGTTACTGATACCACCTTTGAATCAGTGGCCAATAATCAAAAATTGGAAATGGGAACCGGTGTGCGTGGCACCAACATTCACATGGGTGTTGATACCGGCTTGGATATTCTGAAAAGTGCTGACGATATCGGTGAAGGCGCGTCCAAGCATGTGCCTGCGTTGATTCTGCTTTCTGACGGTGCAGCTACTTATTCCGGTTCCGGTGACTGGTGGAATCCGTCAGGATCTGAAGGCACTGGTAGTGCGACAAATAATGCTCATGCGCTCAAGGTTGCCATGAATGCCCAGTACAACAAACAGCAGGTCAACCAGCATTATGGAATTGAAGATTCGGAATCCTCTACTGCCTGCAAGATCTACACTATCGGTATGGGTATTGAACAGCTTGATTCTGGACGGGATAGAAGTAATTATTATCGTGCTCAGATGGCGCTCGATCCGGGAACTCATCTGACTGACAACAATAATGTTGCAAATGCAATCGAAGATGCCTGGGATTGGTATATAAACGGTAAAGAAGTACAGACGGGTCCATTCTGGGATCCAAATTATGAAACCACCTATACTCCGGAATTGGATAACTATACCTTCCGTCATCCAAGCAGTGGTGACATCTCTACCATCGCGTACAACGATGGTTACTATTCTGCTGAAAACGCAGAAGACGTAACGAATGTATTCGACGACATCACCAGCGAAATCGTTTCCGCATCTGCTCAGGCACCGACTCAGATTGAAGGTGACCCATTGGAGAGCGGATACCTGACCTATACTGACCCTATCGGCGAGTATATGCAGGTAGATGAAGTAAAAACACTTATATATGGCGGACAAAGATTTGACAACCCTACAAAAGAAGAAATAAATGCGAACACGACGAAATATACTTTTGAAGGTAAAATTACGTCAGATGTATATGGGGATTTAAATGCATCTAAAATAGAAATCACCGTAACAAAAGGTGACGATGGTAACGAAACCCTTACCGTAAAGATTCCTGCGGCAGCTATTCCGCTGAGAGTAAACACCGTTGATATAGACAAAAACGGTGTTATTAATAATACAAACAACGAAGCTTATCCGGCAAGAATACTTTACACAGTAGGAGCCCGTGAAGGCGTTGATCTGGAAACGCTGGAAGGAGTTAGCGACGATTACATCAGCGCTAACATGACTGAAGACGGAAAGAATGTAAACTTCTACAGCAATAAGTACAGTGGCGACACACAGAATGATAAGACTGTGGGAGATGCCAAGGTAACATTTACTGCAGCTGAAACAAATCCGTTCTTCTATGTACAGGAAGACACGCCTCTCTATACGGCGGATAATACCAACTCTCCTGCTATGAGTGTGCAGAACGACGATACCCTCTACTATTTCCAGATAACCTACTACGAAGGTAACGAGAAAAAGACTGAGTGGGTATCAAGACCTGGTTCGACATTCTATGTAAACGGGTCTAGTGAAAACACGCTTACTAATGTGGGTGGACAGGAAAACATCAAGCAGGGCGCACCAAGACTTGGCTACCTTACTGATTTTGCACAGGCAAAGAGTGAAAACACCACAGATACCGCAGAACAGGTATTCCACCCTGTATATGATGGCAATGGTCAGTTCACAGTATATCTTGGTAACAACGGCTTACTTCAGGCAGACGCTCCTAAGTCTCTGACGGTTGAAAAAGACGTGGCTGCTGGCGAAGGCCTGACCGCTCCTGATGCAGACTTTGCGTTTGAAGTAACCATTGCTTCTAAGGCAGGTACTACAGGCGACGCTATTTTGACTGACGCCGATGGTCAGACGACCGACAAAGAATTGACTTTCGACGCTGACGGTAAAGCAACCTTCACTCTTAAGGATGGCCAGTCTATGGAAATCCTTAATGTAGGTGAAGGCGTTGACTACACTGTGAAGGAAATCAACCTGCCTGCTGGCTTTACTTCCGACCAGGCAGACAACACGAAGACAGGTACTATTTCTTCGACTGACGAAGACAACGTGGTAACCTTCACGAATACCTATAATGTAGCGGAAGTAACAACAGACGATCTTGGAATCACCTTAGGTGGCACCAAGAGCATTACGGGTCGTGACTTCCAGGCGGACGATGAATTTGTGTTCACTATCGCTCCTGCTCAGGCGACACCAAACGCTCCGCTGCCTACAGAAGACATTGACCAGGACGGCAGCGCAACCACCGCAACAGTAAATCCGACATCAGGCGATGAGGTTTCCTTCGAATTTGGTGACGTAACCTTCGACAAGCCAGGTGAATATCGCTACGTCATTACTGAAAACACTGGTACTCTGCCTGGCGTTGACTATGACGGCGCGCTTTATCGTGTGAACATCATTATTGAAGATAACGGTGACGGCACGCTAAGTCTTGCTAGCGTAGACGGTGGTCTCACAGGTATAAATAACTTGGATTATCCTACTAATCCATTTATCCAGATCTGGGACGGTGCACAGCAAGGAACAGTAGTTGATGCGGTAGCGTTTGAAAACAACTACAGCGCTACGGATGCTGAAGCTATCATCCAAGGTATGAAGGTGCTTAACTCCACCAATAGTGATCGCATCCTTGCTGACGATGACTTCACGTTTACTATTGAAGCTCTCGGTTACAACACGGATGGCGGAGACCAATTCAACCAGGTACCTGCAGGAGATCCTGAGCAGCCTATGCCTGCTAATACTGAAGTAAAAAATGTAGCTAACGGCAATGTTATCTTCGGTGAAATGATCTTCACTCAGGACATGATTGGCAACACCTATGGCTACAAGATTACTGAAAAGCTTCCGCAGGGCGTGGACGAAAATAAACCAACTCTGAACGGCGTGACTTATGACACCTCTGAAAAGATTGTTAAGGTCACGGTAACCAGGTCTGATGAAGGCGGAGAAGAACACGTAGTTGCAACCGTAACGCCGAACGACGGTACGGCTGAAGCTGCTAAGAACTTCACGTTCACCAATACTTACGAACCTTCTTCGGTCACGGTTGGTGAAGACACCAACGACGCCATTACGGTACAGAAGACCTTTACTGGTCGTACCTGGAACGACAGTGATACGTTTGAATACACGCTGACGGCAGTTGATGGTGCACCAGAACCTGCCGACGGTACAACGCTGAACGTTGGTAAGCCTGCAAGTGACACTTCAAACACTGCAACGTTCGGTGACATCACCTTCGTTAAAGAGGGCACATACAAATATGAAATCACCGAAACTAAGGGCAATCTGGGTGGCGTTGATTACGACGAACACACCGCTACGGTAACCGTGACGGTGACGGAAGACACAGCAACAGGTACCCTTACCGCGAAGGTTGAGTACGACAACAGCGCAGCTGAAAATGACAGCGACAAGGATGTAACGAACGCTGCCGCCTTCACCAATACGTATAAGGCTACGTTCGATACAGACACGACGGTAAACCTGAACGGCACAAAGGAACTGACGGGCAAGGAGCTTACCGACAGCGCGTTCTACTTCATCGTAGATCCGCAAGAAACGGCTTCTGGTGGTCATGCACCTACGGGTGAAAGTGCAGCTTGGAATCCCAACAAGGCTGACGGCTCCATCCAGCTGTTGAAGAACGTTACTTACACCGAAGCTGGTGACTACGTATACATCATCAGGGAACAGATTCCTTCCAATAAGGCTTTAGGTATGACCTACGACGAGTCTGAATATCGTGTAACGGTAACGGTTACGGATGACCAGCAGGGCAATCTGACGGCAAGCGAGCCAAAGATTGAAAAGAAGGAAGCTGGTGCAGCTGATTATACTGAGGTTGACGCAGTAACTTTCACTAACGAATATGAACCGCTTTCTGGAACCTATACGCCGCTGAAGATTACTAAGGTTCTCTCTGGCGATAGAAATACTGCTTTGGCAGCAGGCGAATTCTCCTTTGAGATGAGCGTTGACAGTGCTAACCCAGAAGATGGCATTACGCTCCCACAGCAGACTACAGTCGAAAATGCCGCTGATGGTACCGTACAGTTTGGCAACATCACCTTTACTAAGCCTGGCACCTATGTGGTACAGGTAAAGGAAGTTGTGCCTGCTGATGGTGATAAGGTTGCTGGCGTAACGTATGACGACCACGTCATCAAGAGTACCTTTACGGTAACGGACGTAGACGGTCAGCTGACGGTCAACAGAACTAGTTCTACGGGAAGCCAGACCTTCACCAATACGTATAAGACTACGGGCACGCTTGATGGTGTAACCAACCTTGAAGTAACCAAGAACTTTACGGGTAGAGACGGCGATAAGTGGCTTGACACGGATTCGTTCGAATTCAAGCTGGAAGCCGCTAATGACACTACTACGCAGGCCATTACCGATGGCAAGGTAGTGCTTCCTGAAAACGCTGGTTCTCTGGTAATTGACGCATCGAATGCTGACCACAAGGCAGCCTTTGGCGACATCACCTTTAATGCAGAGGGCACCTATATCTTCAAGGTAACGGAGACCGTTCCCGCAGATGAGGATAAGATTGCAGGCGTAACTTACGACGACCACGAAGCAACTATTACCGTTACTACCACGGATAACGGTGACGGTACGCTCAAGGTAACGCCGCAGGTTGGTGCTGATGCCCTGACCTTCACCAACACCTATAAGCCTTCAGGTGAAGTAACGGTTGGTAAGGACGGCATTAAGCTTTCGAAGGTCTTCGAAGGTGCAGCATGGGACGAAAACTTCAGCTTCGACTTCACCATTGAACCTAGCGAAGATAATCTTGATGCCCCAATGCCAGAGGAGACTACCGTAACGCTTACTTCTGAAAATGCTGAAGTCCAAGGCGACGGAACCTACAAAGCTGACTTTGGCTTCGGACCCTTCACCTTCGATGCAATAGGTGACTATAAGTACATCGTTAAAGAAAAGGCAACGGAAGATGTTCTGGGTGAAAGTTACAACCCAGGTATTAAGTACGACAACCATGAGGTAGTAATAACTATTTCAGTAACTGACAATAAGCAGGGCGGTTTTGCAACAAGCGTAAGCTATAAAGGCGAAACAACCTTCAATAACACCTATGCTGCAGAGTTGGACTACAACGCAGCAGGTGGCTTGGTTATTGAAAAGACCTTGGTTGACCACGACATCGCAGCTGGTCAGTTTGAGTTCACAGTAACGGGAACCAATGACGCCGCGAAGAAGCTGCTTGGCGCGGATGGCACGAAGAAGGTGTCCACCAAGGGCGCGACCATGGGCGATGACGGCAATGCGGTAGAAAACATCCAGTTGTTCGACGACATGGTATTTACCCATACGCACGACACCTCTGCAGATCCCGAATACACCTTTACGGTGAAGGAAACCACGGGTGGTGACGAAGGCGCTGGTTATACCAACGACGACACGGAATACACCGTAACCATCAATGTTATTGACGACAAGCAGGGTGGCCTGACCGTCGAAACAAAGGTCAAGGGTGGCAGCGTTGATAAAACCTACACCTACAGCAATAACGACGGCGAAACCGAAAACGCAGTGATTCCGTTCACCAATACTTATGAAGCAAGCGGTTCTTTGGGTGGCAACGGCGCAACGTCGCTGAGTGCTACCAAGGTAACCAGTGGTCGCGATATGACTGAAGGCGAATTTGACTTCACCGTAACGGCTAAGAGTAATGTTGATCAGAGCGTCAAAAAATACGCAACTGGTTCAAACGTTGCAGCAGGTGACGGCGTTGCGGGTGCAGTGAACTTCTCTGAGATTAAGTTCACTAAGGAATCGCTGAACGAAGATGCATTTGCAGGCTATGCAACCTACAACGATGCAGATGGTTCTTACACCTACGTATTTACCGTTGCTGAAGTAACTGACGGCTTGGCAGAAGAAGGCATTACGCCGACCGCTTCTAGCTTCACGGTGAACGTGGTAGTAACTGACAACAATAACGGAACGCTGGACATTGACGTAACCTATCCACAGGACAGCAACGATACGCTGGCGTTTGTGAATACTTACGAAGCAGAAGAAGTACCTCTGACCATTGTTGGTGAAAAACAGATCGACAATGGCGGCTGGGCAGATGCCCCTACCTTGGCAGACATTGAGGGCAAGTACACCTTTACCCTGACTGGCGTTGACGAAGACGGCAACGACGCTCCGCTTCCAGGTGATGTAACAGGTAGTGTAACGGCTCATAATGATGCTTCTGGTAGCGTTGACTTCGGTACCATTACCTACACGCTTGAAAACGTGTTTGGCGCTGAAGAGGCTGCCGCAGATACCGCCGATGTAGAAGCAGCTGATGTAGATGCATCCACAGAAGGTGTTGAAGCTACCGAAGATACTGAAACCAATGAAGGCATTGAAACCTATGCGGGCGTTGAGCGCAGCAAGACCTTCACCTACACCATTGAAGAAGCTGGCGACGTTGACGGTATTAGCAACGATGAAGCTCAAACCTTTAAAGTTACCGTAACGGATAACGGACAGGGTAAACTCACTGTTGCTACTGACCCTGCAACAGGTTCGCTCTTTAGCCTCACTAATACGTATAGTGTGACCGAAGAAGGAAGCACTCCGACAGATGGAAGTTTGACGCTAAGTAAGACCCTTACTGGCCGCGATATGAGCGACGGTGAATTCTCCTTCGAAATGGTTGGCACTAGCGACAACGCAAAGGATATGAAAGCCACTGGCGTGAATGCTGCAGCAATTGACGGCGAAGCTGGAAGCGTTGCCTTGAGCCCCATTACCTTTAAGGAGCCTGGAACCTACGAATTCCAGATCCGCGAAGTAAACAACAAGCTTGGTGGCGTGGATTACGATGCATCTACCTTAACTGCGAAAGCTGAAGTTTCCAGCGATGGGGCTGGCAAGATGCTTATTGAATGGACGGTCTTCGATGCTAATGGTAATGAGGTGACCGAAAAGACCTTCAATAACACCTATACAGCAAAAGACACTTCCGTAGTTCTCGGTGGTACTAAGGTTCTTGATGGCCGTGCGCTTGCTGAAGGCGAGTTCCAGTTCAAATTGGCAGATGCTGATGGCAATGAAATCCAGACTGTAAGCAACGATGCTAAGGGCGGCTTCACCTTCGACAAGATTACGTATAGCGACCCTGGTGAGTACAGCTACATAATCACTGAGGTAGTGCCTGCAGATACTGATGCTGAAACAGAAGGCGTTCAGAGCAACGGAGTTACCTACGATACAACAACCTATAACGTTAAGGCTGTTGTAGAAGACGACCTGAAGGGCAACCTGAAGATAACTCAGCTTACCTACAATGACGAAGCTAAGCTTCCAGTATTTACCAATACCTACACGGCACCTGCTGAACCTGAGCAGGGTGGCGAAGGCGACGGTGACGGCGGCTTGTTCGGTATGGCTAAGACGGGCGACTTTACAGGTGGCATTATGGCAGCGCTCGCCGCAGTTGTTGCCGCTGCAGCTGCAGGCGCAACCTATGCAGTTCGCAAGATGCGCCGCCCTCGTGGTCGTCATGCACGATAAATCTTAAGGCCTTCAAAAGCGCGAAAAATAAGAAGGCTTAAAGGATCCAAGGGAGTTCGAGACATAAGCGCTCGGGCTCCCTTGTTGATTTTCAATTCTCTTTGGATTTCAGGAAATTCGTACGTCTAAAAACTCGCAACTAAGAAAAACGCATTTCAATTCTCAATTTCGAAATTTGCTATTTGGAATTTTGAAATCCTAGCAAATTCAATTCTGAAAAATCGTTGCGTTAGCACTCTTCATCCGTGGAAGTGCTGCAAGGGGATGATCTTATGAAATGGAGCATGGCGGTTCGGCAAAGAGCTGCCGAGTTGTTTGAAAAAGGCATGGGATACAAGGCAGTATCGTCTGAATTGGGCGTTAATCGGGAAACCGTGCGTGACTGGTCGTATACCTGGCGTGCGCTAGGTACCAAAGAATTTCTAACCAGCCACGCAGACGAACGCGTGACCTATTCTCCTGAAATAAAAATGGCGGTAGCCCGCGATAGGCTGGGCGGCATGGGCGTGGTTGAGGTTATGGCGAAGTATCACATCCCGAATCGCCATCGCGTAAAAGAATGGGTCGGTATGTATTCCGAAGCAGGCGAAGACGCCTTTAAATAATTTCGCAACTAACTCAAGCGCTGAATCAATTCCACCATATCTTTGCCAAGCTGATGAGCCAGAAGTGGCGCAATAGGATCTTCCTCTACGCTGCGGCGCCAACGGGGCTTACCGTCCTGCATGCCTGCCATCAGCGAACCAGTAATGCCCGAGGCAATAACAGGGCCTTCAGGGCGAGGATGCACAATAAGCATTTCATGAGTAGCAAAGAAGTTTTCCAGTACTGCATTCGTGCTTTCTGCACCACAGTTATCCAGGCCAGACATCGTTAGAAAGCCGCCAACCTTACCTTTTAGCTGGTTGGAGGTCATATGAAGAGGACGCGTGCGATCGATAAAGTTTTTCATACGCGCGGTAACGTTGCCGAAGTAGTCAGGGGAGCCCAAAATAATGCCGTCAGCATCAAGCATCTTCTGCTTCAGTTCGTCCATGTCATCGCTGATAGAGCACATCGGCTTAAATAAACACTTGTTGCAGCCAGCGCAAAATTCAATATCCAGCTCGGCCAAATCAACCATTTCGGTTTCGGCACCTAAAGCAGCAGCTTCGTCGAGGGCCATCTGCAAGAGTTTGCTGGTATTTTCGCCTACGCGATGGCTTCCGTTAATAGCAAGGATTTTCATGGTGGACCCCTTTTCGAATACCCCGTATCTTGTCCCTTATATGTATTGTACAGGGAGCGAGAATTCAGATAAGTACCCAAATTCGCCAAGATTAAAACCATTTGGTGTCTTGTGCGTCTGAACAGCGAAAAACACCGCTACAATATAAATAAGACAATAAAGGGGAATTGTTCTGTTCGAATTTGTTTCATCATGTGGTTCTAATTCTAGGGCGCGTGAGATACATATTTTAAGGAGGGGCTATGGACATTAAGCTTCATTATCAGGAAAAGGGCGAAGGTTTCCCGCTTATTCTGCTTCATGGCAATGGTGAAGACTGCACGCGTTTTAGGCACCAGATCGAATACTTCTCAAAGGAATATCGCGTAATTGCTATTGATACGCGCGGTCATGGTGAGTCACCTCGCGGCACGGCACCATTCACGTTTGATCAGTTCGCGCAAGATTTGCTCGACTTCATGAACGAGCATGGTATTTTCCGCGCGAACATTTTGGGCTTTTCCGATGGCGGCATTACGGCGCTTTTGTTTGCGCTCAACAATCCCGAGCGTGTTAACAAGCTTATTTTGAATGGCGCAAACTTAAACATCGAAGGTGTTATCGAGCCCGTTCGCGAGCGTATTATTGCTAAGGCGAAAGAATGCGAAGCAAGGAAGAATGAAAGCGAACGCGATATGAAGCGCTACGAGCTGTGGAACCTTATGGCATCGCAGCCCGCTATCGATCCGAAGCGCCTTGCTGCACTGGAGGTACCAACGCTAGTTATCGTAGGTACTAACGACATGATTTCTGGCGATCATACAGAACTTATTTACAAGAGTCTGCCCAAGTCGGAATTGGTACTCATTCAGGGCGACCACTTCATCGCCTACGACAACCCCGTACCTTTCAATGCGGCGGTTGATAAGTTCTTGAAAGAATTTATGTAAGAAGTTTTCTGGCGTCCGCTTTATGCGGGCGCTTTTTCTTATGGACGCGAGGGCTACGCGCGCTTTCACTACGTACGGCTTAGCGTGTGTTTGCGCAGCGTACAACTTAGTGTGTACGTGCGCGCTTTCGCCGTGGATGAAAGCTATGCATGGGCAAGTGCGTTTCCATGAAATAAAGCTAATGGTTTATCCGCTAGCAACGGCGTATGATTTATGAGGGGAAAAGAAAGGGGATCATATGTCATACAAATACATTCTTACCGAAGAGCGCGACGGCATTTATATTGTTACGCTCAATAGGCCTGAGGCAAAAAATGCTATCAACAGCGCTATGTGGTTGGAGCTTTGTCAGGCGTTTGATCACTTGGAGCAAACTGATTCGTTGCGTGTGGGAATCATCACCAATGTGGGCGATTGCTTCTGTGCGGGCAGCGACCTTAAAGAAATTGCTGCAGGAACTATGCATGCACCCGAAGGATATGAAAAAAGTGGATTCGCCGGCATGTGCAAGCGTTATATTTCTAAGCCGATTATTGCTGCGGCAAATGGACGCGTGTTAGGTGGCGGCGTAGAAATTGTGGTTGCTTGTGATCTTGCTATCGCGGGCACCGATTCGGAATTTTCACTACCAGAACCTCGCCGTGGTTTAACGGCAGCAGGCGGCGGTCTTTTGATGCGCATCATGCAGATGATGCCCGCAAAACCCGCGATGGAACTTATGCTTACCTGCGAGCCATTTTCTGCCAAGAAGGCAGAAGAGTGCTTCCTTATTAATAAAGCAGTAGAGCCAGGCACGGTTTTGGATGAAGCCATTAAGATGGCTGAGCTTATCTGTAAGGGTGCGCCGCTTGCCATCGAATGCACCAAGCGTACGGCTTACGAAACTATGGGCGAAAATGTGGTTTATCCTTCCAAGGGTTGGGAGATTTTGGAAGAGATTGAAAAGATCACTCAAACAAGCGAAGACAAGATCGAAGGCGCCACGGCATTTGCTGAAAAACGCGAACCTGTATGGAAGGGCCGCTAGGCGCGAATGTCCTTGCCGCTAAGCTCGCGCGATTCTGAGCGCAAGGGTTACATATTGAAAAACTTGATGATAGGATACGGCGCGCAAGTGCCGTATCCTTCTTTTGTACAGGTTTGTACAGAAATGCGCTGCACAAAAGCGGCGCGCAAAGAAAATGGTTACGAATAAAGCAGCGCTGTGCGCGAGGGGTTAATCGTGGAATTCGAGCTATCAGACAACCAAAAAAATATCATTGCGACGTTTCGCGCATTCGGTGAAGAAGTTTTTACTGCAGATCATGTATTCCAGTGGCGTCGCGACCAAGGCTTGCCTGACGAGGTAGTGAAGGGCTTCGTTGATCGCTACTTTGCTCTAGACAAGGTGCAAAGCGATGGTCATCGTGGCCTGGATATTATGGGTCAGACGCTTATCTTGGAGGAGCTTTCCCGCTGTGCGGGTGCGGCGCTTCCGTTCCAAAACGACTTATTCAACCTGCAGATCCTAAGCGGATTTGCAGATGACGGTGTGGTTTCTGAGGTACTGGAAAACTATCGCAACACGGGTCGCCTGATGTTTTCGCTTGCGGTTTCTGAGCCTAACGCAGGCTCCGACACTATGAGCATGAGTACTTCGGTTGAAACGCGCAACGGCAAACTCGTCCTCAATGGACAGAAAACCTACGTAAACAACGGCGAGTATTCGCCTAACATTTTGGTGGCAGCAATCGATAAAGACAATCCGAGCGCCGACAAATACCCGCCGCTTTCGTTTTGGCTGATTCCTCATAACTTGCCTGGCATTCGCGCAATTCCTATCAATAAGATTGGCCAGTCCATGGTGCCGTTCGCTTCGGTTTCTTTTGATGAAGTGGAACTCAAACCCGAATATCGTCTTATTGGCCACAAAGGCGGTTTTCGTCATCTGTTTAGGTTGTTGGAATACGGTCGTGTGTTTACGTGTGCATCTTCGCTTGGTATGGCGCAAGCTGCAATGGAAGATGCGGTAGAAAACGCCCGTGGTCGTAAGGCGTTTGGTGTGCCAATTGGGCAGTTCCAGCAGATCGAGCAGATGCTTACCGACATGGAAGTTAGCCTGCGAACCATGAGAGCGATGCTCTATCATGCGGCGTGGTCTATTGAAACGAATCATCCCGAAAAGCGCTTATCGGTTGCGCTGATGAAGCGCTATATTCCCAAAACTGCTACTCAGGTTGCAAGCGATGCTATGCAGATTTTGGGTGGTTTAGGATATACCGAAGGTGCGCGCGTAAGCACTATTTGGGAAGACTGCCGTGGTAATCAGATAGCAGAAGGCACTGACCAGATTATGGTATATATTGCTGCGCCTCTTATCATGAAAAGCTATGCGGAATAATTAGGAGGTTCGACAAGGTCCGTCCCATTAGGATGAGCTCGACAAGGTGCATCTTGCGCATTAAGTATCGCGTCTTGCGCATTTGGTGATCCGTCTTGCAGATTTAGTGGTGTGTCTCGCAAATTCAGTCCCACAAATTAAGCAATTTTGCAGAGTGGAAAACCGCCTGAAACGATAGTGAAATACCGAGTCAATATGCTTATTTTGTATGAAGCAAAATAAGGTAGTTAGTGATGGAAAAGCACATTATTGTTTTAGGTGCAATCAATATCGATCGTATTAAAGCCATCTTGGAAGCGGCGGGTTTTCGCATTTGCGATCACTTATCCGTGGAAACTCTAAGAGAATCACTCTGTTTGATAATTTCGGTTTCCGAATTTGAAAAAAATTGATCAAATTATCGAAAGAGTAAAACTTCAGACAACAATTCCGATGGTAGTGGTATATCAAGAGCTTTCTTTCAATGAAAAAGAAAACCTTATACAAAGGGGCGTTGGGGGATTTGTGCAAAAAGATCGCATTGATTCCCGTTTGCTAGAGGAAATCGATTTCGCCCGAATACGTAACGCGTACATAAGCAAAAGCAAGAAAACTATAGAAGAGCTAGAGCATAAATTAGATGATCGAAAGCTGATTGATCAAGCCAAAGGTGTTTTAATTGACCAGGGCTTCAGCGAAAAAGAGGCTTATCAATTAATGCGTAAAGCATCAATGGATCAACGTGTTCCACTACATAAAATTGCTCAGGCGGTTCTTCTTCACAAAAAAATTTCCGAAGAAGGTAACTAGCGCTGCTTTCTTCGGAAATTCTGTCGCTTTTTAATGTAAGCAAATTGTTATGTAGGTCAATTCAAGGATGGTAGCTATAGAGCTTCATTTCCGCGTTCATTGGTACGAACGCGAATAGCCTCAACTACTTCTTTTATAAAAATCTTTCCATCGCCAAATGAATCATTTCCCAGGGTATTTACCATTTCGTTGACAATAGCTTCTACGTTTTCGTCAGCAACTACAGTACGTACTGAAACTTTGGGCAAAAGATTTACGCCTCGATTGTCATCTCGCGTATACACTTGTCGATATCCATGTTGGTGTCCGTATCCAAAACCTTGATTTACAAAAACACCATTGTCACTAAAGGCCCCCAGAACGCGTTTGACCCTTTCAAGCTTGTCTCCGTTGATGATTATTTCAATTTCCTTCATGGCCAGTCCTTTTTCTGTGTTGGATTAAGCGAATAATCGCAAATAGCGATCAACAAGTTCCATGGTTCCCTCCATGTATCCCTGCATATATCCTTGTACGGGAGTCGAGTCTTGGTGGCTTGCCATCCAAGCGAGCATTTGAATGCGACGCTGCAAAATAAACGTGTCAATTTCGACAAAGTCAGTGTCGGTAAAAGGGAGAACCTTTCGATATCCATCAAGCCAGGCATTTACGAGGTCAGGCACGTCTTCGCGATCCTCAATAAACGTAAGCGCGCTTGCTAAGTCATGCAAATGCCAGCCGAATCCAAAATCGTCAAAATCGATCACCTTAATGTCATCTCCGTCAACAAGAATATTGGTATCGCGGAGATCAGCATGAATCACGCCATAGTTTCGGGGATTCTTCCCATATTTATCGAGCCGAGATTTTATGATTGCGCAACACTGCGTGATTTTTTCTTCGGCTTCAGGGGTCATTTCCGGGTAGTCTTTCCAATTGCCCCAAATCGCCTGTTCGCCGATCATGTTTTCGGTATCCCAATGGAAGCGTTTGATATTTTTGGTGCCATTCCATATTTCTGTTTGGCGATGTAGATAGGCGGTAATTTTGCCTAAAGTCTCAAAGTGGCGAACCGCTGCATCAGGCGCGTTGTCATTTTCGAGAGTTTGTCCCGTTAAAAATTCAGTCGCTACGCAAAAATAAGTGGTGGCAGTAGCTTCGTCGGGAATCTGCTGGATGAAACTGCCATCTGCAGCTGGAATCGGGTTGGCAACCACAAGGGGTGTGTAGTCGTTGATTTGCCGCAGCCAGCTTATTTCGCTTTCGTATTCTTCAAGGGTGTGGTATCCCGGACGCCCTACGCGCAGTACGCAATATTTTTCCTGCGTGTGGGGGTTGAATACCAAATACGTTGCGTTTTCTGAAAAAGCAAGAAGTTTGACAGCGGGAGCTTCAAAAGGGTAGCGTTCCGCAGCTTGTTGCGCTATTTCTGCAAATATTTCGGGGTTTTCGAAATTGTTAGCCATGAGATACCTCTTTTAGGACAGTTCTTTCAGGGATGATTGAAGCGCATCAGCAAACCAATCAAGGTCTGCATCGTCGAAGACAAGGGGAGGGCGTATTTTAAGCACGTTTCCGTGAGGTCCGCAAAGCGAAATGAGAACCTTATGTTCACGAAGCACTTCGATAAGCTTTACTGCAAGGGATCGATTTGGAGTGGTGGTATGAGGTTCTACTATGTCCACTCCAATAAACAATCCGCTACCTCGCACATCTCCGAGGAGAGGGTAGTCGGCTTGCATACCTTCAAGCATTGATTTGAGCTTGCTTCCCATTTCTTTTGTGTGGGAAAGGATGTTGTTGGTTTTGAGATAGTCCAGGACTGCTTGCGCGGCAGCCATGGCAACGGGATTTCCTGCGAAAGTATTAAAGTATGGGTTGTTTTGGGCAAAAGCATCGAGAATTTCGTGCTTAATCGCCATGCCAGAACAAGCAATGCCATTGGCCATTGGTTTTCCCATGGTAACAATGTCGGGAACAAGGGCGTGGCGCTCGAATCCCCAAAAGGATTCGCCGGTGCGGCAAAAACCAGGCTGTACCTCATCGGCAATGTATACGCCGCCCTCGTTGTGAACCAAATCAACGACAGGCTTAAGAAATCCAGGTTTGCCGGGTATTACTCCATCCGAAGAAAAAATACTGTCAAATAAGACGCCCGCGAAAGAAATGCCACGACGCCGCATGTCGGCAATTGCTTGCGCGATTTGGTCGCACATCCACTGCGAAATATCTTCTGTTCCGATTCGATAGGTGTCCGGTGAGGGAATCATGCGCATGGTCATGCTCATAGGCACATCTTTACCGATAGAAGGAGAAAGCCCTGAGATGAGAGCGGTGTTGCCATGGTAGGCTTCGCTGGTAACTATAATGCCTGTTCCGCCAGTATAGAGTTGAGCGCATCGTACCGCTAAATCATTTGCTTCGGAGCCCGAGCACATGAACATGATGCGATCGATTTCATCAGGAAGCAGTGCGATAAGGTTGTCTGCGTAATCAAGAAGGTTTTCATGAACATAGCGCGTGTGGGTATTAATGAGCTGCAACTGCTGCGTTACTGCTTCAGTAATGACGGGGTTGCTGTGTCCGATGGATGGGATGTTGTTGTACATATCTAGATACTCTGTTCCATCAGCATCGAACAGGCGCGTACCGTTTCCGCGCACTAAATGAAGAGGCTTCTGATAAAAAAGACGATAGCAAGGCCCAAGAACTTCACGACGTGCAACCATCGAGCGAAGGTCCTCGTCAAGTTTGTCGAGGTTATTCATATTGAAACTATTGGATTCTAGTATCCCTACATTTTTTTCAGGACAAGACATAAAGCATTCTCCTTTCTAATTTTCAAACCAGGAATAGTTAAGTTGGCTGAAGCCTTGAATAGCGAAATCGGCGCACGAGTGCAACATTTCGAAAGTTGAAGCAATGTTGGTGTCGTGGACTCCTATGGTTCGCATTCCTACGATGCGCGCAACCGCTAAGGCGTAAGCCGAATCATCAATGAGGCAAAGTTGGTTCGGTGCGATTTGAAGCGAAGAGGAAATGAAACGATAAAAATCAGTGTCTTGTTTGGATTTATTGAGGTCTTCGGCAGAAAAGCATCCTTCGAAATAAGCCAAAAGGTTATTGCTTTGTAGTCCCGTTTCAATAAAAGCTCGGGGACTTGATGAAGCTATATAGAGTAAAATACCCTTGCTTTTAAGTTTTTTGATCACTGAGAGAATGCCTTTTCGGGCAGGAATATTGTTCTGATATTGCTTGAGTAAATAGCTATACGCATAGTCATAAAGCGTTTCAAAACGATTTTCTATCCGATATTCGGTATAAAAATATTGGACGGTTTGTCTCAGCGTGTTCTTGTTCAGCATATCCATCTGATTGGCGGTCAAGGTTATATTTGCTCGAGAAGCTAAATGCACCTCGAGGCTATGCCAGGAATTCATGGAGTCCAGGAGGATGCCGTCGCAATCGAATAAAACTGCCCTCACCATAAGAATCCTTTCCAGAATAAAAGTAGGTCAACCGACAAAACGCACAGGCCTTGCTATTTGAGTTTTGCTTTGCTGTGTGGGCGCGGTAAGTTCTGCCGTGTTACTTAAGCTCGCCTGTATGACTTAAGCTTTGCCGTATCGCTTAAGTTCAGCTTTGCTATTCGCGCGCTGCTGTATCACTTAAGTTCGGTTTGTATTGCTTGAGTTCGGCGGGTATTACTTAAGCTGGCTGCTTCACTTAAGCTTTGCCGCATTACTTAAGCTCGGCCTCTGCCGCTTTCAGAGCTGCGAACTCTTCTTCGGGAGCGTTGCCTACCAAATGCTTGCGCGAGTAAAGGAAGAAATAAGCAAGTAAGGCAACGAGCACCAGAAGCGTGCATCCTGCTGCAAAACTATCAACCACGAAGGTGGATACAATCGCAACAAGCGAAAGAGCAAAAGCGATTGAGGTGAGCACTACACCACCAGGAACAACGAATCCGCGCTCCATGTCAGGTTCCTTTTTGCGAAGGATGATGTGGGAAAGGTTCATCATGGCATACGACACGCACGCTGCGAATACGGCCATGTTCAGTAGGATGCTTCCGTTCTGAACCACTACAGCTAGTGCAAAGGCAATTACCCCAAGTACTAAAAGGGCAACGTAAGGGGTTTTGCGAGATCCGGTTACCGATAGGAACTTAGGAAGATAGCCAGCACGTGAAAGAGCAAATGCTTGGCGAGAACCACTAAATACCGTAGAGAAGAATGAAGCTATCAGGCCCGTTAAGCCAACGTAATTAACGAAGGTTGCAATGTTGGATTCGCCAACATAGTTAAGGGCATCAACCAAAGGAGCAGCGGCGCTGCCAGCAAATTCTGCGCCTGCACCACCTGCGGTTAAAACGAGAACTAAGGTGCCCGTTACAACCAGGAACAACATCGCGCCTATAATGCCTCGAGGCATATCCTTCTTTGGATTAGAGGATTCTTCTGCAGCTAGTGGAACACCTTCAATAGCAAGGAATAACCAAATGCCGAAAGGCAATGCAGCAATCACGCCCGTTAATCCGTAGGGGAATAAGCTGCTACCACCTTCGACAGCGGGAGCTATATTGAACAAATTTGCTGCATCGAAATGAGGAATCATGCCAAACACAAAAGCAAGAAGAGCTACAACTGCGATTGCCGTAATGGCAAAAACAATCTTGAGGGCTTCACCAACGCCGATAAGGTGAATTCCAACGAATACCACAAAAAAGAATCCAATTATTAAGGCGGAAGGGACGTCGGCGAAGAGCCCAAGCGCATGCACGTAATCTGCAATAAAGGTTGAAATTGCAGCAGGGCAAATGCAGTATTCGATAAGAATAGCGAATCCCGTTACGGCACCGCCAATCTTTCCCATTGCACGACGAGCGAATCCGTAACCTGCACCTGCTGTTGGCATAGCGGAAGACATTTCAGCAAGGCCAAGAACCATAAATAAATACATGGCGCCCATTACGACAAAAGCTATAGCCATTCCTGCCCAGCCACCGTTGGCGATGCCGTAGTTCCAGCCGGAGAAATCGCCGGATATAACATAGGCAACGCCCAAACTCATTAAGAGTACCCAACTCACGGCACCTTTTTTGAGAGCTCGTTTTTCAAAGTACTCTTTCGATTCGACTCGCGCACCACCCAAGGTGGTTGCCGTTGATGGAGGAGTCATGTGATCACTTCCTTTTTTGATCCGAAAACCATGCGCGTAAGAATTTGCTGCCGCTTTGCAGAATTCTTGAGAAGGTTTGCGCAGCTAGAAGCGATTCGCCATTGAATCGAGAAAACATGCGTTTCGTTTTCTGCTGAAATTTATAAGTACAAAGAGGTGCTTATAAGTAGTTTTGGGGAATTGAAAACGAAACAAATGTTTCGATAACGTTCTTCGTTGAACGATATGTTTGGTAGGGTAGCACCGAAAAGCAAGTTCTTTTTTCAGCTGAGCTGGTTTTACGTTTGATTAATCAGTCTTTAATTGTTCGGCAAAAGGGGTGAAAACAAGCGGCAAGCAAGTGGCAACCTTTTAGAAATATCTCCAGATCAACTCGGTGGGTAGAAGGAATATTTCCTTGAGAAGTGGATTGCTTTAGGGAAGGATCGCTCAAGAGATAGATCGTTTACTTTAGAGACAGATCGTCCAAAAGGTTGATAGCCTGAGGGACGGACCGCCCAAGAGATGGATAGCCTGAGAGGCGGATAACCCTAGGGATGGATTGCGCGGGCGATTAATTGACCCAGGGATGAATCGCGCGAGAGGTGGGTGCCTGAGTAAATCGTCCGAGATATGTGCCGCGCGGGTGGTTAAATTTGCAAGGCAAATCAGCTAAAGAGATCGGTTGGGTCGGCTGGGATGCCTATAAATTCCTACGCAGCTGTGCTTCTTTGATTTCGCTTTCCATTGAGCTGTGAATGATATTAGCGAAGGGGCCCGCGTTGCTAATGAGGTGCTTCGTTCCAGGTTGCTCGCATTTGCGGGTGAAATAGGACAGAAAAGCGCAGGTATAAAATTCGCTCAAGAAATCGATGTTTTCTTCGGGTAAATACCGATTAGCCAAAATGATAGTTATGTCGTTGCGCAGCGCGGGTAAATACAACTCGTATAGATAATTGCGCAGCGCCGCAGGACCTGTTTCGGCGAAGGCCTGCATATAAAAGTTTCGTTCTCGTTCAAGCACGATGGCAAACGTGTCGAAAAATTTTGAATGATCAAGCGAGCGAACGCCCGACTTCTGTGTGATATAGAAAGGAAGTTCAGGATAGGTACCTTCGCCTTCCTTTTCGTATACCAGGATGTTTTCTGGGAAGCGGCGCTGGAGTTCGGTGCCAAGGTCGTATCGAAATTTCCAAATAATAAGAGCATTCTTATCTTCGAAGTGATAATAAAACGTCTTACGGTTTTTGCCCGTGCGCTCGACGATATCGCTAATGGAAACCTTCTTTAAAGGCTGCTCTTTGCACAGATCTACCAAGGCCTGGGATATCAGCAGTTTTGTATCAAACGTACCCACTGTTTGTTCCTTTCGCCTTAGTTTTACCTTGCGCGCAACGCGCAATCCTTCCTCGTGTGCAACGCATACTCCTGGCATGTCGCAACGCACACGCCTATCGTTCGAATGCGTGTCCCTATTTTATCGTGCAATCAACAAAGTTTGGTCAAAACTTTAAAAATGTGTATCAAATCGCCACTAATTGGCGCCATATGTGTCTCTGCCTATTGCTTTTTCGGGGAATCGGTAGAACAAACAATGGATATTGACTGAAATTATATTGCATTCTGTTTTACAATAACGTAATGCGAAGGAGTGCTTACGATTGGTCAGTACTGATCAGCTCTCAAGATATGCTGGAATAAAATTTCACTTTTGTCTTACGAAAGGGGCCGCGAAGTGAAGTACGAATTGTTAAACAAGCCGTTTAAAATCGGCAACGTCGAGCTGCGTAATCGTTTCGTTATGCTGCCGATGACCATCGAGAAGACTGACAACTATCATGTTGGCGACGACTTGGTGGACTTTTATGAGCAGCGCGCAAAGGGCGGTGCAGCTCTGATCGAGCTTGGCTCTTGCTACGTTTGCGACGTATTCGATACCGAGCCTAAGTATCACACCACCACTGGTGCTGTAGGTGTTTGGGACGACTGCTTCATCCCAGGTCTTACCCGTACCGCAGAAGTTTGCCACAAGCATGGCGCTAAGTTGGCTGCTCAGCTTCAGCTCTGCTATGAATGGCGCGCAACTGGTGAAGACGAACTTCACTCTTACGCTCCTTCTAAGGACGTTGTTTCTGGCCCCTTCGTTGGCATGCCTGAAAAGGAATTCACCAAGGAAGAAATTGCTATCGTAGTTAAGCAGTACGGCGAAGCTGCTCTTCGCTGCAAGAAGGCTGGCATCGACATCATCGAGATTCATGCTGGTATTGGCTACATGGTAATGCGCTTCATTTCTAAGTACTCCAACCATCGTACCGACGAATATGGTGGATCTACTGAAAACCGCTGCCGTCTGCTCACCGAAATCATCGATGAGATCCACAAGACCTGCGGCGACGACATGCCTATTCTCATTCGTTATTCTGCAGACGACCTTATGCCTGGTGGTCAGCGCGTTGAAGACCTCAAAGAGGTTATCGAATGCGTTGAAAAGCACGGCGTAGATGCTTGGTCTATCCAGGCTGGCTTCCATGAGGCTCCTCGCCCTGTTGCTAACCAGCTCGTTCCTGAAGGCGAATTCATTTATCTTTCCAAGGAAGCTAAGAAGTACACCACCTTGCCTTGCTTCCCTGGCACCCGTATTAATCACTTGGATGTTTGCGAAAAGATCCTCGCAGACGGTTCCGGCGACGCAGCTGGTATGGCTCGTCACTGGATTGCAGAGCCTGAAATCGGCATCAAGGTTGCTGAAGGCCGCTCCGAAGAAGTTCGTCCTTGCATCGTTTGCTCTCGCTGCCTCGACAACATCTTCATTGGTAAGCCTTGCAAGTGCTCTGTTAACCCTAACGTTTACTTCTCACAGTACGGCTTGCCTGCAGACCATCAGGTAACTGGTGAAGAAGCACAGAAGAAGATCCTGATCGTTGGTGCTGGTCCTGCTGGTTTGGAAGCTGCACGTAACCTGAAGATGCGCGGCTTCAAGAACGTTACCGTTGTTGACCAGAAGAAGAAGCCTTGCGGTTTGCTGAACCTCGCTCAGGTATTGAACGAAGAACTTCCTCCAATGGTTGATTGGTACAACAACGAAATCAAGCGTCTTGGCATTGATGTTCGTTGCAACACCAAGGTCGACGTTAACTACTTGAAGGACTTCGGTGCTGACGAAGTAATTTTGGCTGTTGGTCCTGAGACCACTTCTCCAGATGTTCCTGGTAAGGATCGCAAGAACGTTATCGATTCTCACGCTTTGAAGGAGCTCGTTGAAGGTAAGGGCACCCCAGGCAAGGGCTTCATGTGGGGTCTTTCCTGCTTCGGTATGGGCATCCTTGGTGCTCCTCTGGGACTTATGCAGTGGGGTCTTGGTACTCATTTGCTGGTTAAGAAGCGCATGGCTGTTATCGGCGGCGGCTTCGCTGGTATCGAAGTAGCTTCCTCCATGAACGAAGGCCGTGAGGTTACCGTTATCGAGTCTGCTAAGAAGGCTGGCGCTGAAATCGGTATCATCGACAAGAACCCAGAGCTTCGTAAGTTGAAGAAGGAAGGCGTAAAGATTCTTACCTTGACCAAGGTTAAGGCTTACACCGACGAAGGCGTTCTCTGCGAAGATGCTGAAGGTAAGGAATTCACCGTTCCTGCTGACACCATCATCACTGGCACTACCATGATCGACAACACCGAGCTTTATGACGAGGCTAAGGGTGTTCTTGGTGAAGAGCATCTCCACCTTATTGGTAACGCTTCTCCTCACACCGATTGGGAAGGCGTTGCTGCAAACGATCCTTATGGTACGCCTGAGTTCAAGCGTCTCCTCGAGGCAATCCGCGACGGCTACTTGGTAGCTATGCAGATGTAATACAGCTGATATGTTTAGCGAAAAAGGCTGTTAGTTACCTACAAGTTTGAAATTGAGAGGGTCCGCTTCATGCGGACCCTCTTTGCTATAGCCCTCCTATGATCCTCTTTTTTCTATAACCTATAACCTTCTTTTTGCTATACTTCCAGGTGAAAGGCATCCCGCTTACTCGGGCAGCGTTTTTCGTTAAGGCCCCGCTAGTGCTTCAATTTAAGGCGGGGCTTTCGTAAAGCCGAGCTACTTGTCTAGGGTTCTCGGCTTTCTTTGTATCTGCGCTTTTTGTTCTATCGATTCAGCTTTTTTGATCCACAACCCCAACTTTTGGACAAAATTAACCATAATGCAGGTGAATTAGCTGGGACAAAAAAATGAAAAGTGCTCAAGACGTAGATCAATCGTCCAAATTTGCGTTTCATTACCATTATTGGGGCGATAATTATAGGACGAAGCAAGTGTGAATTCGAAGCACCTGCATTACGGTATATTTCATCCAAAAGTTAAGCTCTTTTTCGAAAAAATAAAGCTTAGTGCAAAGATGGTCTATGAAGCGCGCAAGACTAGCTTGCATAACACTGAAGATGGAAAACTTGTAAGAACTGGGAAGTTTGTGGAATGCACGAAATCGGTTTCGACGTATGAGCGAAATCGTTTTTCGGCGTATTCGGCAGATTCAGTATTCAAAAAATGAAACAAAATTCCCCAAAAACAATATGAATAGTACTTAACGAATGTCCTCTTTCGCGAGTAAGCTTATTTTCTAGGGGAAGCATCTCGTTGTTACTAGGTGCTATTGATCGAGGCGCTAGTAATTTATGCAAATTAGCTAGGCGTTATTAACTAGAGGTAA
>URVA01000003.1 GCA_900551155.1 uncultured Eggerthella sp. | reverse complement strand
CACCCCAGATAATGCCACGAGTAATATTTACAAAAATCGAGCTTTGCGGAATCGGGTTGCTATCCCTTTGCATAATATGACGAAGCCATTTCACCAAAACATGAGAAACCGCCCCAACAATTACCAAGATAACAATCGCAGCAATTATCTTGCCTAAGAAATCACCACCCGTAATGTTAGTTATGGTCTGTTCGAACCCATCCATATCGCATGCTTTCTCGTAATTGCCTATGTTGTAGTTTTATATAGTTCCTTTTATTATCTTTGCTTCAGATACTCGTGATCAACGTTATTATGAAAAATCGCAAATCACAATCACGTGCTATAGCGCCGTAACACTAAAAAACGATAGGCGTATAGATTGTTAAACTATACAACCAGCAACTATACAGGTTAAGCGAGCAACCACATACCAGCCATAACGCAAGGGGTGCACAATGAATTACAACTTAGTCGAATTCCAGGGAGCCTATGGCACCTCAAGCCAAATCCCTGCCTCTGTACGCCCTGAAGTTTCTTTTGTGGGTAGATCAAACGTCGGCAAGTCTTCGCTTATCAACCGCCTTTTCAACAGAAAGAAGCTGGCAAAGGTTTCTCAAATGCCAGGCAAAACTACCACGATCAATTTTTTCACTACTGACAAAATTGACTTTGTTGACTTACCTGGATATGGCTATGCCAAAGTTGCTAAAAGCGAAAAGGCGCGCTGGGACGAAATGATCAACGGTTATTTTGATCAGTATCGCTACTATGCACTGGTAGTTTCCCTTATCGACATTCGCCACCCTGCCACCAAGCTTGATGAGCAAATGATTGAATTTCTGCGTGCATGCGAACTCCCGTTCATAATCGCTCTGACAAAAGCAGATAAGCTCAGTAAATCGCAGGCGAACAAGCAGAAAGCCGCTATTCGCAAGCAGCTCCAATTACCTGACAGTATTCCCTTTGTGGTTTGCTCCTCTGCAAACGGCACCGGTTTTGATGAACTGCGTCGCCTTATTGAAGAAGCCTGCAAATAACTTTCCACTACCACTTATTAATACTAAGGATTTATATGAAAGTACTTCTTTATAGCGATGGCTCCTCTCGAGGAAATCCTGGCCCTGGAGGGTTTGGCGCTATTTTGCGCTACACCAACTCAGAAGGAAAAACCTTCGAACGAGAAATTTCGCAAGGATATACCAACACCACGAATAACCGAATGGAACTGCTAGGGGTTATTACAGGGCTTGAGGCACTAACACGCCCCTGTGAAGTGGAAGTGCACACCGATTCCCAATACGTCGTCAACGCCTTCAATCAGCACTGGATCGAAGGATGGTTAAAGCGTGGTTGGAAAAACGCGAAGAAAGAACCCGTAAAAAATATCGACCTGTGGAAACGTCTTCTTGTCGCAAAAGAACCCCACACCGTTACTTTTCATTGGGTAAAGGGACATGCAGGTCATCCGTTAAATGAACGCTGCGACGAATTGGCTACTGAAGCAGCTGATGGGTCAGGAAAAATCACCGACGAAGGGTTTATAGGTTAAGCTTGGTTTGTTTTTCTCCAAGCTAACTGAGTGCTTATCGCATTATAAAAACACTAAGAGCGCGGCTAAGATGACGCACGCATGGTTCACCAAATCTCAGTGAACATGCTTGCTAATCAGGGGCCGCGCTTTTGTATGTGTTTTTATAATGCGGCACTCAGAAATAGCTTCCCGAAAAACAAACCAAGCTTTAACGCAATCTCTTAGAAGCAACCTTGGATCTTTATCTAAACAATTTCTTTCGTAGTAGCGCCAAGCTCACCTAATTTGTAAACACAAGCATATGCTGAGCCAGGCTAAGAACAAAACAATTTAAAAAGCACGGCCCCTGGTGTTCAAGCAATACTTTTCGGGATGAGAAAATCATGCGTTGAAACATTTAGTTGCCGTGCTTATTTTGTTTTGTTCGTGCCTGAAAAGCGAAGCTTGCTTGTGAATGCAAACTAGGCGAGCTTGGCGCTAAAAGATAGTGGTTTAGATATAGCGCAAGCGGCGAACTCCATCGATTGCACGAATCTTAGCCATTGCTTCATCAGATGCAGGCTGATCCAAATCTACCAAGGTATACGCATGTTCTCCGCGAGCCTTGTTCATAAGGTTTGCGATGTTGACGTTATCTTCACCCAAGATAGTAGTAATTTGAGCAATCATATTAGGTACATTACGATGAAGCATTGCCAAACGCGTCATGCCTTCAGGGCAAATTCCCATATCGCAATCAGGATAGTTTACGGAATGGGTAATATTGCCATTTTCGAAGTAATCAACCATTTCACGAACTGCCATAAGAGCGCAGTTGTCTTCAGCCTCCGTGGTAGAAGCACCCAGATGAGGAAGAACAACCGTGTTCTTCATCTGCATAACCTCTGGGGTTGCAAAGTCGGTAATGTATTTCTTAACGCGACCCGAATCAAGGACAACAGAAAGCGCAGCAGAGTCTACCAACGTGTCACGCGAGAAGTTCAGCAGAACAACGCCTTCCTTCATCAAAGAACAAGCATGCGCATTCACCATACCAATAGTGTCTTTAACTGCCGGAACATGAATAGTGATGTAATCGCATGTGCGGAAAATATCTTCTAAATCAGTAATGTGGTGAACAGGGCTCGAAATCTTCCATGCAGCACTTACCGAAACAAACGGATCATAACCATAGACATCCATGCCTAAATCAACCGCAGCGTTTGCTACTTCTGCACCAACAGCACCAAGACCAATAACACCAAGCTTCTTGCCTTTGATTTCATTACCAGCGAACTGCTTCTTTGCCTTTTCAGCTGCCTTTGCGATGTTTTCGTCATTTGCATTTTCGCGGCACCAATCAATACCCTCAACAATGCCACGACTGCCCATCAAAAGCGCACAGAGCACAATTTCCTTTACCGCATTAGCATTGGCACCAGGCGTATTAAATACAACGACGCCTTCTTCTGCGCAGCGATCAAGAGGAATATTGTTTACACCAGCACCTGCACGAGCAATAGCGCGCAAACCTGCAGGAAATTGCATATCGTGCATTGCAGCACTACGAACCAAAATGCCTTCTGCTTCTTCAACGTTATCAGTCAGAGCATACTTTTCGGGATCCAACTGATCAGTACCGTGTGCAGAAATGTTGTTCAAGCAATGAATCAACCTCATGGGGGAGCTCTCCTTCAGCTTCTAACGTTGGCGGAATACACCTAAGTAGAAACCATCTTAACTCGTCGATATTTCCATCTATTAACACAACGTTTCGCGAGCAATAGACGCTTTACTTGGTAAACCCGTCAGATTTTTTGGTAACGCGAACATAATACAAAAAAAGCGCCCACATGGGCGCTTCAATGTTCAATGGTGCGGGTGAAAGGACTTGAACCTTCATGAGCCGAAGCTCATACGGACCTGAACCGTACGCGTCTGCCAATTCCGCCACACCCGCATATGCAATAAAAGTGCGAAAGTTAGACTATCCTACCTTGACTTAAAACGCAAGCATCAATCACACAATTCGAATAAAGCACCACGTTTCAAGTTGAATAAAGTCCAATTTACATCCTCTTTTTCGCTATTAACCCCTTTTCATAAACTCCTTGCGCGTTTCGTTGCAAAAAAATCTAACTTTATCGTGACAATCAAGTGAAATATTTCCGTATTGGCTTGTATTGTGGCATGATTGATCGTTGGAATATATTGCCGTTACTATACATTCGTAAGGAGTACTAACATGGGGTTTTTCTCTAAATTCGAACGCCGCGTAGAAGACGGCTTCGATGACATGGGTGACAAATTCTTTGACTCCCCTATCAGCCCCGTCCAAATAGCAAAAAAGGCCGAAAAACAGATGCGCCGCGAAAAAATGGTAGGCGCTGGCAAGGAATTCGCGCCTACGTTATATACGGTGCTGGTAAATCCTGATGACGACGAGCGTCTTTTTGGATATTATCCAACCCTCGCAGGCGAAACCGAAACCTATTTAACTGCAAAAGCGCAAGAACTAGGTCTTGCCATGGATGGCGCACCTTTGGTTCGCTTCATTATTGATGACGAATTGAAGCACGGAAAATTCGAAGTAGTTGCAGAGTTGGTTTCTGCTCCTATTGTTTCTCAGTTGCGCGAAGAAGAAATGCAGCGCTACGGCCTGAATAGCCAAGCCCCTCAGCAGCCTGGTGCTCCCATGCCTCAGGCTCAACCCGTAGCACCTATTCAACAAAATCCTGCTCAAGGATATGCAAGCTCTGGCATAGATGTTATGGCTGAAGATCCTATGGCTTATGACGATAATTACGCCGCCCTCGGTAATATCCCAGGCTCTGCTCCCGCCAACGCTGGCGTAGTTCCTCCTATTGCTGGCGGCGTTGCAGCAGGTGCAGCAGGCAATCAGACGGTACGTTTCAACGATAATATGGCAGCTCCACAAATGGGCGGTCGCCATCTTCCCCATCAGCCCCGTTTGATTGATCTCACTACCAATCGCTCATTTCCCCTCACGAAAGATCGTATCCTTTTAGGCCGCGCTCTTTCGAGTGATATCGCCATCGAAGATCTCAACGTAAGCCGTACTCATGCTGAGATTCGCCAAGAAGCAGCAAATGCTTGGAGCATCGCTGATCTTGGATCAACAAACGGCACCTTAGTTAATGGTCGCCATATTGCTTCTGTTATGTTGCAGGAAGGTGATCGTGTTACTGTTGGAACTACAACATTCCTCTTCACGTTCCAATAAGCTTTTCTTGCGGGTAGCATCTGCTACCCGCTTTACTCTTTGTCTCTTCGTAGTGCTATTCCGATGATGATAGGTTCTCTTTCGTGATTGACATTATCCTTCTCATAGGCAGACTTCTTTTTGTTGTACTGCTCTATTTGTTCTTATTTGCCATTATGAAAACAGGCATTGGTCTTGTGCGCGGTTCACGCAAAAAAGAACAAGTCTGGACCGTAGCCATCGAAAAAGGTCCTAAGGAATTACGTGGCGTACAAATTGCGGTACGCGGGCCCGTTATTGTTGGACGCAGCCCTGGTTCTGACATCGTTATTGGCGCAGAATACGTATCTTCGCGTCACGCCCGTTTTGTCTTGATGGGACAGAATCTTTTCATTGAAGATCTGGGTTCCACTAATGGCACCACCGTAAATGGTAACTACATTACCGAACCTACCGCCTTGCGAAATGGTGATCGTATTTCAGTAGGCGATGTAGTAATGCGAGTAAGGTTTGCATAAATGACCGATCAAACAACACATACCACATCCTCACATAAAAGCGATTCATCACCTGTCGAGGTAGTGTCTTCATATTATGGCAGCCGTACTGAAGTTGGTCACGTACGTGAACACAACGAAGATAGCCTTACGGTTCTTCCTCCCCTGTTCGCGGTAGCTGACGGCATGGGTGGTCATGAAGCAGGCGAAGTTGCTTCAGAAATTACTATCAATACGTTAAACGACTTAGCTCCTACCAGCGCAGATGCCGAAGCGCTTGCGCGAGCAGTAGTGGCAGCTAATCTCAATGTCATAAAAGCCCCGAGTCAAGGAATTGGCCGCGAAGGCATGGGAACCACGCTTACCGCAGCCATTCTTGAAAAGGAACGCCTTATTATTGCGCAGGTTGGCGATTCGCGCGCATACCTTCTTCATAACGGATCACTTCAACAGATCACTCGCGATCACAGCCTTATGGCAGACATGATAGAAGCAGGTCAGCTTACTGAAGCAGAGGCACGCATCCATCCAAATCGCTCCGTTATTACCCGCGCTATTGGCTCAGACCCCCACATGCAGCCTGATTTGTACGAGCTCAATGTAGAAACAGGCGACCGCTTGCTTCTTTGCTCGGATGGTATCTGCGGCATGATCGAAGATTCCGAAATTGCCTCTATTATGCGAGGAGCTCCTTCAGCACAAGCTTGTGCTGACCAGCTTGTAGAAGCTGCGCTTAACGCAGGCGGATTCGACAATGCAACAGCAGTCGTAGTGGATGTAGAAGGGTTTAAGGCAGTTCGCGAAAAAAAACAGCGTCACAAATCTAAGGCACTTGCTATAGGTGTTGTAATTTGTTTGATTGCAGCCCTTGCCTGCGCCTTTTTCGCTGGCTACCTGTATGTAAACAACTCTGCTTACCTTATTGAACAGGATGGCAAAGTTGCGGTATATCGCGGATTAAACGAAGAATTTCTAGGTATGCCTCTTTCGTCTTTGGAATACACCTCTGCTGTTGAAGTTGATAAGCTCAATCCTGGTGTTGCCAATCGTATTAAGGAAGGCATGCAAGTAGGAAGCTTGGAAGAAGCTAACAACCTTATTACTACCTACCAGCAAGAAATTTCTCTACAAAATACTGCCCCTGGTCAAACAACTGCCAATGCATCTGCCACCGAGGCAAATGCTACAAACAAGCCAAACGACAACAATCGCGAAGCAGACGAAGCTACCGATGACCACAATGACGAAACCTCCGAAAACGATTCGGGGAGCAGTGAGTAGCCTATGACCAGAAGAAACACTGAACTGCTTCTTCTTTGCGTTGCGGCGCCGCTTGTTATTCTGCTGTTTGCAATGGTGGCGCTCAACCAAGATGGTGGCGTTACTCTAGACAATCTCACCGTACCGTTAGGCATGTTTGCTACATTCGTGGTGGCACACCTCGCCATTAGAAAGCTTGCCCCTGGAGCAGATCCTGCTATTCTTCCTATTTCTTTTGCTCTTTCAGGTATTGGCATTGCCTTTATTACTCGCCTTGCTCCTGAACTGGCCCTTCGCCAGGTAGGATGGCTCTTTTTAGGCGTAATCTTTATGGTGCTCGTCCTTATTTTTATTAGAAATTTGGACAAACTGGGCAACTATAAATACACCATCATGATTGCTGGCATTTTACTGCTGGTATCTCCTTTGCTGCCCGTTATCGGTAACGAAATTTACGGTAGTCGCATCTGGCTTTCTATTGGTGGTTTTTCCTTCCAGCCTGGTGAACTGGCAAAAATCTGTATTGTTATCTTTTTGGCAGCCTATTTAGCGCAAAACAGGGAAATGCTTTCGGTATTCACCCACCGCATTGGCCCCTTCAAGATTCCCGATTTGCGTGCTCTTGTTCCCGTACTTATCATGTGGGCAATTGCCCTTTTGGTTATCGTTTTCGAACGCGACTTAGGTTCAGCACTCGTTCTGTTCTTCGTGTTCTTAACCATGCTCTATGTTGCCACTGGTCGTAAAGCCTACATTGTAATCAGCTTTGTATTAATCGCATTTGGCCTTGTTGCCGCCTATTTCCTGTTCTCACACGTGCAGGTTCGTGTTAATACCTGGCTTGATCCTTTCGCTGATCCTTCAGGCACGGGTTACCAGTTAGTTCAGTCTATCTTCTCCATTGCAGATGGTGGATTGTTTGGTGTCGGCATTGGCAATGGTCTTGCCGATCAAATTCCTATTGTTGAATCTGACTTCATTTTCTCTGCTATTGCCGAAGAAGCAGGTTTGCTTGGTGCAGCTGGTTTGCTGTTGCTCTACCTCTGCTTCGCTATTCGCGGCATTCTTATTTCTGTTCGCGCTAAAACCGACGTAAGCTCTTTTATGGCACTCGGTTTTACCGCAATCATTATTTTGCAGGCATTCATCATTGTTGGTGGTGTTACCCGCTTTATTCCTTTGACCGGTCTTACCCTTCCCTTTGTAAGTCAGGGTGGTTCATCACTGCTTGCAAGCTTCATTATCATTGGCTTTTTGATGCGTGCCAGCGACCAAGGAACTGGTCTTGGCACAGAAATGACTTCAGGAACAGGCGCTATTTCCATGAATGGCGTCTTGGGACGCGTTTCGCTTGGTAAGCGCCTAACGGGTACCATGATTGTATTTTCTGTCATGTTTGCCCTGTTGGTAGCAAACCTAACGCTCATCATGGTTATTCAAGCAGATTACTACCAGAACATGTCTATCAATAACCACACTATTGCCAAGGAAGCAGAAACGGAACGCGGCACTATTTCGACCTACGACAATGTAGTACTTGCCCAATCAGTTCTTCAGGACGACGGCACCTACACGCGCGAATATCCCGCTGGAACACTTGCTTCTCATGTAGTGGGATACGCTTCCGACACGTATGGAACTTCAGGTATTGAAGCTTCAGAAAACGACACACTTAAAGGCTCTAGCAATTACGCTTCTTGGATTGATGTTCTGAATTCATACACGGGCAACAATACCGCTGGAAACGATGTAAAGCTCACTATTAATTCCACCATTCAACAATCCGCGCAAGATGCACTTGATGGATACAAGGGCGCGTGCGTGGTAATTGATCCTAAATCGGGCGCAATACTTGCAATGGCATCTTCTCCAACCTACGATGCCGCCGATGTTGAAAGTTTGCTTTCTGGTGGCGACGATTCTTCGGCACTCTACAATCGCGCTACGCAGGCATTGTATTCACCTGGTTCAACCTTTAAGATTGTTTCTCTTGCCACAGCGCTTGAAAACAATGTTGCTACCGAATCTAGTGTTTACGATGCTCCTTCCAAATTGGAAATTGGTGGTGGCGAAGTAACCAACTTTAATGGCTCATCCTATGGAGAGATTACTCTCGAACGTGCCACCGAGCTGTCTGCCAATACAGTATTTGCTCAAGTAGGTACCGAAATTGGTGCAGACGCTCTGGTTTCTTCTTCAAGCGAATTTGGCTTTAACCAAGATATCGACTTTGATTTGCCACTCGTGAAATCGCTCATGCCTAACCCTGACGAAATGACCGAATGGGAAACCGCGTGGGCTGCTGCTGGTGAACCAGTTGGAGAACATGAAAGCCCCGCTGGTCCTCAGGCAACGGTGCTGCAAATGGCGTTAGTAGGATGCGCCATTGCAAATGATGGCGTTATCATGCAGCCCTATTTGGTTGACAGCATTTATAACGCTGAGGGCACCAACAGCTATCGCGCAAATCCAAGCACGCTTTACACCGCCTGCTCAAGCTCTATCGCAGATCGCGTAAAAACAGTTCTTGAAGGCGTTGTGAATAACGGTACTGGTACCGCAGCTGCAGTTGATGGCGTACAGATTGCAGGCAAAACTGGTACCGCTGAAACAGGCAAGCCAAAAGACGACCGTTGGTTTGTGGGCATGGGCCCCAGCGAGGATTGTTCAGTGGTAGTTGCCATTGTTTTAGAGGAAGCAGGTGAAGACATTCCTGGCGGCGCCGCTGGTCGCGCACAGGATGTTTTAGAAACATCTTTGGAAGTACAAGGAATGTTGTAAGCCTACTTCGGAACAAAAAAGTAACGGTTGCTTCCAAAAACTTCTTGAAAGCTAATGGAAGCTTGAAGATGAACTAAAAGTTGATTAAGAAATACGATATGCTTAGAAATTGGTTGTTAAGCATGGATCCAAAGGGAGAATAAACGTGGCTGGAAGCATGATTGGCAGAACCTTTAATAACCGCTATAAGCTGATAGAACGAGTTGGCTTAGGAGGCATGGCTGAGGTATACCGCGCCGAAGACAGTGTCTTGGGTCGTACGGTTGCCGTTAAGGTTATGCTTCCCCAATATGCAGCGGACCCCACTTTTACCAAACGTTTTCGCCAGGAGGCAGCTTCTGCTGCAAATTTGCAGAGCCCTTATATCGTAAGTATTTATGACTGGGGCTTAGATGACGAAACTTACTATATTGTCATGGAGTTCCTCCGCGGTACCGACCTAAAAACCGCCATTAAGGAACGCGGCGCAATCAATCAGCGTAAAGCAGCTGAAATTGGCTCTCAGGTAGCACAAGCACTTTCCGTTGCCCACGCAGGCGGCATTATCCACCGTGACATTAAGCCGCAAAACATCATGATTCAGCCTGATGGCAACATCAAGGTAATGGACTTTGGTATTGCTCGTGCTGGAGATGCGGGTCTATCGCAAACTGCAACCGTACTGGGTACCGCCCATTACGTATCTCCCGAACAAGCTCAGGGCAAAGAACTCACAGGTGCAAGCGATATCTATTCGCTTGGCGTAGTGTTATATGAAGCCACCACAGGAAAGCTTCCCTTCGACGGACAGGATGCCGTAAGCGTTGCTGTAAAGCAGGTCAACGAAATTCCTGCACCTCCAAGCAGCATTAACCCCAATATCGATCCAACGCTTGAAGCCATCATCATGAAGGCAATGGAAAAGGATCCTGAACGTCGCTTCAAGGATGCTTCCGAAATGCGTCATGTATTAAATGACTATTTGGCAGGTCGCCCTGTTAACCTAGGCGAAGACATCAGTGGTCTTAAAACCCAAGTAATGGGAGGCGTAGCGCCTGCAGGCGGAACTGCCGTAATGAATCCTGTTGGTGCCAACGGCGAAGCTGGGCGTACTACCGTAACTAAAGCCTACACCGCCGACGACAACAATGGCTCCAACAAGAACAATAAACGCAATGTTATTATCGGCGTCGTAATTGGCCTGCTTGTTGTTTTGGGCATAATAGGTGCCGCTATGGCTTTTGGCGGCAACAAAGAAATGGTTTCTGTGCCCGATGTTTCCAATAAACCAGTAGCGGAAGCACGCGGTGAACTGCAGTCCGCTGGCTTTACTATCGGCACCGAAACCGAGGTATACAACCCTGATGTCGAAGCGGGCAATGTGGTAAGCACTGATCCAGCCGCGGGCGTACAAGCTGAAAAAGGCTCTGCGGTAAACATTACCGTCTCTAAGGGAACCGAGCAGGTTACCGTACCTGACTTAAAGGACATGACCGCCGACGAAGCACAGCGCACGTTAGCATCCTATGGTCTTAATGGCCAACAAGGTGATGCCGTGTATTCAGATGAAGTAGACGAAAATAAAATTGCTGAACAAGACGTAGAAGCAGGAACCACGGCACATAAGGGAGACACTATTACGTTCCATCTTTCAAAGGGGCCTGAGAAAATAAGCGTACCTAACGTTCAGGGTCTCGATTTTGAAACCGCTCGTGATCGCCTTGAATCGGCAGGCTTTACTGTTTCACTTCAGTGGCTTGATGATTCTGCTGAAGTAAATACGGTAATTAGACAAAGTGTAACGGGATCTGCCGAGCCTGGCACCACGGTTACTTTAACCATCTCTAACGGTCCAGCAGAACCCGAACCAGAACCTACTGATCCTACCGATCAAGGAGGTACTACTGGTGGTGGATCAGATAGTGAAACCGATGAACCTGGATCTGGTACCGAAGAATCAACCACAGGAGGTAGCACCTCAGGAGGCGCTAATTCCAACAGCAATTAATATCGGTCGCGCTTGAGCCGCTACTAGCACTATAGCAGCGAGCAATCCGTAGCTTGATAATTGTTTGGCATGCCATAACCGAGCAAACATTTTCAGCCCAGCCGTGGTAAAATGGCTGGGCTGTTTTATTGCGTTTGTAGTAACGCTTCACTATCCGCCCCCGTAGCTCAGTGGATAGAGCGTCGGTTTCCTAAACCGTGCGTCGGAGGTTCGAGTCCTCTCGGGGGCGCCATTTTTTACTAAAGAATAATCGCTAAAGAACTATTTCGCATTCGCTTCCATCGATATCAGCAATTTTTGCCTTACCTTCAGCTAACGAGAAAAATGTTAGACGCGGATCATCGCAATCTTCATAGGTTTCGCCCAAGGCCGTCATATGCTCATAGCCTGCTTTGCGAACGTCATCGCCTGCAGTATCAACCATGCTTGCAACGCCAGTTAAGATAACCCAGCCACGACCTGGCTTCCAGGCAGAAAGCTCAAACTTAGGATTTGCCACAAGCTGCTCGTAGACATCTTTATTGGTTGCAGTGCAAAACCAAAGTTTGTCATCTTCACGCATAACAAAGCTGAAAGGACGTACATGGGGCTGATCACCTTCGCACGTCGCCAAATACCAAGCAGGAACAGAAGTAAGGTACTCAATCAATTCATCCATAACAAGACGTCCTTTTCTTTAGCGCTGCAAACCAGCCAAGCTGATTAAAGTTCAGACACCTACAATAACTAATTATTTAGATCATACCAAAGAATCGCAGCACCACATCTGTTGCTATAACAAGCGCAGTTCCACAGAGCAGATATATCAAACCGCCCATATCGCGCTTGGTATATGAAAGCTCCTTTAAGCGAGTACGATTTTCACCGCCATGATAGCAGCGAGCATCCATTGCAAGCGAAAGTGTTTCTGCATGGCGAAACGCGCTGGTGAACAAAGGAACAATGAGTGAAACCATCAACTGAACAGTGCTCTTAGTGCTCGTACTAAAATTCGCACCGCGACTTACCTGCGCCCTATAAATCGTACGCAGCTCAATTGCAAATTGAGGCAAAAAGCGCAACGCAATACCAAGAATCATGGATAGTTCATGGGCGGGAAGACCAAAACGAGAAAATGGCTTAAGTAAATTTTCAAAAGCATCAGTTAGGTCGAGCGTTGTTGTTGCCAGCGTAAGCAAACTTACCCCGAGTAATAACATGGTCAAACGGATAGCAATAAAGAGCGCCTGTTCTAAGCCGCCTTGACTAATGCAGATAATCCAAAACTGAAAGTACACTTCCCCGCCTTGGACAAAAAAGATATTGAGCAGAGCAGTAAAAACTACCAGAATCGCAAGGGGCGCAATAGAAACAAACGCCTGGCGTAGCGAAATCCGAGCGAAAGCAAACATACCTGCCGTAAATAGTGCTGCGATGGCGAGAGAAGGATACGATCCCGCAGCAAACACCATCACCATGAACAGTAAAGCAAGCAAAAGCTTTGCACGTGGATCCATACGATGAACTATAGAGTCTTTAGAAATATAGCGTCCAAAGACCGTCTGAATATCGAAGAGAGCCATAGCTAGTGCCTCTCTTCCTCTACGGTATCAAGACCACTCGAATCTTCCTCTGCTACATCTATATCACCTGTAGCTACTTTGCCAAAGTTCAACAACTTCACAAGTTCGTCTGCAAGCGATTCGGGACTGTAAAGCTTTTCGGGAAGCTGGAAGCCTAATTCTCGCAACTCGTTAGACAGACGCTGAGCATGAGGTATACCAAGACCGATCTTGCGAAGCTCGGGACCATGATGCGTAAAGATATCTTCGGGTGTTCCAAGAAAGGCAACTTCTCCTTCATGCATAACCAGCACACGGTCCGCCAAACGTGCAATGTCGTTCATGTTATGAGAAACCATAACAACGGTAAGCCCATGCTTTTTGTGCAGGTCTTCAATAAGCGTTAAGAAATCTGAACGAGAAGCAGGGTCTAAGCCCGCCACAGGCTCGTCTAAGACCAGAGTAGTGGGTCGCATGGCCAATACACCAGCAAAAGCAACACGGCGCTGCTGACCGCCTGACAATTCAAAAGGAGAACGATGAGCAAACTTATCGTAATCCAGTCGAACAATGCCAAGTGCTTCACGCACACGAGCGTCAACTTCTTCGGTGGTTAGCCCCAAGTTGCGCGGTCCAAAGGCCACGTCTTCGGCAACACTTGCCGCAAATAACTGATGCTCAGGATATTGAAATACCACACCAATATCGCCACGAGCTTGAGTTGCTACTTTTTTATCGGCTAAATCCTGACCATTCCAAAGGACTTTACCTTCGGTGGGATTCGCCAAACCGTTAAGGTGTTGAACCAGCGTTGACTTACCTGATCCTGTATGACCAGCAATAGCCAAAAATTCACCATCGCGCAATTCAAAAGACACATTACGTAAAGCATACTTCTGACGCTCGCCCGCTTTCTTTTGGCGCTTAGTAAGAGGCACATAACTGAAGCTTACTTGCTCGAATGCAATCGACACAATTCCTCCTTCAGCGATGTGGTTTCAATATGGGTTCCAAGGCTAATGCCTCTGTCTTGCAGCAAACGCGACATCTGAGCTGCAAAGGGAATATCAAGATTGAAGCTACGCAACACATTATCCTGCGTAAGAACTTCCTCGGGAGTTCCGTCTAATACGCAGCGTCCATCTTCCATAACAATAACGCGATCCGCCTCAGCAGCTTCTTCCATAAAGTGAGTAATCATCACAATGGTGAGGCCCTGTTCGTGCAATTCTTTGCATACGCGCATAAGTCCTCGTCGACCACGAGGATCCAACATAGAAGACGCTTCGTCGAAAACCAAAATAGAAGGCTCCATTGCAAGCACACCCGCAATGGCAACACGTTGCTTTTGACCGCCAGAAAGCGCAGTTGTTTCGCGTTTTCCCGATGTCTGTAATCCAACCTGTTTTAGTGCTGCATCAACTCTCTGACGCAATTCAGGATTTTCGATTCCTAAATTCTCGGGACCAAACGCAACATCGTTTTCAACAAGGCTTGCTACAATCTGATCGTCGGGATTTTGAAATACCATGCCTGCAGTACTGCGGATAATATACGTATTAGCTGATTGGCTGGTGTCATAGCCATCAACCTCTACCGTACCTTTATCGGGAACTAACAAGGCATTTATCAATTTCGAAAAAGTAGATTTACCAGAACCGTTTGCTCCCAATACACAAACAAACTGGCCTTTCTCTATAGACAGAGAAAGGTCAGAAAGTACGTAGGTATCACCCGTGTAAGTAAAAGAAACATCGGAAAAGGAGATCATTTAGCGACCCTTCACCTGATCCTTCTTAGGGGTAATCAAATTGGAAATTGACTTATAAATAATGAGGGTCAAAACAGCGTTAATGACACCCTTAAGCAGGTTAAACGGAATAAGAATTGGAATAATCATAGCGATTACCGCATCAAGCGGAACACCCAACCACATAGGAGTCAAAATCAAATTGCCAACAATAGCAGCCAGTGTTGCCGCAATTACACTGATTACCAAACCGATAATTGCAACAGGATAGGTGCGCTTCTTGTGATACATAAGTGCAGCAGGCAGCACAAAGCAGGTAACGCACAAGATGTTCATCAACGCGCCCGTAAAGTCTGCCATAAGCAATCCATGAATAACGGCAATTACAATACCTACTGCCACACCAGCACCAGGGCCAAATCCAAAGCCAACAACCATAGCAGGCATGTTCGAAGCATCGAATTTCAACCAGGTAACACCAGGCAAAAGTGGAAATTCAACAAAGGAAAGCAATGCACCAATGGCGCACATCAAAGCCATAATAACCATCTGCTTGGTTGACCAAACGTTGGTATTTTTTTCTGGCATAGAGTTTTGTGGCGTAGTAGACACGGAATTCTCCTTTTTTCTTACAAGATAGAAAGCTGATCGACAAGACGACGAGCAGCATCACGAACAGACAAACCGTCAATGTCGATGGTAACGTCTGCATATTTTTCGTACAGAGGACGACGCTCTTCATAGAGATCGGCCAAGCTCATACCCATGCCATTCTTCATTACAACACCGCGTTCATGCAGGCCACCTAAACGGCTTTCAAGCTCTTCGTAAGAAACGCGAAGATATACCACGGTGCCAATGGATTTCAAATGGTTCATAGCCTCATCGGAATAGACTGCAGAACCTCCCGTAGCAATTACCGCACGGCTGGCACTAAGGGTGCACAATACTTCGTTTTCAACTTCAATAAAGCCGTCAGGACCACAAGCATCAATAATTTTCTGCAAGGTTTTATCTAACTTGCTTTGAATTAGTAAGTCAGCATCAATAAATTCGTAGCCCAAAATTTTTGCAAGAACTACACCAAGCGTTGATTTGCCTGCACCCGGCATACCAATTAGGACGACGTTGTCTAAGTTGTTAGACATTTCCTTCGTCCTCCTTCCATTTTTTGCGTTTGAATGCAACTATAGCACGTTTAGCTTCAAGCCTTGGAGCAAGGAGTTCATTCACTAAGATGGCTATAAAAATTAAAGTGAATCCCACAAGCAAGCGCGCAGTAACCACTTCTCCATAAAGTAATACAGAAAAGATTACACCAAAAACCGATTCCAGACTGAGAAACAGTGAGGCTTGGGCGGGAGGAACATACGCAAGCGAAACGTTTTGGATGCCAAAAGCAACCACCGAAGCAAACACAATTAAGAATGCCATCTGACCCACTACTTCTGGCGTAATAAGACTCAAAGCAGGCGGCGTTTCAAAAGCTGCGCCCACACAGAGTCCAAAAAATCCTTCAAAGATAAACTGAAAAACGGTAAGCACTAAAACATCGCGCGTTTTAGAAAAACGCGATACCAATACAATATGTAGCGCAAACAAAAGTGCGCAGATCTGCGTTAGTCCTTCGCCAAGTCCTAAGGTAAGTGTTTCTCCTGAAGTGGTAACCGCCACCAGCCAAATTCCAACAACCGCAATAACGGCAGCACCTACATTACAGATAGAAGGGCGTTTATGTGCCACAACCCACCACGCAAAAGGAACAATCACACAATACGTTGCCGTAAGAAACGCATTAATGCCAGGCGTGGTGTACTGAAGACCGATTGTCTGAGTTAAAAAAGCTGAAAAATCAAACAGCGCGAGTATTGCACCACACGCCACCATATTCCAAGAAAAATGCTTCTTTACGCGTTTGTGCAAAATAGCCAACAAAAGCAGTCCAGCCAAAGTAAAGCGCACACCAAGAAGCAGTGCTGGGGGCACTACCTCCACGACATTTTTCATTACGACAAAGCTATAGCCCCAAATTACGGTAGCAAGAATAAGCAGCGCTTTATACACGCCTGTTGGTATGTCTGACAAGGCAATCACAGCGGCTTATTATAACCAAGCATTGGTGCACCTGCAGCAATTACCCCGTAAGCGCCTGCAACTCCCACCCAGTAGGTATCATTTACCAGAAGACAATACGCTGACTAACGAGCAGGCACTTCCGCCGAACTAGCGGGCGCCTCCGCCACCACCGAATCCGCCACCGCCACCGATGGAAAAACCTCCGCCAAAACCAGCACCAGACGAATGGTTGCCCGATATCGCAGATATGCTTTCTGCAAGCGATTCCGAAACTGCAGTCTGCAGCATAGTTCCCACATCTGGCAATGTGGCGCTGTGATGACCTACGCTATACCAAACCCACCAAGGGGTAGTGTTGTAATAGCTCATGTTGGCATAATTGCCGCCCGCAACTTCAGGTACCGCCTTATCAAATTCTTCCATGGCTTTTTCGGCAACACCAAATACCAGTGCATACACCATAAATTCGCCCCACACCTTTACATCCAAAGGCGGACGTTCGTTAAGGGTAGAAAACTCCGTAAGCCATTTCTTAAGCGCCTCGCAATGCGCATAAGCATCGGCTCCCTTTTGCGTGCGACGATCCATGAATCGGGAAACTACCATCAGCACGATGCTGGTAACTATTCCTGGAATTAAAACCAAAGGATTATTGAATAAAAATGCCACCATGACACATATCACTATCAAGACAATCGCAACCGATGCCATGCGGGTACGCTTCACGTAGGAATAATTCTCGAAATATTCTCCTGCATTTACATGAGCAGTAACCGTCCCCTGCCAACGGGCCATCTCGTCGCTGAACTGCTGAGGATGCTCTTTGGCAAATTCAGTAATTGCACCAAGCCAAAGCGACGGCTGACCTGCTGCAATTGTGTCGAAAATAAACTTCATTGCCTGACGATCAATTTCGCTATTTAGCCTTAACTCGACCTCTGGCACGCGAGTGAAGTAGTAATCTTCAACATCCTTATCTCGGAAAACCCCATCAACTTGATAGGAACCCTTACTGATAATAAGCGCCCCTTTATTGGCTAAATGCATAATGGTTGCCGTGAAATCTGCTGTGTCTTCTTTGTTGAAACGGCAAAGGCGGCCTATTACCGCAGGATGTTCTCCTTTTACGGGAACATCACGCCAATATTCATCCTTGAATTGTGGCTGCAATTCCTTTCCGTAGCGAATAAAAGAACGAAGAGCCCAGATAAGCAGCAATAAGCAACCAATAACCACCGCAAGCAAAACCCCTAACGATGTTGCGCGCTGCGCATTGGCCCGATCAGACCATGTGCGTTCCTCGTTAAGAACGGTATCAAGATACGCAGTAGAAAAATGAGCGTTTTCGTCACTGGGCGCTATGCCGCTTAACCATTCAGTTGGGAATACTATTCGAGCTTCCGCATATGATCCCGCATCAACATGAGGAACCTTATAAACTACGGTACCATCGTCGGTAATATCTACCGTGGCGTCAAGAGGACCATGACCCCAAGCACGAATCGTTTCTCCTGCTTTAATTTCGGTATTATCAGGAACAGGAAGCGTTACGGTAAGAGAAACATCAGAGCTTGATTCCTCCCACTGATCTCCTACAAACTGCCAGTACAATTCCCCTACATCTGAATAAGCCTGAATAGCGTCTTTTACAACATAGTTCAGCTCAAAGATAACTTTTGAATCGTTTTCATTAAAGAAGGCATATACGGTATTTTGAGGTTCATCGAAAGAATAGGCTGTTTTACCTGGTCCACCCTCATTGCGCCAACTAAGCTGAAACGGCACATTTGGAAGCGTGGTCCATCCGCCTTGCACTTCCCCTGAATCACTCACATACGCCATGCGAACAGAGTCTATTTCTATACTAGCGCCCGAGGGAAGATTGTCGTAGTTCCACCACACCGCACTAAATGATCCACTGAAATCAAATTCACGCTGTTCTGTTACCAACAAATCGCCATTTTCTTGCACCTGCGCATCAATGGTGGTTTTCGGCATGTCGTAACTTTTAGCAAACGCTGTTTGGGGCGCAAGGCACAGCGCAAAGCAACCTACAACCACAAGCAGTAAAAACAACGCCGTCGAAACAGCACCACCTATGCCTTGGCGCACACAAGAATCAGTATTTTGCATAGTATTGCGAGCCTTAAGCTCGTTTGTTTTGTAAAAAGCATGGTTTTGCACTGCTCTTCTCCTTGCAAGAAAGGCCTGGGCAGGTTATCATATCAAGTCGCATCGACATTGGAGAGCTGACCGAGAGGCCGAAGGTGCTCGCCTGCTAAGCGAGTATACGCCAAAAGCGTATCTGGGGTTCGAATCCCCAGCTCTCCGCCACTTACAAATTTTAGCGGTTTACCATTTTTACCTGGTTAAACCGCTTTTTTGTTTATTTTTTAAGCTTCAAAATTTTCTGAATTATTCCTCATTTTTCTGCAATTTTTGCAATTTTTCGAACCGTTATGCAATTATATGCAATCGACTTTACGTCCTATGTTTGACTCTTGTCTCAATGGTCGCCAAAGCTTACCCATCGCGGCTAAACATCTAAGAGTTTTCCTGCATAAACGATAGTATTATGCGGATATCTCACCCTGTCGTCTTGCGCATATTGCAAGAATAGCTGCTCTATACCCTCTAAAAACCTCTCGTAATTCGCGTCGCCTTCACGAGGTGAATATGACGACGAAAGCACCCGTTCAATAAAGGATTTCTTTGTCATCAGCTGATCGTTGTTCCAGCTTTTGACTTCGCAGGCACCCTTAAAGAAATGCTGCAAGTCAGATTCTTTCAATCCATTACTAAACCCATGAAAGGTCGGATTAAACTGCACATGCAAGCGCGCCAAATCCTTTGTCAAGGGATTATCCATATCGCGCATATTGTAAACGAGCAAAACAAACCCATCAGATCTCAAGATACGCTGGCACTCTATCCTAAATGCATCTGCATCAAACCAATGAAATGCTTGGGCCGCAACAACGCAATCGACGCTTGCATCTTCAAGAGGAATCTTGCTAGCTTCGCCCTGCAACGAAACAAAATTCGCACACTTCCCCAGCTGAAGTTCTGCCTGTTTACGCATATCTTCATTTGGCTCCACCGCATACACTACGTATCCCGCAGAAAGGAGCTGATCGGACATGATGCCTGTTCCTGATCCCACATCAGCAACTACGCTCCCTTCACGCAGTTGTAAATCTTCTTTCACATAAGAAAAAAGCGCATCCGCATACCTTGGACGCGCCTGAACATACAATTCTGCTTTACCAGTAAATCGATTGGTGTTATCAACTGCCATAGTGTTTCCTCTTATGGTTAAGTTAGGTTCTTGTATCAAACACCTTTACCAACCAGGAACCCTAAGACTGCCCGAGCGCTGCTCGGGTGATCATGCGACCTAAACAAACCCCCAAAACACACACCGCCACCGAACCAAATGCATATAATCCCGCCATGGCATAACGCGCTTGCTCAAGAAGGCCAAACGTTTCCAAACTGAAGGTAGAAAACGTAGTAAATCCACCGAGGATTCCAGTAGAGACAAATAAAAGCGGCTGTTTACTATCAGAAAAGACAGCTGGCAACAAAACCGACATAACACCAATCAAGAAAGAGCCTATGAAATTAATGGCAAAGGTGGCAAATGGAAAAGCTCCTGTTGGAACACCGCCCAATAACTGTGAACATATATAACGCAGCGCAGCACCAACAAAGCCACCGCATCCAACCAACAATGCATTGAGAATCATTTAAACGCCCGAAAGCCTTTCTTGATATTCGGTGTGTCTTTAAAACGAAACTTTTGGTGCTTGATCTGCAGACGCTTCAGCATCAAAGCTTTCACGTTTATCGAAATGGAACAGACCTGCCACCAATACGCCAGGAAATGTCTGAATGGCATTGTTGTAGAGCATAACTACATCGTTGTAGCTCTGACGCATGTAGCTAATCTTATCTTCCGTAGAAGCAAGCTCAGTCTGCAGCTGCTGAAAATTAGCATTAGCCTTCAAATCAGGATAGGCCTCTGCTACTGCAAATAAGCTTTTAAGGGCATTGGTCAACATAGAATCTGCCTGCATACGAGCCTGAGGAGATCCCGCATCGGCCATAGCGCTTCGTGCCTGCGTGACTTGACGCAACGTGTCATTTTCGTGTCCCGCATATCCCTTTACGGTTTCTACCAAATTAGGAATAAGATCGAGCCTTCGCTGAAGCTGAACATCAACTTGCGCCCAAGCATTATCAACGCGGTTGCGAAGCTGAACGAAATTGTTATACATAACGACAAGCGCTATCACCAATACAATAACAACCACTAAAAGAATGATTAGAGCAATTTCCATAGCGATTCCTTACCTATATAACCACTCGCACAAGCAAAACTATTTAGTACGATTCAACAATCGCAACGCCAACAGGAGAAAACGACGTAATTCTATTCCACCATCCACGCTTAAAGGCGTCTAAAGAACAATTGTAAGCATCTTGGTACGAATCGCACAGAATGCATGCTGCAGAACCACTACCACACAAAAGGACTTCTTTTGATTGTGGCATCGCTTGCGCCCAATCCATAACCTCTTTAACTTCTGGAGTAACCTGACAAGCTGCATCGGTTAAGTTGTTCCAGAGCTCAACTTCAGCACCTGAGGTATGCTGCGCAAGAGTGTCCAGGTAGTCTTGCGTTGGGTAATTGGGGTTTTCATCAAATACCGCATATGCCTTTGCGGTAGATACTCCCACTGAAGGACGAACAAGAAGCGCAAAGCCACGACGTGGTTCAAGGCTTGATTCGAAGATCTCTCCCTTGCCCGAAAGATAGGTGCAGCCACCTTTCAAGAAGAAAGCAACATCAGCACCTAATCGAGAAGCAACGATAAACAAACGCTCGTCATCAGGATCAATTCCCCAAAGCGCAGCAGCGCCAAGCAAAGCAGCGGCAGCATTTGAAGATCCACCACCAAGACCCGCCTGAGCAGGAATTACTTTAGAAAGAGATAGCTGAATGGTTTCGTTTTCTGAACGGCCCAGTTCTTTTGCCAGTTCTTCGACAGCACGATAGGCAATATTATCTTGCGAAGCTACATCGAGCGGTTCAATATCGCCCGATGTTTCACAACGCAGAACAACCTTTAAGCCTTGCTCGTCATCTTCTTCAAATCGACGCATGATAAGAGAGTCATGCAAAGCAAGAGAATGCATAATGGTATTGACACTATGAAAGCCATCTTCGCGTTTCTTGCCAACCGCTAATACTAAATTTATCTTGGCAGGAGAAATAAGCTTTACGTAATTTTTCAAGAGTTCAACCCCTCACTACGACATAAACAGCACAGGTGCCATAGAGCAGCCTTGTCATTGAGTAACGGTAATACGTTCAGTCTTCATGATACGCATCTCGCGATTCTTGCAAACGCTTTTTTCGCTCTTTGTTGCGTTGGCGTTTTTCACGGAAAAAGGTTTTTAACAGTTCTGCGCATTCTTCGCTTCGTATTCCCAAAGCAACCTCAAACACATGATTTAAACGCTCATCGTTATTAACGGAATACAGCGAACCGAGTGCACCCGCTTTTGGATCTACTGCGCCGTATACGCATCTATCTATACGCGCTTGATACATAAGACCTGCACACATTAAACAAGGCTCAAGCGTTACGTATACCGTGCATCCAGAAAGACGCCATACACCCAAATACTCCGATGCTTTTTTGAGGGCAATAAATTCTGCGTGGCCCGCAGGATCGTTGTCGATTTCACGCCGATTATAGCCCGTAGAAATAACCTTACCTTCATGCACCACAACTGCACCAATAGGAACCTCGTCTTGCTGACCAGCAAGTCTTGCCTGTTCAAGCGCTAGGCCCATAAAATAAGTATCTGCTTCTTGTTGTGTGCAGAATTCCACGAAAATATCCGCCTTTCTAGTTTTATTCAAACTATCATAGGATATTCATAACCGAATTGCTTGCAAATATGGTATCCTTGTTCGTGCTGAAAACGGAGGAATGGCAGAGCGGTTGAATGCGGCGGTCTTGAAAACCGTTGTGCCGAGAGGCACCGTGGGTTCGAATCCTACTTCCTCCGCCAGTGAAGTTACAAGCGTGCGTAGAAATACGTACGCTTTTTTGTTTCTACACCGTTTACCTTAGTAGGATTCGAACCGATGAGGCGTAAACAGCCCTGTGGGCTGTTTAGGGCCGAAGGCGTAAGATGAACTATTCCGAGAAGAAACGGTCCCTCACATAATCAAGTGGCATTTCGCGACCTACCCATAAACGTTCACCAATAGCAGCTTGCTGCAAGAACACACCAACACCATCAACGATTTTGTTGCCCTTTGCTTTTGCGCGTAAAAGCAATTCGGTTTCACGCGGAGCATATACCATGTCTGCCACAATAATATCAGGCGTGATAAGCGAATCGTCCACCAAGCAGCCTGGTTCATCTGGTGAACCAACAGTAGTCGCATTAAGGAGCAGTGCTGACTCAGCAAGAGAGGTACGCAACTGATCGGTATCGGACAGGTCATACAACGTTACTTCACAATCAGAAGCTTCGCGCAAACGTTCGATAAGTGCCTTGCCGCCCTTCACATACGAATCGTCACGGTTAAACACATCGATTTGCGCAACCCCATCAAGAGCCGCTTGCACGATTACTGCCGAAGCAGCACCGCCAGCACCTAGAACGGTAATTTTTTTGCCAATAATATTGACCCCATTAAGCACCAAATTACGCATAAACGCTGCCCCATCAGCGTTATCACCTAATGAACGGCCGTTTTGAATAACAACAGTATTTACTGCGCCCATGATTTCTGCAACACGCGATACTTCATGCAAGTAAGGCAAGATGCGCTTTTTGTGAGGAGCCGCTACGTTGTAGCCCAAAAACCCGAGCGCCTCCAAACCACGCACAGCCGCTTCAAGATCCTGCTCAGATACCTCTAATGGTACATAAGCATAATCCCAACCCATTTTTTCAAAACCTGCATTGTGAATTTCCGGCGAGCTGGAATGTTCCAATGATGACCCAATTACTCCCATGAGCCTTGTAGCTCCAGTAATTCTGCTGCCTAATTCCATGATGCCCTTTCTGGGTATTTTTCTTTACATAGAAATAAACTTTACCGCAAGGTAATCGAATAAGAAAGTTATTCCTCGAGAAGGGCGGCTGTTTCAAGCCATTGCTCTTCTAGCACTGCAAGCTTATCTTCGCATTCAGATACCGCTGCTTGCGCTTCGCCAAGAGCTTGATAATCATACGGATCCACTTCCTGCAAAGCCGCTTTTGCTTCATCAATTTTACGCTGAGCAGTATTCATTTTTCGTTCAAGCGATTGAAGCTTCTTGCGAATATCGCGCACCTGAGCAGCGCTAAGCGTGGTTTGCGTTTCAGATTTTGAACCGTCAGATGCAACATTATGTTTTGCTGTGCTTTCAGTATGAGCGCTACCCTTATTCTTAGAACCTGAGCTCTTGTTATCGCTTTTTCCTGCAACACCACCTGCTGCTTTATATTCTGCAAGCAGCTCTAGGTATTCATCTACCCCGCGAGGCACATGAATCACCTTGCCACCTATGAGGGCAAATTGATTATCGGTAACGCGCTCCATCAAATAGCGATCGTGACTAACCAAAATCAAGGTGCCAGGCCACGTATCAAGCACGTTTTCTACCGCAACAAGCATATCGGTATCCAGATCGTTACTGGGCTCGTCCAGGATTAAAACGTTTGGCGAATCAAGCAAAATAAGCATTAACTGAAGGCGGCGCTTTTGACCTCCCGACAAAGTGTTTACTGGCATATTCAAATGTGCCGAAGTAAACCCGAGCGACTCTAGTAACGTTGCAGGACTTACTTCTTTTCCATCAATAACATAGCGACTTTTATAGCGAGACAGCACTTCACGTACTCGATCAGATCCCAGAGGATTAAGCTCTTCGAGCTTCTGTGACAAAAAAGCAAATTTAACTGTTTTACCAATTTTCACCCTGCCAGTTTGAGGCAAGAGCTTGCCTTGGATAATATCGAGCAGCGTAGATTTGCCTGCACCATTTGCCCCAAGAAGTCCGTACCTGTCGCCAGGTCCGATCAACCACGTAGCATCGTCTATTACCTTATGGTCGCCATACGAAAAACTTACGTTTTCCACGTTGACACACTGTTTTCCTAAACGCGAAATTGCTGCGCGTTTAAGCTCAACAGAATTGCGTAAAGGCGGTTCTTCGGCAATAAGAGCTTGCGCTGTTTCTACATGAAACTTCGGTTTCGTAGAACGCGCCCGAGCCCCACGCGAAAGCCATGCCAATTCACGACGCATTAAATTCTGACGTTTTTGTTCGGCAAGTTCCGCTAAGCGCTGTCGTTCAACTCGCTGCAAGATATAGGCAGAGTAGCCGCCTTCAAACGGTTCAACCAAGCCATCGTGAACTTCCCACATACGGTCGCACACTTCATCCAAGAACCAACGATCATGTGTCACAACAACTAAAGCACCATCTTTACGTGCAAAGCGTCGGCGCAAATGTTTGGCAAGCCAGTCGATAGCAACCACATCAAGATGGTTGGTAGGTTCGTCCAACAAAAGCACATCGGCATCAGCAACAAGCACACGCGCTAAATCCACACGACGGCGTTGGCCACCAGAAAGCGTACTAACCTGCGCATCCCAAGAAATATCTTCAAGTAGTCCATCGATAATTTGGCGAATATTCGCATCTGATGCCCATTCGTACTCGGGCATTGTTCCTACAATGTTCCAGCCAACACTTTGAGCATCCACTAACGTATCGCCCTGGCGAAGGGACGCAAAGCGCACGCCACCTGTTCGAACCACACGACCATCATCAGGTTCCACCGTGCCATCAAAAAGACCCAACAAGGTAGATTTACCATCGCCGTTTCGACCGACCACTCCAATACAGTCTCCATCATTTACCCCAAGAGACAATGAATCAAAGATGGTCTTGGTAGGGTATTCAAAATGCACATTTTCACAGCCAAACAAAAAGGCCATTATTCAAACTCCTTGACTGATACTATCTTGGCTTGAGACTCAAGCATAAATGAAATAAGGGTTTTTCATCTTCTAAGTTTCTGAGTATACACAGCGAATATACGACTAGATGCACCCATTATGCGCCGAATACGTGACATATTCAGCATCCTGCATGGCATTTGCGTTACTTTTCCGTATAAGCCCAGAGAGCTTTGCTATAGTCCCAGACATGAACTACGGCAACGAAAACATAGGGATTATTCTTATTAACACGGGCTCTCCTGCTTCCCCTGAACCCGACGATATACGACCTTACCTGATTGAATTTCTTTCGGATAAGAACATTATTCGTATGCCTCACGCAGTCTGGCTGCCTATCCTTCATGGAATTGTTGCGCGAAATCGTCCCAAGAAAACAGCACCTCGCTATCGGCAAATCTGGACACCACAGGGAGCTCCGCTTCTTGTTGAATCACTTGCTCAACGCGATGAACTTAACAAGCGCTTTGCCCAAGAACATCTTCCTTTAATTGCAGAAGTTGGCATGCGTTATGGCACGCCTTCAATCAAAGAAGCTCTCCAGTCGCTCAAACAACACGGCTGCAAACGCTTCATTGGCTTTCCCTTGTTTCCCCAAACAGCCACCTGCACCACAAAAACCTGCAAAGAAAAGTTTTTGCAGAGTGTTTCTGATGCTGAACTTGCAGGATTCATCGAAGGCTATGCGCATAATCCCCTGTACTGGAAGTCGCTCGCGCAATCGGTAACCGATAACTGGACGTGGCAACCAGGAAGCAAGCTTTTGTTTTCACTCCACTCCATACCTTTAAACGACGTTAAAGCGGGTGACACTTATTTAAACGAGGCGCAACAGTCGTTGAGCGAAACAGCAAAACTCCTTGGTCTTTCTTCTGATGATTGGGCTATCGCTTATCACTCTCGCTTTGAAGATTCGCGTGCCTGGGCAGCACCTCACCCCAAAACAATTCTGTCGTCTTGGGCAGATGAAGGGGTTCAGCGCGTAGCTCTTGTTACTCCTGGTTTTGCTGCAGACTGCCTGGAATCACTATATGATATTGGTCTTGTCGCTAAAGACTATTTCGAACAGCGCTGCCTCGCAAAAGGAAACACTCCAGAGGTTTGTTACATTCCTGCGCTCAATCATCGCAGCGACCACATTGATCTCCTTTTTGATGAAGCGTCCAAGGCCGCAAAAAACATTAACGGCAACAGCGTCAGTTTCTGAATATATTACTAAAATGATAAGACCACAAAGTTCCCCTCATGATAGGATGTAATCAGGCCAAATGAGAGGGGAAATCATGGAATACAAGAACATCTTAGTTCCATTCGACGGCTCAAAACACGCAATGCGTGCAGTAAAAGCTGCACTCGGACTAATTAAAGGCTCCGAAGATTGCAAGTTAACCATTCTGCATGTTGTTTCGATGAGCGTCGCACCAACCATTTCTGAAAGCGATCCTGTTATAGGCTCAACGCCAACCTACATCGACTACAAAGATTACGAAAATCTCTATGACGATTCGCTTTCTAAAAAGCGTGAAAAGATGATCCAAGAAGTAACTGCTGAATTTCCAGAGATGCCTCAAGATCAGATCGAATTCAATGCTATCGCTCATCCATCGCCAATTCAGGCAATTGTAGATTATTGCGAAGCACACGAATGCGACATGATCGTAATGGGACGTCGAGGCTTAGGCGCAATCCGCGGTTTGCTTGGCAGTGTTAGCTCTGGAGTTTTGCGCTCCACCGATGTGCCTGTATTGACCGTGAAATAAGCTTACAGACTGCTTTCGAACGTGCCGTAACCGTTCGTATCGAACTTTCGGTAAGTCCAGAACAACAAAAAATGCGCTGAGGAAAATCCCAGCGCATTTTTATTTTCAAATTCGACTTACGAATGAATCGTTAAGCCTTGCTTTTGTTATTGGTCTTAAACTACTTGATAACCAAAACAGGCATTGGAGCCTCACGCAATACTGCGTAGCTTACTGAACCAAGTACGCCACGAATTGCACCCAAGCCACGAGAGCCCATTACGATAAGGTCTGCATCAACCTTTTCTGCATAAGACAGAATGTCTGCTGCAGGAGTATAGCCAGGAATAACCTCGATCGCAGCACGATCGCCCAAGCTATCCAATACAGAGCCGATGCCTTCGCGAACCTTTTCGGTTTCTTCTTCGATGGTCTTGTTGTAAAGATTCATGATGTCCTCAACGGAAAGCAGATACTGCTGAGGATCGAACGAAGCGCTGTTGAAGTTTGCAGGAAGCTGGGCATTAGGATGCGTGGTAACGAATACCAAATGAAGCTTTGCACTAGCGTCATCTTTTACTAGTTCTGCTGCCTTAGTTACTGCAGCCAATGCATGATCGGATCCATCGTAAGCAACAACCACGTTCTTGAATACCATGGTTACCCCTCCTTTTCATCAAGCGAAAATACGCTGTTAAGTGCTTTCCCAACGAGCACTTTGTTACATCTATACCTTATCACTATATTTAATGCCCGACCAGGTTTTTCATTGTTTTGAAATGGATAAACTTTTCAACCTAGGAAAGAAAAGCACCTTGCGTTTCGAGGGGTTCAAGATTGATTACCGTTTCAGGATCAACAGCAATGGAACGAAGATAGGTCGCAATAGCAGCGTCCACTTCATATTCCAAGTCAATTTTGCCTTCGAATACACACCAATAGAACATCAAACCCGTTGAAGCCGCTGCGATACGCAGCAAAGATTCATCGGTGTCAACGTCTTTACGAATTAGACCCATCTCTTTGGCTTCGTCAATGTAAGAGCGAACGCTCGCAATAATGAAGTCATCTTCAGTGTCGCGATGAAGAAAATCGAAAAACGGATTGTGATTTGAAGCGTACAAGCCAGAAACAAACTCTAGGCCCATGTCTTTACAGTACACAACATAAGCGCGATAAATGATAAGGATACGCTCGACGGGATTATATTTTTCGCTCGCTTCCATCGCTTTTTCGCGATAAGGAGCAAAGGCATACTTCAAGTAATACGAGATAAGGTCTTCTTTGCCACTAAACAGGTTGTAAAAACTACCCGTTGAAAGTCCTGCTTCATCGCAAATATTGCGAACGGTAAGCTGCTTCATTCCGTCGCGATTAACAAGCTTAATAGCCGCTTTGAGAAGTTTTTCTCGCGTGACCTGGGCTCGCGTCTCATGGACCGAAACATACTCATTTCGCCTGATCATTCGAGATTTCCTCCTTTTCGAATTCAAGTGTAGTTCAAGTTCTTGATAGCCTACCCGAAACGACAAGCAAGTGTCCTTTGCGCAAAGAAAACCAAAAAATGAACATGTTTTATTTTGCCTTGTACTAGGCAATCATAGCGAAGCGACTCAATATTTAAATAGCGATTAGACGAGCGGACTATTATCTTGTGTGTTAGCTACGAATTACACGTGCTCCCTGTGGAGTATCTTCAATGGTGTAGCCAAGGTTACCTAATTCATCGCGAATTTGATCTGCTAAACCAAAATTCTTTTCCTTACGAGCCGCCGCACGTTTATCCAAGAGTGCTTGAATAGCTTCTTCCCCATCAGAACCCGCGTATTCTGCAAGATTTGCCGCCAGCGCAATAACTTCTTCATTGTCTTCGGCCTGAGCATCCCGTGATGCGGCAACATCAATACCTAAGACACCCAGCAGTTCTTCCACTGCATGAGCGCCAGCTGCTACCGCTTCAGCATTCATGCAGCAAACGCAAGCATCGGCAAGCATCGTGTTAGCTTCACTTACAAAGGTGAAAATAGCTCCCAGAGCTCCTGCTGTATTGAAATCATCATCCATAGCCTCGCTAAACGCGGTGCGCATAGAATCTATTGCGCAGGTGTATGCCTCCACGTCAAAGGACGAAGGCTCTTGTGCAGGATTAGAGCAAAGCCACTCGGTATTGTTTACAAAGTTCGTCAAGCGATTAAGCGCTGTTTCCGCCTCTTGCAAACGTTCGTCAGAGAAATCGAGTGGGCTACGATAATGCGTTTGCAGCATAAGCATACGAAGCACACGAGCATCGGTTGTCTTCAAGATGTCGCGAAGCAACAAAAAATTGCCGAGCGATTTAGACATTTTCTCCGAATTAATCTGAAGCATTCCGCCATGAATCCAATAGTTGGCAAAGGTGCAGCCACACGCTGCCTCAGACTGAGCACGCTCGTTTTCATGATGAGGGAAAGCCAAGTCTGCTCCACCACCATGAATATCGAAGGGCAGACCTAAATACTTTTCCGACATTGCTGAGCATTCGATATGCCAACCAGGACGACCCTTACCCCAAGGAGAATCCCAAGAAGGCTCTCCTGGCTTAGCTGCCTTCCATAAAGCGAAATCCAAGGGGTCACGCTTGCGGTCCTCTAGGCCCTGTCCATCAGCACGCAGTTCGCGATGGCCCGATTCCATTTCATCAATATTGCGATTAGAAAGCTGTCCGTACTTTTCGTAAGAGCGAACCGCGAAATACACATCGCCTTCCACCTCATAGGCATGACCACCTTCGATAAGCTTTTCAACCAAAGCAATCATGGCACCAATTTCTTCGGTGGCACGGGGACGAATGTCGGGATCGAGCACACCTGCTGCATGCATATCATCAATGAAAGCCTGTGCATATTCAGCTGCTACTTCTGCTGCACTGCGACCTTCTTCGATCGACTTATTGATAATTTTGTCGTCCACGTCGGTAATATTCTGAACAAACGTGACATCAAAACCACGCCACATCAAATAGCGACGAATGGTGTCAAAGGAGATAAACGTACGTGCATTACCAATGTGAATATAGTTGTACACCGTTGGTCCGCAAACATACATGCCTACTTTGCCTTCTTCGCGTGGAACAAAAGGGCGCTTCGCGAGCCATCGTGTCATAAATTCGAATCATGGTGTCTCCTCAATGGTATGCAACATAACGTGCTGAACAAATGTAAATCATAGTATAAAAATGAGCTAGTCCTCATCACTATTGGTATCGATCGAGCTAGCCTCCATCAACATCAATATCGATCGAAAGACCGATTGGTTAATCTAGGCAGGACTAGCTAGAACAACGCAGCGCGAAGCTATCGACATCGATAGACCAGCGCTATCGCCTGAGCAGAAATACCTTCTTCGCGACCTTCGAATCCTAAATGTTCTGTCGTCGTAGCTTTCACGCCAATATTATCTACCGCAATCCCACAAGCCTTTGCAAGGTTTTCACGCATTTGATCGCGATAAGGCGAAAGCTTTGGTGCTTGTGCTGCAATAACGCTATCGATGTCGAGAATTTCAAAGCCTTCGGAACGTACAAAATTTGCTACTTCCGAAAGAAGTACCAACGAATTTGCGCCCTTATATTTGGGATCAGTATCGGGAAAAAGCTTGCCGATATCTCCCCCTCGAATAGCCCCCAAAAGGGCATCGGATATCGCATGAGCCAGTACATCGGCATCCGAATGACCATCCAAACCTTGATGGTGTGGAATATCTACCCCGCCCAAGATAAGCTTCCTTTCAGGCGCAAAAGCATGAACATCATAGCCAAGTCCCACGCGCATACGGCTCATAGCAGAAGCGATAGAAGGGTTATACATAGTACTGAGTGCCTTTCGGTTAGAGGTTTCGATTAAATGCTTCGACAAAGGTGAATGTTTCGACAAATCATGTAAGCGTTTATTTTCTTTTGATTACAGCTTTTTTGGAGGGTTCAGACTTCAGGCTCCAGGCTTCAGACTTCAGGCTCCAGGCTTCAGCCTCTAGGTTCGATCCCGACTCCCAACCGCAACCTTACGCTTCGCGACGCTCTTCAAGCGCTGCACGCACCGCAGCAGACATGATCAAATAGTCTTCTGGCACCGTCAATTTAATGTTGTCACGCTTGCCTTCTACTACCAAAACGCGGCCACCTAAACGTTCAATCAAAGAAGAATCGTCAGTACCAACAAATCCATCGGATAAGGCAGAAGCATGAGCACGACGATAAATACCAGCACGGAAAATCTGTGGGGTTTGCGCATTCCAGAATACCGAGCGATCAGGAGTGCCAACGATTACCCCATTTTCCACTACTTTTAAGGTATCAATCGAAGGATGACCAACTACAGCACCGTCACAATCGATATTACCCTTAACCGTATTGATGGTGTGTTCGATAAGTTCCTTTGTTACCAAAGGACGAGCGCCATCGTGCAAAATGACAAATTCGTATTCTTCAGGAACTAGTTCCAATCCAGAAAATGCAGACTCCTGGCGAATAGAACCTGCAGGCGCCATAACGATAGGAGTTACAAACGGGAAGGGATCAATTGCTTTTGCAAGATATTCTTCGGTGCGCTCTTCTGGGCACACAATAACAATAAGACCAACGTCTCCTACCGCATCGAATGCTTCCGCAGAACGCGTAAGAATAGGCTTACCCGCAATTTCCACTAATTGCTTGCCGCCTTCTTTGCCGAAGCGCTCTCCACTGCCACCCGCCAGAATAATAGCAGCAGTTTTAGGCTTTTTATCAACAACACCCTCAAGGCGGGGCTCCGCCTTGAGGGCATCAAAATGCATATCATCAAACATGGCCATAGCATGTTCGAGAACAGATGGAACGTATACGGGATCGATCGTTTTATCGCTCATTAGGAACTCCTGTACCACCGCGCGCTAAACGCTTTACGCGCGGCGCGCCCCTGCTTAGTCGGCTGCAAGATCTCCCGAAGACGATCCTCCGCCACGCGATGAGAGTCCCGCATGTCCCAGATCATATCCCGCAAGAAGCAGCTCAGCCTCTGCAGCTATGGTATCACGCTTGCGCGGTGCAGGTATAGAACCAGTTCCTTGGCTGAAGGTAAGATGTTCGCCTTCTTCGTCCAAATCCACGTCGATAACTGAACCGCTTGTCCACTTACCTTCCAGAATTTGTTCAGAAAGCGGGTCTTCAACCAAGCGCTGAATTGCGCGACGCAACGGACGTGCACCGAAGGATAAGTCTGTTCCTTCTTTGGCGATATACTTACTTGCTTCCTTCGTCAGGTTGATAGTCATGTTCTGTTCAATCAAGCGCTGACGAAGTTCGTCGATCATAAGGTCAACGATTTCGATAATTTCTTCTTCAGTAAGCGACTTAAATACGATGATTTCATCGATACGATTCAGGAATTCTGGACGGAAGAGCTTCTTGACTTCGCTCATTACACGCGACTTAATTTCCTTGTCGTCTAAACCGCCCTTGTCACCCGACGCAAAGCCCAAAGGAGCACTGGTGGTAATCTCGCGAGCGCCCACATTGGAAGTCATGATGATAACGGTGTTACGGAAATCAACCACACGGCCTTGAGAATCAGTTAAGCGACCTTCTTCCAAAATCTGAAGCAGGATGTTAAACACATCAGGGTGTGCTTTTTCAATTTCGTCAAACAAAACCACCGAATAAGGACGCTGGCGAACCGCCTTGGTTAGCTGACCGCCCTCATCGTAACCAACATATCCCGGAGGCGAACCTACCAAACGAGATACCGAATGCTTTTCCATATATTCAGACATGTCAAAGGAAATAAGCGCATCTTCAGAATTGAACAAAAACTCTGCCAATGCCTTGGACAGCTCTGTTTTACCTACACCTGAAGGACCAAGGAAGATAAACGATCCTACAGGACGCTTAGGATCCTTCAAGCCAGAGCGGCTACGACGAATTGCTTTTGACAAAGCCGTGATTGCCTCATCCTGGCCAATGACACGCTCATGCAGCACCGATTCCATACGAAGCAGCTTTTCGGTTTCCGCTTCAGTCAAATTAGAAACAGGCACTCCTGTAGTCATGGACACGATATCGGCAACATCTTCAACGTTAACTTCGTTGAGAGTCTTAGAAGATTTTTCTTCCCAGTTCTTCTGAGCTTCAACGCGTTCTTTTTGAAGCTTTTCTTCTTCGTCGCGCACTTTTGCCGCACGCTCAAAATCTTGATCTGCGATAGCGGTTTCTTTTGCAGAACGCAGCTTGCGCAATTCGTCATCAATCTTTTGGATTTCTTCAGGCAGAACCATATTGCGAATACGCATGCGCGCGCCCGCCTCGTCCAAAACGTCGATTGCCTTGTCGGGCAAATAGCGATCTTGGATGTAGCGATCAGACAAACTTACCGCAGCAGAGAGCGCTTCATCAGTGAAGTGGACATGGTGATGCTCTTCGTAGCGATCTCGCAAGCCCTCCAAAATTCGAACTGCCTGTTCTTCATTGGGTTCTTTCACCAAAACCGTTTGGAAACGGCGATCGAATGCAGAATCTTTTTCGATATGCTTGCGGTATTCATCCAGAGTGGTTGCACCAATAATCTGAATTTCACCACGAGACAGCGGTGGCTTCAAGATTGCCGCAGCATCGATTGAACCTTCAGCAGCGCCAGCGCCAATCAAGGTATGAAGTTCGTCAATAAACAGGATAATATCGCCTGCTTGCTCAACTTCCTTGATAACCTTCTTCAAGCGCTCTTCGAATTCGCCACGATACTTTGAACCTGCAACCAACGCAGATACATCGAGTGTATAAATGCGAATATTGTGCAGAATATCGGGTACTTGATCAGCCACAATAAGCTGAGCAAGACCTTCTACTACAGCAGTTTTGCCAACACCAGGCTCGCCAATAAGCAAGGGATTGTTCTTCTGACGACGGGAAAGAATCTGCATGACGCGTTCGATTTCGCCTGCACGACCAATTACAGGATCGAGCTTTCCATCAGCAGCCTTCTTAGTAAGATCGGTACCGAATTCTTTCAGCATGCTGTCCGAGGTATTAACGGTAGGATCAAAGTTTGTGCCCGCATATACCGCAGACTGACCCACCAAATCATTAAGCGCTGAACGAATAGCGTCGCCTGTTACGCCCAAACGAGCAAGTACGTCTATTGCGGTGCCTTCGTTTTCTCGCACGATGCCCAACAGCAGATGCTCGGTAGAAATATAGGATTTACCCATCTGCATAGCTTCACGCAGAGAATTTTCCAAAACACGCTTAACGCGTGGCGTAAAGCTTAAGTGACCGCTAACGTCGGTACTCTCGTCAATGGTTACAATCTGGCGCACACATTGAACTGCAGCATCATATTTGACGCCCAACTTGTCTAGCGCCTGTGCGGCAAGACCGTCTTGCTCTTTCATGAGGGCCAAAAGCACATGTTCAGTACCTACATAGGGCTGATGTAGTGCGCGCGCCTCCTCTTGAGCCAAGACAAGCACCTTGCGCGCTTTGTCGGTGAATTTATCAAATGACATTCAAGCCTCGATTCTCGCATGTTACGAGATTCTTGCGTTGTCGCACTCTTACACAATCGCATCTTTTGCTGTCGCAGGCTTGCGTTGTTGCTCGCAGTCTTGCGCCGTCGCAGGATTCTCGTACTCTCGCGGCAGTATTACTAAAGTTGCTTATACCTTTGCTTATACAAAACTCTTATACAAAATTTGCTCATCCAATCCTAGCACTCGATAACAGAGAGTGCTAGTTTGTCATGTTTTCGTAACATCTTGTCACATATTTATCGTAAATTAATTTTACCTAAACATGTTTTGTACAAATTGCGCCTAAAATTCTACCATTTTGTAAACAAGAAGAACTCAACATGCACCGAAAGCAAAAGTTTCTAAAAATCCACTCATGATTGGATGGAAATTTCGATAATGCAGGTAAATCAAGTGATTTGAAAGCATCAGAAAAACTCAATTCGGAATTATTAATGATTCATTCCCATTATTTGGTCGATAGTTACAAAATTCATCGGCAGTAAAATCAAAGCACCTACACTACGGTGATTTTCATCCAATCATGAGACCGAAAATAAAAAAAAATTGGGGTTATAAGCAAAAATCGTTTCCATCGAGTCTATAAATCAACAAGAACCCGCAAAACGCCTCAGGTTAGCGCGGAAGTCCGAAGACGTGTGCTTTAACTACACGATGAAGACTTAAAACGCTTAGCTGAGTGCTTTGCGGGCCCGTAATATCGAGAACGTTGTTGGTTCTAGAAGGCGCGTGCTGCTGTTCCCGGCAGAAAACATACAGCACGATTAAAGACATTAGTTAGTCTTTGCTTCGGGACGCATATGCGGGAACAGCAGCACATCCCTAATGCTTGCCTGATTCGTAAGAAGCATAACCACACGATCGATACCGATACCAATACCACCTGCAGGAGGCATGCCATATTCAAGGGCACGAATGTAGTCAGTATCGTATTCCATAGCCTCATCATCGCCAGAAGCCTTTTCTTCCATCTGCTTTTGGAAACGCTCGGCCTGATCTACAGGATCGTTCAATTCAGAGAAAGCATTGGCATATTCGTGGCCTGCGATTACCAATTCAAAACGCTGAGTCAGACGTGGGTCGTCTTCGAAACGCTTTGCAAGAGGGCTTACCTCAACAGGATAGTCAACAACAAATGTTGGATTAACGATGGTAGGCTCGCCAATTTCGTCATAAAGCTCAGCAATCAACTTGCCCGCAGTCCACTCTGGCTTTACCTCAATGCCATTTTTCTTTGCAAGTTCTGCCAGATGCTCAACTGGAGTATCAAGAGATACCTCTTCGCCTAATGCATCAGAAACAACCTTGGTCATGGGAACAGAAGGCCACTGTCCTGACAGATCGATAATGGAGCCCTGGTACTCAAGCTGCTCGGTGTCATTTACTGCAGCATTAGCTGCCTTAATTACCCCTTCAGCAAGCTTCTTCATACCTTCAAGATCACTAAATGCACGATATGCTTCCATAGTGGTAAATTCTGGATTATGCGTTGGGTCCATACCCTCATTGCGGAAAATACGACCGATTTCAAAAACGCGCTCAAAGCCGCCAACCAAAAGACGCTTCAAATGAAGCTCAGTAGCAATACGCAAATAGCATTCCTGATTCAGCGCATTGAAATGAGTAATGAACGGCTTTGCCGTAGCACCACCCTGAATGGTTTGCAGGAAAGGCGTTTCCACCTCGTAATAACCGTCGTTTTCCATGTAATGACGGAAGGCGGAAATAATCTTAGAACGCTTGATAAACGTGTCACGAACATCATCGTTAACAATCAGGTCGACATAGCGCTGACGATAACGCAGCTCTTTATCGGATAAACCATGGAATTTTTCCGGCAAAGGACGCAATGCTTTGGATAACAATTCAAACGAATCAACCGCCACAGAAAGCTGACCGCGACGGGTGCGCATAATGCAACCTTCAGCACCAATCCAATCGCCTAGGTCGAGATCTTTCATTTCAGCAAACGCATCTTCACCTAATGCGTTGATACGGCAAAACAGCTGAATTTTACCGGTAGAATCAAGCAACTCGAAGAAAATAATCTTGCCCTGAACGCGCTTAGCAACGATACGGCCAGCAATTGCTACTCGGTCTTCGGTGTTTTCGCCGTCGCCAAGATCGCTATACTTCTCGTCCAAATCCGCCACGTGATGCGTGTAGTTATAAGCATGGCCGTAGGGATTCTTTCCCTCTGCAAGCATTGCTTCACGCTTTGCGCGACGCACCTCAATAGGATCGTCTTCGATAATCTGTTCTGTTGAATCTTGCGCCATTGTTATCCGTTTCTATAGAAAGAGGTTGCAGTTAGTGTCCTCTATAAAGTTGCAATTAGTGTTCGATCTTCAAGATCTTCATCTTGATTACGCGGCCCGTTGGACCCGTGGTCTCTACTTCATCATCTTTTTTATGACCGAGCAACGCTGCGCCTACGGGTGATTCGTTAGAAATCTTACCCTCAGCAGAATTGCTCTCTGCGCCGCCAACGATGGTAAATACACGCTCGCGACCGCCCATATCAACCGTTACGCGGCTACCAATATTTACTTTGCCAGAACGCTTAGGGGCAGAAACTACGGTAGCCTCGCTCAGGATGCGCGTAATCTCTGCAATACGAGCTTCCATCATACCCTGCTCGTTCTTTGCATCGTCATACTCTGAGTTCTCGGAAATATCGCCGAACTCGCGAGCAACACGAATACGCTCACCAATTTCTGCACGCTTTTCAGTTTCCAAGTAATGAAGCTCTTCTTCGAGCTTTTCTTTACCTTCTTCAGTCAGAATGTAATTGTTGTCAGCCATAATTACTTACCCCTCGACCAAGCGCAGCCTTGGTCACTCGTCCTTTCTCTCTACCTGCGAAAGGGGCGCGTTCCATAAAAGAACGTGCCCCTTGGTATACCTGCTATACGTTAAAACCGTTTAGGCGTTTTCGGTTTCTTCTTTACCCTTAGGTGCTGGTTTTGAGCTGCCTGGTTCAGGTTTCTCAAGAACCTCTACTTCGATTTCCTCTGCCGATGCCTGCTTAGCTTCTGCAACAGGGGTTTCTTCCGCCTCTTTTACCTTTTTGTTGCCGCCTAAGCCTTCACGCAAATTCTTTACCGCTTTACCAATAGCAGTACCAAGCTTGGGAAGATTTTTGGGGCCAAAAATAATAAGGATAACGATAAGAATAATGGCAATTTCAAAAATGCCGAAAGGTCCTATCTTCATGCAAGTACCTCCACACCCTAGGTGTTCCTACCTAAAGCTCGTGTTTGCGAAGCTTCGTGCCAAACGATTGGTAAAGCACTTTCGTCTTTTGCTTCGCTTTCGCTTCATTGTGCGAACGCCCAGTTTCAATTTCATTGAGTGAACGCTTTCACTCTAACAAAAAAGAGCGGCACCCCTTACGGGATGCTCCCTTAGTGGTTGAAATGGTCGGGATGACAGGATTCGAACCTGCGACCTCTGCGTCCCGAACGCAGCGCTCTACCAAGCTGAGCCACATCCCGCAATTCCTACCAATTACCCTGCGGTAATTAGCGGGTGATATATTAGCACATCTTTAAGAAAAGAACACAGAAGCCACCTTTGCTTCATAAACCGCTCCACAAATAAACAAGGACGAAAAGGAATCCTTTTCGTCCTTGTGTTGTTCTGAGAGTTATCAGATTAGTAGCGCACGTACCACATGCCTGCATGAACAGCACTAATCTTTACAACATCACCCGTACGTGGTGCGTGAATCATCTGGCCATTGCCAATATATACACCCGTGTGATGACTATTGAGGGCAAAGTCGCCAGGCTGCGGATTAGAAACGTGAGTCCAGTTATTCATAGCACCCGTGTAGGTCCAATGATTACCGTATTCACCCGTAATGCAATACCCTACCAAACCAGAGCAGTCAAAGGAGTTAGGACCAGCAGCTCCCCATACGTAGGGCTTACCCAATTGAGCATATGCACGGTCCACAATGACATTGCCCGTTACGGTTGGGGTTTTGTCGTTGTCGTAATTACCGCCGCCCGAAGACTGGTTTTGCAAAGCCGCTCTTGCTGCCTCTTGACGGGCTTTTTCAGCAGCCTCTTCTTCTTCCTTAAGAAGTTCTTCTGCTTCAGCGGAAAGCTGATCGTAGGTTTCCTGCATTTCTGCAGTGGTTGCTTCAGCTTCTTCCTTTACTGCCTGAGCTTCAGCAGTTTTGTCGGCAGCAATTTGAGCTTGCTCTTCAGCTTCAGCTTGAGCAGCTTCCAATTCGTCACGAGCATCCTTGGTTTGCTGTACCAGCTCAGCGTCATCTTCGTTGAGCATTTCCAGCATGTTCCAAGTAGTTGCAAACTCTTCAAAAGAAGAAGCACCCAAAATTACATCGACAAAGCTGATGGAACCAGAACGATACATGTCACGAGCACGATCGCCCAGCTGTTCCTGATAGCCTTCTATTTCCTTGGTTTTTTCTTCAACCTTTTTCTGAGCTTCTACAACTTTGTTTTCAGCTTCTTCTTGAGCCTCTAAAGCTGCATAGTAATTATTGGAAGCCTCATCAAGCTTGACCTGCATTTCTTCAAGCTGTTCAAGAACTTCTTTTGCCTCAGCGCGTTTTTCAGCCGAAGTTGGTTTTGCATAAGCGGAAGCAGTGGGAATCATAAGACCCACCAAAAGGACAACAGCCATGATAGCTGCGATGATTGCCCGCTTTTGTGCTGCGATTTTTGTGCTCATCTGGGGATATCCTTCCTCTGATTCGAGCAAAAGTAGTTTGTTTAAGCGATAGCGAATTTATCCTACCAAATCTAGCATTTGCATAGCAACAAATTCACAGGTTCACCACGGCAAGTGGTTGTTAAATCTTTTTGCATAATACCTGGTCAGCATTAAGTTCAAATGGCTCGTTATAGCAACTAAACCACAACAAAACGTAGTTTGGTGCTTTTTACTACCCTACATCTTGTGGATTATTAAAAACTTTGATTTGCGCCACATCGAAAGTACAGAGAGCTCATAAAAGAAGCCCGCATGAGGCGGGCTTCAATTGATTTATCTGTTTTCTAGCGTATTGCTCGTTTTTGGTCTGTTCCTAGTAGCGAACGTAAACCATGTCAGAGTGAACAGAGCTTACACAAACGGTTGCGCCAGAATGTGGAGCATGGATCATCTGACCACCGCCAATATAAACACCGCAGTGATGACTATTGACTACGATGTCGCCTGGCTTTGCTTGGCTAGGGCTAATGTGAGTCCAGCCCATGAAAGTTCCTGTTGTACCAAGACGTACACCATAAGATCCGCTCAAGCAATAGCTAACCAAGCCAGAGCAGTCAAAGGAGTTAGGACCGCAATCGCCCCAACCATAAGGCTTGCCAATCTGAGCATAAGCACGATCAACAACCGTATTGCCCGTTACCGTTTGAGGTTTGCTGCTGCCACCATTATTGGAGCTTGGCTTGTTCGTGCTGTGAGAGCCTCCGTCATCATTGGAGTCGTTCCCACCATCGTTGTTGGATTGAGCATCGTTTTCAATAGCTTCTTCAGCAGCTGCCTGCTCTGCAGCTTCTTCAGCAGCCTGCTCCTGCTCTACCAATTCAGCAGCTTCCGCAGACAAGCTATCGTATACCGACTGCATTTCAGCAACCTTAGCATCAGCTGCATCTGCTACCTGCTTGGCTTCTTCAGCCTTATCGGATGCTACTTTAGCCTGCTCTTCAGCTTCGGTTTTAGCAGATTCAAGCTCTTCACGAGCAGTCTTAGTCTGCTGAACCAGCTGAGCGTCATCCTGGTTCATGTCTTCCAAGATGTTCCAGGTGGTTGCAAAATCCTCAAAGGAAGTAGCACCAAGAATTACGTCCAAAAACGTAGTGGAACCAGAACGATACATGTCACGAGCACGATCGCCTAACTGTTCCTGATAACCCTCAATTTCAGTGGTCTTTTCTTCGATTTTCTTCTGAGCGTCGTCTACCTTAGCTTCAGCATCGAGCTGCTCTTGAAGAGCATTCTGATAATCGCCACTTGCCTGATCAAGTTCTGCCTGATACGCATTGAGTTGCTCAAGTGCTGCATTTGCTTCTGCCTGAGCATCATCTGCAGGGCTTGCAAAAGCGCTGGATACCGGAATGGCCAAGCCTACTGCTAATACCACCGCAAAAAAGGCAGACAGTGCAGCTTTTGCGTTGAGCTTACGTACGTGTTCAGCCATATAAATTAAGCCTCCTTATGCTCACATCCGCTTCACTGATTACGTTACATCTTCCAAATGATGAAGCGTGAGCTTGGTTCATGGTAACAAAAGGGCAACGTTCAATGCAAAATAATGTGAAGATAAACTTCATAACACCAGGTAAACTTAGTATTCTTCAAAGATTCCCAAATCGATATAAACCTGTTTTACCAGCTAGATTGCCTATTGATAATCTGCGAAAGAAGTTTCAGCTAATAATTGAGTCCAATCTCCACATTTAAAAACGATTCGCTCGTTCGGTTCGCGCAGCCGATTCACTCGACTCGTTCACCCAATCGGCGAAAACGATCCACTTGCCCAATTACTTACTTATCTGCTTTATCGCGATACTTCTCTACTTCTGCTTCCTGCTTGGAAATTTGTGTCTTTATATATTCCAATTCGCGCTCATAACGACGCTGCGCTTCCTGAGCACCAAAGGTCTGCAAGTTATCGGGAGAAGCAAGCTTAGCCTCGAAACGTACTCCCTTAAGCGATGCTGCCTTTGCCTGAATAAACAGGAACGCAAAGCCCGCCACACCAGCTACAAGAGATGCTGCCAAAATAGCAACCTTTGCAACCATAACGTCGTTCGGATTTACAAACGCCAAGTTCGCTACAAAAATAGCCATGGTAAAGCCAACGCCACCGAGTAATGCCGCGCCGAGCATATGTGCCCAATTGACATTTTCTGGAAGCGAAGAAATCTTTGATTTCACGATAATAAAACTCATGAGCATGATACCCAGCGGCTTGCCTACTACCAAGCCAAAGAACACACCCAAGAAAATTGAACTACCCATAATTTCTGCAGGAGCTGCTTGCATGAAAGCAACATCGGCATTCGTTAGAGCAAACAGCGGCAAGATGGCAAAATAAACCCAAGGATAAAGCTTGCGCTCCAAACGTGTTGCTGGTGGAACTACATGGCGAGCTACACGCTCAAGACGGGTAACGCTTGCCAAATAGTCTTCCTGGCCAATAACGGGCTCGTCAGGAACAAAAGCTTCGTGTGCTTCTTTTACGCGCTGACCAGACCAGTCGGTAAAGCTCTTCAGGTCTACGCGGGAACCAGAAGGAATAGCCAATGCCAGCAAAACACCCGCGATTGTCGAATGAACTCCCGACATGAAAATGCAGTACCACAACACCAAACCGCCAAGAATATAGGGCAACAAAGAATAGATATGCGAACGGTTCATAAGAATGAGCACAAGCAAAACGACCAGTGCAGCTCCGAGCCACATTAAAGAGGGGCTTTGCCCGTAGAAAATAGCGATAACCAAAATTGCCACAATGTCATCCGCTACTGCAAGTGTGCTCAAGAAAACACGAACACCTGCAGGAACGCGAGATCCTAACAGCGCCAAAATGCCTAACGCAAATGCGATGTCTGTTGCCGTTGGAACACCCCACCCCATCATGGTTTCAGGATTTCCCGCATTAAAGATCAAATACACCACGATAGGCATCATTACGCCACCAAGCGCTGCACCTACAGGCAAAATTGCTTGGCGAATGTTGGTAAGTTCGCCCACCGTCATTTCATATTTGATTTCCAAACCTACCAGCAAGAAGAAAATTGCCATCAGGATGTCGTTGATAATATGCGCGAGCGACATTTCTGCATGCGCATCACCAAATCCAAGCGATACCTCGGTATGCCAGAACTCATAAAACGGTTCATGGAAGGCGGTATTGGCAACAATCAACGCAATAATTGCGCCTAAAAGCATAACGCCAGCTGCTTTGGTGGTTGAATGAGTTAACTCTACAATCTTGTGATATCGACGCTGATGACCTTCGGCTTCTTTAATAAAGATGTCAGATTCATGGTGATGATGCTGAGCCATATAACTAAAGACCTTTCGCTTCTAAAGCCCCTGCCACATGAGTAATACCCAAACAAAAGCTTTTCCGTAAACAAGATATTCACGATTTGGTTATCTAGAAGCAAACAAACGTTGCGCAACGGTTCTGTTTTCTAGTTTTCAACAAAGCGTTCAATGGTCTTGTTTGTGGATACAAACACACTGTTAACCAAAATAGCAGAACATGACCAAGAACATCATATTCCGTAATTATTTTGACACCGAGACCAATAAATTCATTCGCGACTTATCAGACATGGTCATAATTATTCCCACAATCGAGTAAAAGTGCGTTAGACTGATAGGTGAAAACGGTAGACGAGGGGAATTGGAAAGCCGTTTCCAACTGGGAGATCACTCGCGAGCGGTTTTATTTGCACCGCTGCTTTTGTTTTTGTCTCGTTCGTGAATTCACGGCATCCGCTCCTCAAGTCACATCGTAATGTAGGTTCCAGTATGAGAGGTGAAACTATGGATATCACCATCACCGGTCGCAAGATGCCCGTAACTGAAGCTTTGCGCGCTTATGCAGAAGAAAAGATTGGCAATTCCATGAAGGTTATGGATATTGATCCACTAACCGCTGAAGTTGTTCTTCATGTAGAAAAGAATCCAGCCAACCCAACTCCTGCTACCTGCGAAGTTACCATGCGTGCTCGCGGTCATATCATTCGTGTTGAAGAGCGCGATGAAAATATGTACGCAGCTATCGACGTTGCTGCTGCTAAGGCACTTCGCCAGCTTCGTAAGTACAAGACTCGCGTTATCGACAAGAAGATTGCCGATGCTCCTGTAGTTGACAAGAGCGCTCCTGCAACCGAACTCGATCTTGATGGTTTGATGGCAGAACTTTCCCAGGATGACGAAGTAGTACGCGTAAAGGATCTGG
>URVA01000002.1 GCA_900551155.1 uncultured Eggerthella sp. | reverse complement strand
CCGCAAAGCACTTCTGAGCGAATTCTTTGCTGCAGGAGTACCTCTTACGGTTGGATCAGATGCCCATCTGCACACGCGCATCGGCGCCAATATCGAAGACGCTTATAGATACGCGCGCAGCGTAGGCTACACCAGCATTGATGCACCCACGCAATATAGCACTTGGCGATCAATTTCGATCGAAAACCTCTAACAATCACTCCAAGAGACTAAAACAAGTCAACCTAAATCTTTGTTTACCCCAGTCTGCCATCTAGGGAGAAATGCACTCGGCGGCTCAAATAGCGCAAATACATATTTGACCGACGGAGCGATGCGCATAGCATGCGTAAACATGCGGTAGCATCGCGGGTGCATTGAAGCCTAGATGGCAGACTAATAGTGAACATTATGGGGTCGACATCCTAGCCGTTTAGCTGCTCCACCTGTGCCAAATTCCCAAATGCACGTACATAAATACGAATAGCATGGCGAATTGCTTCTTCTGTTACGCCTTCATTAGCGCCGTGCATATCTCCTACCCAATCTGGTTTAGTTATGACATCAGGATCAGCAGGACCAAAACTTACTGCGCTAGGAAATTCTCGCGCGTAGGTTGCTCCACCCATGGTGAAGGGCTTCACTTCAAGATTCGTTGCTTGCCTGTATGCTTCCATCAACGCCTGCACAGGTTCTGTTTCAGGATTTACCACAAACGGCTCTTGGTTACGCGTAATAGTTACACGTGCGCCAATTTTGCCAGCAATATCCTCGAACGCCTCAAGCAGATCAGCTCCCGTTATGGCTTTCGGGAAGCGAATATCTATCGTAACTAAATAGCTATTGCCATTCTTGTACATAGTTCCCGCCACGCTGGTAAGAGCGCCAAAATCATCATCTTTTGCCGCTATACCAAGGCGACTGCCCGTATAGTCACCCGCAAGATTATTTGCAACAAAAGAAAACCAATCCTTTTCTTCATCACTACACTGGTCAAGGTTTGCCAAGTATTGACATAAAACACCAATCGCATTCACCGTTCCCTCAGGAAGTGATGCATGTCCGCTAATGCCTGTTGCGGTAATAAGCGAACCCTCTTCGCATGGCTCAACCGAAATCCGTTCAGCTTGTGGAAGTTTATCTACAGAAACGCTTACAACAGCACGCGCAAGAGCAGGAACCGCATTAGTAGCGCTACCACCATCAAATGAAAGAACCGCATGGTTTTCCAAGGTAGCTGGTTCGGGCATTTCATAGTCTAGCGTCACGCCAAACAGACCCTTTTCGCCATAGCACAAAGGAAAATCTGCATCAGGAGTGAAAAGGAAATCTGGGGCATCGTGATGAGACAGATAATACGGAACATCCGCCATTCCTGTTTCTTCGTTGCAGCCAAAAATAAAGCGAATGGTATGATTCAGCGAAATGCCGCGATCTATCCAATATTTACAAGCATAAAGCGCGCTCAAAAGCGGGATTTTATCGTCCGCGGTACCACGACCAAGCAAAACCCCATCTTTCTGTGTTAGCTCAAAAGGAGGATACGTCCATCCTTCCCCTGCAGGGACCACATCAACATGCCCGATAATGCCGAGTTGTTGTCCACTTTTCCCGACATAATCCGCGTATCCCGCATAGCCTTCGCCATCGCATACCTCAAAGCCCATGCGTTGTGCTATTTGCAGTATTTCATCAAGTGCTTTGCGCGAACCTAGCCCAAAGGGTGCGCCTTCACCTGTATGGTCAGGATCAAAAGAGCTATCTATTTCAATAAGCGCTTTCGCATCAGCAATAAATTCTTCCCAATTGCTGGCAATATACGCATCTATTTCTTCATTCGTTACCTGATAGTCAGTATTCATGGTTGGTCCTTTTCTCTATTAGCCCTATCATAACAACAGCAAATTCGAAAAAGGCACATCTTTAGCTGATATCGCCGAAGGGAACTAAATGGTTGACCAATTTTCACGTAGCCGTCTACTTTATGGTGAAAAAGGAATAAAAACGCTTTCAGATACCCGAATTGCCGTGTTTGGTTTAGGTGGAGTTGGTGGTCATGTAGCCGAATCACTTGTTCGTACTGGCATCGGAACAATCGATATCATTGATCACGATACGGTAGATATTACTAATGTGAACCGACAGATTATCGCAACATACGAAACGATTGGCATGGACAAGGTTGACGCTATGGAGCAAAGACTTTTGAGTATCAACCCTCACTGCCACATCATTAAACACGACTGCTTCTATCTCCCTGAAACTGCCGATGAATTCGACCTTTCGATTTACGATTACGTTGTAGATGCCGTAGATACCGTTGCCGCAAAACTAGAATTGATCACCCGCGCAATTAAAGCTAATACGCCTATCATCAGCGCGATGGGGGCAGGCAATAAAACAGACCCTACTGCACTGCGCATTGCCGATATTTATGAAACTTCAGTTTGCCCCCTTGCCCGCATTATGCGCAAAGAATTACGTAAGCGAAACATTAAACATCTGAAAGTTTGCTATTCAACTGAAGCACCCAAAGAACAGGTAATCCAAACAGAAGCAAATCAGACAGAAGCTAGCGGAATCCCACAAGAAGATGCCTCACACACACGCCGATCAACTCCTGGCTCCAACGCTTTTGTTCCTGCCGCTATGGGGCTAGCTATTGCCGCTGAAGTGGTGCGCGATCTTACTAAAATTGATTTGCAGTAGCACCATCAAACTGATGGAAAAGAAAAGCAAATAGCAGCTTGCTATTTAGGTAGAAACGCACTCAGCGGCTCAAATAATTTCTATATCATTTGACCGACGGAGCGATGCGCATAGTATGCGAAGCATACGGTAGCACCGCGGGTGCGTTGATACCTAAATAGCAAGCTGTTTTGATGTGATTATTTCTTTAAACGAATCAGGTAGCTATTCGCTGCTCTTAGCCCTTCATCGGTTTATTTATCTTGGTGGTACTTAGCGCCACGCGAACTGCTTCTTCGGGATCGTCCGTCAGAACTACAAGACTTGTATCAAGATCATCAATCATGCCACGTTCGGCAAGGATTTCTTGTGTCCAGTTCATAAGACCTGCCCAATATTCTTTGCCGAATAAAACCATAGGCATATTGGCAACTTTATGTGTCTGAACCAGCACCAATAGCTCATACATCTCATCAAGCGTGCCAAATCCACCAGGGAAGAAAATTGCTCCTGAGGAATACTTCACAAACATGGTTTTACGCACAAAGAAGTAGCGGAAGGTCATACCTAGGTTTACCCATTCATTAAGCTGCTCTTCGTGAGGAAGCTCAATAGCAAGACCAACCGAAGTACCTCCCGCTAATGCAGCACCACGATTTGCCGCCTCCATAATGCCAGGACCGCCACCAGTAATAACCGCAACACCCTGATTGGCAAGTAGTGCTCCTGTCAAAACTGCCTGCTCATAATACAAATCTGTAGGTTCTGTGCGTGCAGAACCAAAAATAGCAACCGCAGGTCCCAATTCGGCTAAAGCACCAAAGCCGTCAACAAATTCTGCCTGAATACGCATAACGCGCCAAGGATCAGCATGAAGCCAGTCGGTATCATGGGTATCGTGCGAACTAGCAATCAAATTGCCCGTGGTGTTGTCTTGCGGAATCATCGGACCACGCATCAACACAGGACCACGGCGATAGGCTGCACCAAGAGGTGAATCTTTCGTATCGGTCGCCTTATCTTGGGCTGTTTGCGCCAAGATATTAGCGAGCTTTTCGCGAAACGCATCATCGATGAGTTTTTGTTCCGCCTTCTTGCCTGACTTTTTCTTATTCCCCTTTTTAGTCATAGTAATCCCCCTCTTCGAGCTCTTTCCCCGCATGAAGATCTTCGAATTTTGCTTTCATTGTAGGATTGTTACGCGTAAGCTTTTTGATAGTAAGCGCCTCTGCCTTATCGTTAGCAAGACGAAGATTATTCTCTGAACCTAAAAGAGCTTCTTTTGTTTTCAGAAGATGGTCGATAGTCTTGTCAATTTCGTCAATGGCCTTCTTGAATTTTTCACTTGCCAAACGATAATTGCGTCCAAATTTCTGCTTGAAATCTTCCATTTCGTTTTCGAAATTGGTGATGTCTATATTCTGCTTCTTCACCAGCGCCAATTCTGCCTTATATTCCAGCGCACTTTGAGAAGTGTTGCGCAAAATACTAATGAGCGGAATAAAGAATTGCGGACGAATAACGTACATCTTTTCGTAACGATAGGACACATCCACAATGCCTGCGTTATACAGTTCGCTTTCGGGTTCCAAAAGCGAAACGAGCACTGCATACTCACAGTTCTTTTTCCTGCGATCCGCATCCAACTTCTTGAAGAAATCCTCATTCTTGTGACGATGCGTTGAATCATCTTGCTCATTTTTCATTTCAAACATAATGGAAACAAGCTCGTTTCCTTCTTCATCGGTTTCACGGAAGATATAGTCGCCCTTAGAGCCCGATGACGCATCGTTATCTTTTTCGAAATAAGCGTTCTGAAATGCGGTAGCACGCAAACGATTGAATTCGGTTTCACAATGCTGTTCAAGCGTTTCGCCAAGCATCTTGGTTGAAAGACGCGCCTTCATATCGCGATAGCGCTCAATTTCTTGATCCTTGTAGGCAATTAGTTCATCTTTGGCGCGAAGCTTGTCAGCCATTTGCGCTTTAAGTTCGTTTTCGCGCTGATTCTTTTCCGCCTCTTTCAAGGCAACTTGCGCCTCTAAAGAGGTACGTTCTTGCTTGATCTGCGCATTGAAGTTATCGCGCTCACGATCAATTTGCGCTTTTAGAGCATCGCGTTCACGTTCGATTTCTGCTTTTGCCTGCGTTACTGCAAGCTCTTTTTCTGCAGCAAAGGCAGTTTTTTGGCTCGTAAGCTGCATTTGTAATGCGTCGCGCTCTCGTTGAACTTCCGTTAGCGCAGCTTCGCGTTCCTGCAGCACCTTTGCTACTTCATTTTGAGCGTAGAGTTCTTTTTCACGAACAAGCGCTTCAAGCTGTGCCTTAAGTTCAGATATAGCAGCATCGCGCTGAGCTACTGCCTGTTGCATGGAGGCATCTTTTGCCGCTAAGCTTTCTTGCAGCTGTCCTTGCGCCTGCGATGCCGCCAAAGCTAAAGCCTGCTCTTTATCAGCACGCATCAGTTCCTCACGCTTTGCTAATTCCCGCTGGAATTCACCATCGCGTACCTGCTTAACGATATCTGCAAAGCCTGATTCATCTACCTGAAAGACTTTTCCGCAGTGAGGGCACTTGATTTCGTTCATATAGAAGCTCCTAAATGAAGTGGATTCTTGTCGCCTTAGTTGCCTGCAGCGGTCGGTTGCACTACACCTTCGCCACTCTGCACTACACCAAAAGCCAACCACCTTCAGCATAAATAACCTGACCCGTTAAGTATTCCGACTCTTCACTTGCCAAGAACAAAACGCAATTAGCAATGTCATCCTTAGTACCACGGCGACCAAGGGGAATTTTTTTGCACAGATCAATTTCTTTTTGCGGATCAGCATAGAGTGCCGCATTGAGGTCGGTTGGAATACTTCCTGGACCTACCGCATTAACACGAATGCCATGTTTTCCCATATCGCGTGCAAAAGTCTTGGTAAGGGTAACAACGCCTGCTTTACTTACGTTGTACAGCGCATTGTCAGGCACATAGGTAACGGAGCTGACCGATGCAATATTTACCACATTACCCGTTGTGCCTGCATCAATATGATGTTTGAAGAACCACTGGCAAGCAAAGAACACTGACTTTAAATTAGCATCCAAAACCTTATCGAACTGAGCCTCGGTTACATCACACGTATCTTCTTTTGAATAGATGCCTGCATTATTAACCAGAACATCTATCGTGCCAAACTTGTCTACTACCGCCTGCAAGAAATTCGCTATATCTTCAGGCTGAGAAACATCACAGGGCAGTGCCATAATGCGGCTACGATCGTCACCTGCGATTTCTTGCATCAACTCTTCTTTACCTGTTTTAGAAATACTACACAGAGCTACTTTTGCGCCTGCTTCATAAAAGCGCTCCGCAATGCGACGACCAATACCGCGCGCAGAACCCGTAACTACTACAACTTTATGAGAAAAATCGTACGTGATCATACAAAACTCCTTTCATGCTGCCCTAATCATAACAAGCAACACTTCTGAGCAAGTCCTCTTTCTTGTACAGGGAAAATAAAAAAGCGAAGACTCCATTTTAGAGCCTCCGCCTCAACTGATTACTTATGCTACCTGAAGCACATTACTTCTTGGCAGCCTCGTTGCCTAAGTCGCGCGCAGCAACCTTCTGGTCGTCGTTAAACTTATCAGCACGCAACTGCTCGCGAATCGTTGCCTTCTTGTATTCAGAAGGTTGGTGAACAACAACCTGCGAGTAAGGAATTCTAATCTCGTGCTCGTCGAAGACCAGCTTCATCTCACGCAGCAAGTCGCGTCCAAGCTGAGCACGATCGGTTTCGTCGCACTTAGCAACCACGCGAATGGTAACGCTGTTGTCTTCAAGTGAAACAACACCCTTATAGAACGGACCATCTTCGATTGCGGTAAGGCGACGACGAATGTTCGGGAATTCGTCTTTCAAAATGCTTTCAACGCGTTCGAGCGATTCACCATATTCAATATCCAAATCAACCGAAGCATACGAAGATTCTTTGGTCATGTTAATGACGTTGCTTACTTCGCTGTTGCGGAGCTACCAACAAGCTCGTTGTCAGGATAGTAGTCAAAGGTTTTGTTTTCGATATTTACCGCAAAGGCAAAACCATCTTGACCAATCTTTACACCATCAAGAATGCTATCAAGCTGAACACTTGCAAGAAGCGTTTCAAGGCGAGAAGAACGATGAACAGAATAACCGCCACGGTTAAGTTACGAGAAGCAATAAGTTCGCTTTCAGGAACAGCAGAAACATAGTAGGTCCCCTCTATTTCCGAAACACCGCAGTAGAGACGCTCGCCTTCGAAATCAATCCAGGAGAACTTCCGTTTTCAAGATCGGTTACATCAATACCGTCATCCAAAGCGTCAGTACCGATAACTTCAGAATTTGGATGATAGGTCACCACATAATCGCGACCAGAGATAGCAAACACATAACCACTCTGACCAACGCTTACGCTGCTTAACACTGCAGAAGTTGAAGAAGTGCTATCAATAAGCTCGGTCAGTTCAACAGGATTCTGCTCAATGACTACCATCGTGTTGTCATCAATACGTGCAGAATAGTAACGCCAGGCTTGATTTTCTTCAGCGAAGTCCACTTCTACCGCAGCGGAAGGTTCACCAGAGCTAATTGTGTTACGCAGCTCGTTATAGCGGGCATAAGAGAAGTCAGCAAGGGTGTCTTGAGCTCGCGCTTCAATCTTGCCGTCTTTATTGACGATCATTACATTGTCAACGCCAAGCAGTTTTTTGTATTCCTACATTTTGGCGTTTGTTGCTTCGTAATCAGCCTTGTTGTTTGCCATAAAAGCAACACTTGCCGCTTTAGACTGATAAATCGCATCAAACGTTTCTTCGTTTTGCGCCGTTTCATCGTCGGCAGTTTCCAATAAGGTAGGAAGCTCGTCCATTTCACGCTGAATGTCTGCGCGATAGTTCTCAAGAGAAATATTGTCTTGCATAGTAGACAATATGACGCCCATGATTATCAGGCTGAGCACCACAACACCCGCAAGAAGAGCGGATTTTACTTTTAGCTTTTTAGACATAAAAGACATATTCGCTCCTTTTCTAGTCCCACTTGTCAATCAACGTAGCGATAGTGCCATCATCAAGCATTGCTTGAATGGTGTCAGCTACCGGCCGAGAAAGGCTGGAACCTTTTTGGGTAGCAACTGCATAATCTTGATCAGATACGCTGAAATCTTCCAGCAGGCTACGATCGTCATTGATATAGGTATCAACGAAAGCGCCGTCCATAACTGCAGCATCCACTCTTCCTTCTTCGAGTGCTATTGAAAGTTCTTCATAGGAAGGGAATTTGATTACGGTTGCATGATCGTATTCTGTGCTTTCGTCGGTATTGGAAATAACTTCTTCTCCGATGATGCCCATATCAAACAGCTTGATTGCTAACAGTGGGCCAGCATTTGAACCAGACATGATGCCAAAAGTGCCATAAGCTGGTTAATATCGGTAATTCTGGAGCTGTTTTCCACCATTACAGGAGTAGCATCGGTGTAATAAATAGGAGAAAAATCGAAGTTTTCCAGACGCGTATCAGTCTTAGAATAACAAGCCACCAGACAATCCACTTCCCCGTTAAGAAGCATTTCTTTACGATTGTCAGGCAAAACCGTCACCAACTCCACGTTGGAATATCCCAGGCGGTTTGCCATTTCATTGGCAAGATCAATTTCCATACCGTAATACTTGCCTGTTTGTTCGTTTAGGTAGCCAAAATTTACGATATCCGCGCGAACACCCACGCGAAGAGTATCGCTACCTGTTGGCGAAGAAGCACTGCCGCACCCTGATAAACCAATCAGAGAGCAAGCGCCAAGCACTATCGCAAGCATCATTGCAAATAAGGCTCTTGCGCGTCCTTTCGTCATGCCCATTCCCTTCATTACTGTTGCTATTGTTAATACCTCTAACATGCCTGCTCGTAACCACTAAAACAAAGGATTACAAGAAGCAATGCGCCTATAGTTTTGCCTTAAGGCGTAAATAAACAGATTACTTGCTTTTGTGGGAGTATTTACTCATTCACCTGCTGCCTCAACTAAAAGTTGAGAGAAGTCATCCATCTTTCGCAAAGTGCCTTCAACAGGTGCTGACATAAAGATCAAGCCAATAAGGGTATAATTTATCCAACGCGTTTCAGCGTAAAGAAAGACATTAGTTTGTTTGCAGGAGCTCTTCTTCTGTTCTCCGCGCAAAAACCAACAAGAAAGATGGTGACTCACATGACCGACACGACCATGCAGCTCGTACTCGTTCGCCATGGCGAAAGCGAGTGGAACAAGCTGAACCTCTTCACTGGCTGGATGGACGTTGATCTTACCGACACAGGTCGCAAAGAAGCAGCTGAAGGTGGCCGTGCTCTTGCTGAAGCAGGCTTCGATTTTGACATCTGCTACACGTCTTATCTCAAGCGTGCTATTCACACGTTAAATCTCATTTTGCAATCTATGGATCGCGAATGGCTTCCTGTTATTAAAACCTGGCGCTTGAACGAACGCCACTATGGTGCACTTCAGGGATTAAACAAAGCTGACACTGCAGCAAAATACGGTGAAGACCAGGTAAAAATTTGGCGCCGTAGTTTTGACGTTCAGCCTCCTGCTCTGACGGAAGATGACGAACGCAACCCTCGCCTGCTTGCTCCCTACCGTGATGCACCAGCTGACGAAATGCCTTTGACCGAATGCCTTAAAGACACCATTGCACGTGCTTGGCCTTACTTCAAGGAAACCATTGAGCCTCAGATGCGTGCAGGCAAGCGTGTTCTTATTGTTGCCCATGGCAATTCGCTTCGCGCTTTAGTAAAGCAGTTCGACAAGCTTTCCGACGACGAAATCGTGGGCGTAAATATTCCTACGGGCGTACCTCTGGTTTATACCTTCGATCAGGACTTTAATGTTTTAGACAAGCGTTATGTAGGCGATGAAGCTACCATCGCAGCTAAAATTGATGCAGTAGCAAATCAGGGCAAAGCAAAGTAATCGCTTCTTCTAAGCGACGCATTGATAAGCGCCTTTAATTCTACTTGTATAGCTCTGGCATCTCTGTATGCCAGAGCTTTTTTAATATCGAACACCGTCTCTACGGGATGATTCGTAATGGCAATTCCTGATAGCTTATGGCTTTATTTTCCGATCAAGCCATATGAGCGCTGCACAGCAAGAAAGCATTAGGTGAGCGCGGCCCTAGGTTTTCGAGCAAAGATTTTGGGATTCAATTAATCATGCGTCGAATTTGCCCTGCCGCGCTAGTTTGCTTTCTTGCGTGCAGAAAAAGCGAATCTGGCTTGATCGGAAAATAAAGCCATAAGCCAATCATGCAAAATCAAGCATCTTTCAATCTGCCAGTTATTACGCTAAGCCAATGCGCAGCGTGCTCTATTCCGCAAACTGCGAATTGTACAGATCGGCATAAGCACCACCGCGTGCCAACAATTCTTCGTGAGTGCCCTGCTCCACAATATCGCCTTCATGGAGTACCAAAATTAAATCGGCATTGCGAATAGTAGACAAGCGATGCGCAATAACAAACGAAGTGCGTCCCTTCATAAGGTTATCCATAGCCATCTGGATACGCTCTTCAGTTCGCGTGTCAACCGAGCTGGTTGCTTCGTCCAAAATAAGCATTTTGCGATCCGCCAAAATTGCACGCGCGATCGTTAAAAGCTGACGCTGGCCTTGGCTGATATTGCTTGCGTCTTCGTTGATTTCCATATCATAACCGCCAGGAAGGGTGCGAATAAAGGTATCCGCAAAAGCAGCCTTTGCTGCTGCTTCAACTTCCTCATCGGTTGCCTCCAGGCGACCATAACGAATATTTTCTCGGACTGAACCCTTAAATAACCAGGTATCCTGCAACACCATGCCAAAGAGCGAACGCAAATCATCGCGATCAAAATCGCGAACATCGTGTCCACCGATGCGAATAGCGCCACCATTAACATCGTAGAAACGCATCAGTAACTTCACCATAGTAGTTTTGCCTGCACCTGTTGGACCGACCAGAGCAATAGTCTGACCTTCGCGAACCTGCGCTGAGAAATCTTTAATAATAGGAGTATCGGGGTCATAACCGAATTTCACATGATCAAATTCAACATCGCAGGATACTTCTTTTGCCTGAACCTTTGCTTGTTCAATTGGTTCTTCATCGGCATCCAGGAACTCAAACACACGTTCTGCCGCTGCCGCCATTTGCTGCAATACGTTTGATACCTGAGCAAGCTGTGTAATGGGCTGCGTGAAATTCTTCACATACTGAATAAATGCCTGAATATCGCCAACCGTGATACGCCCGTTAATAGCAAACAAAGCACCCGCAACCGCCACGGCAACATAACCTAAGTTGCTCACGAAGTTCATCACAGGCATCATCAAGCCCGACAAGAATTGAGATTTCCAAGCTGATTCATATAATTCCGCATTAGTTTTACGGAACTTAGCAAGCGTTTCTTCCTCTTTTCCAAAAGCACGAACCACCGCTTGTCCTGAAAAGGTTTCCTCTACCTGTCCGTTGATAGCACCCAGGCGGTTTTGCTGCATACGAAAATACTTCTGACTATGACTTACCACCACTTTGACCAAAATGGCAGAAATAGGAATAACCAACAAAGCAATCAAGGTCATAAAGACGTTCATACTTAACATCATTACCAAAACGCCGATAATGGTCGTAACAGACGTAATCAGCGTGGTAATTCCTTGGTTTAAGTTCATACCCAACGTATCGACATCGTTGGTAATGCGCGACAAAATATCACCCGTGCTGGTACGCTCGAAATACCCCATAGGCAGCGCATCCATTTTCTGCGAGATCTTCTGACGCAAAAGGTACGTGGTGCGCTGCGTAACATGAGTCATCAACCAGCCCTGAACAAACGAGCACACAGAAGAAAACGCATACAATCCCAAGGTAACGAGCAGAATAATTCCAACCGCATTGAAATCAATATCGCCCGTACCTGCAATTTTTGCACTAATTCCTTCAAACAATTCTGTAGTTGCTGTCGAAAGAACTCGGGGCCCTACGATATTAAATACCGTAGAGGCAATTGCGAAAATGAACACTATGCCAATAGCAATCTTAAAACGCCCCATGAATTGAATAAGCTTCTTCATGGATCCCTTGAAATCGTTGGCTTTTTCTCCCGCCATCATGCCATGAGGACCGCCAGGACCATGACTGCGGCGTCTTCCCGCACCTGCACGAGCTGCTATGGGTGAATCGTGTTTAGACATTACGCAACACCCCCTTTCAGTTCTTCTTCCGATAGCTGAGACTGGGCGATTTCTTGATAGGTTGAACACGTAGACAGCAATTCACTATGGGTACCAGAACCTACCAGCTCGCCATCTTCCAATACCAAGATCTTGTCTGCGGTAAGTACGGTAGCAATACGCTGAGCTACCACAATAACCGTCTTGCCTTCTGCTTCGGTGGCAAGCGCATGGCGCAAGCGGGCATCCGTTGCATAGTCAAGCGCTGAGAAACTATCGTCAAACAGCAGGACACGCGCATCACTTGCTAAAGCACGCGCAATGGACAAACGTTGCCGCTGACCACCTGAAACATTAGTGCCGCCTTGACTGATTTCCGAATCGAATCCATCGTCTTTCGCATCTATGAATTCACTTGCCTGAGCAATGTCTGCCGCCTTACGCACGCGTTCTTTATCCATTTCCGAATCCGAATAAGCAATGGTTGATTCAATGGTTCCAGAAAACAGGAATGCCTTTTGCGGGACATAGCCCAATTCGCGGCGAAGCTCATGCTGTTTCAAATCGCGCACATCAATGCCACCAACGCAAATAGCACCTGCATCAACATCGTAGAAACGCTCTATCAGCTTCATAATGGTTGACTTGCCAGAACCAGTCGAACCAATAATGGCAGTCGTTTTCCCTGGTTCTGCAACAAAGCTGATGTTTTTCAAAACAGGATCGCTGCCTTCGTTATAGGCGAAAGTAACGTCGTCAAATTCTACCGATAAGCCTTTTGCCTGCAAATCAAGCTGCGCCGCCTCAGAATGATCAGGATCGTGGATGCTGTTTTCGGTATCTAAAACTTCATTAACACGCTGAGCCGCCACATCAGCACGGGGCAGCATGATAGCAATCATGCTGATCATCAAAAACGACATGACGATTACCATCGAATAGGTAATAAAGGCAATCATATCGCCCGTCTGGATTACACCTGCATCAATATATGAACCACCAACCCAAACAATCAGAACGGAAACACCATTCATGACCAGCATCATGGTTGGCATCATAAACGTCATAACGCGGTTGGTGAAAAGCTGCGTTTTATACAACGCCGTACTTGCTTCATCAAAGCGCGCTTCTTCATATTCCTGTCGATCGAATGCACGAATTACCGACATGCCCGTAAGCATTTCACGTGATACCAGGTTTACTCGGTCGATAAGTTTCTGCATGATTTTGAACTTAGGCAAGGCAAGGGCCATTAAAGGTGCAATCACAATACCGATAATCACAATCGCCAGCACAATAATCCAGCTCATAGCAAGGTTGGTTTGCGAAACCATGATGATGCCACCGATTGCCAAAATAGGTGCATATAAAACCATACGCAAAAACATTACGAGCACCATTTGAATTTGCTGGATATCGTTAGTGCCTCTCGTAATAAGCGATGCCGCAGAAAAAGACTGAACCTCGGCATCCGAAAACGAAACCACCTTTTCAAAAAGACGCTCACGTAAATTCCGAGCAATTTTTGCCGCAGTGCGCGAAGCCACAAAGCCCACCGAAATGGAAGCTGCCATCATTAAAGCAGCTACGGCAAGCATCTGAGCGCCTAGCCATGCAAGATATTGCAACTGGATAGCACCAAGGTCCATGCCCAGTGCCTTATATTCAGCTTTTACCGCCTCAATAGCTTGCTGTTCTATAAGCGAATCGTCGATATTGCCAAACATGGCACGCGCTTGATCGATCAAGGAGAGTATTTCGGATTTGCTAAGTGTCCCTGATTCATACGCTGCATACATTTGAGCTAAATCAAACGAAGATAACTGCCCCATCTGTGCTGACGGTTCGGAGGCATCCTGAGCTGCCTGCGCGGAAGTATCTTGGGAAGTCTGCGTAGTTCCGTTTTGAGCAGCTTGCGCGGAATCATCCTGATTTTCCTGGCCAAAATCTCCCAAGATATCTTGTGCATGAACCAAGACTATTGATAAAGCAATTGCAGCATCAAGAACCTCTCGCTGTTGTTTTCCTTGATCGGTAAGAACAACTCGTCCCTCGGCGCTTTCGTTATTCGCGCCTTCCGAGCCACCATCCTGCTTATACGAATCGCGAATAAGTTGCTCGTCATTTTCGTCAGCGAGCATACACACATAATTAAAAGTATCCGCGCTCATTTTATCGGGAGAAGCATGCTCAATGCCTCCCTGCTGAATACCAACATCTACCAAATCAGAGGTATATCGTGGCAGCGACAAATCCGCAAACGCCTGCACAATAAGCAACAGCGTAATAAGCACTACCGCCACTTTTGAGCTTTTTAGATACTGAATTATTCGCATGCGGAAACCTCCTTGATAACACACATCGAAGGTTCCTCGGCAAACAACAGCGCATCCTTATGAGAAGACACTGGTTCATTGCTGTTCGTCTTATATGCATTCTGTTTTGCGTAAACATCGTGTTTTGAAGCACAAAAATCAAGCACCCTGTGCATAATACGCATCAGCGTTTGCATGTCATCAATGCCAATCGCTTCAAACATTTCATCAAAATAGCTTGAACGAATACTTTGGACCTCTTCAATCAAGGCGCGCCCTTTTTCGGTCAGCTCGATTACCACCGAACGAGAATCATTTGTAGAACGAACGCGCGCTACCAGTGCTTTTTCCTCTAGGGTTTTAAGCGTCTGAGAAACAGCACTAGGTGAGACATGGGAATATTTTGCGAGCGACGAAGGCCGAGCTTCTTTGTTGTGCCGATGCGCAATCCAAACACACATAAGCGCATGCATCTCGGGCTTGGAAAGATTGCCTGGTGTCCAAGTGGGATGGAATTGCTCACGATGAATCATCCGCATAAGGCGAACAAATTCCTCTTTAAGCTCTCCTATATCTTGAGTTGCCTCTTGAGATTTAACTGACATTAGTATCCTTCGTATCTATTACTCTGAGTTTTTATCAACCGAAAGCAGTTATACGCCAATGTCTAGTTATTTTAGCAACTTAATTATTTAGTAACTAAAATAAATTATTCTTTCTTCACCAAACTGATACTTTGCAATCACAATTTCTAAAGGTACCCCACTTCATCGGTTGCAATCTTGAGTCGCCCCTGCAGATTCTGGAAGCACCTTTATAGATTCGAAATCAAAACGAAAGCATAAAAAAATCGCGCCCATCTGCAAGAGATAAGCGCGACGTAGTACGTAATAAAAGCCTCGTTACAAGATAACGTTTTTAATAGCAGCCATCAGCTCATCATAGGTTTCGAAAGCGGGGACATCGGGATTGTCCGCCTTGATAGAATCGGTACTCTTGAACAAAAAGCCTGCTTTACTTGCCTTAATCATTCCCAAGTCATTGAAACTATCACCTGCTGCGATGGTTTCCAAGCCTGCGCTTTGAAGAGCGCGAACCGTAGTCAATTTAGACTGATCGCAGCGCATCTTAAAGCCCGTTACCTCGCCTGATTCAGCAACTTCAAGCTCGTTACAAAACAGTGTTGGCCAACTCAATTTCTTCATCAATGGCTTTGCAAATTGCGTAAACGTATCGCTGATAATGATGACCTGACATAAGGAACGCAACTCATCTAAAAATTCTTTCGCGCCAGGCATAGGATCAATGGTTTCAATTACGTCTTGAATTTCTTTCAAGCCCAAGTTGTGTTCTTTCAAGATATTTAGGCGGAAATTCATAAGCTTGTCGTAGTCGGGTTCATCACGCGTTGTGCGCTTAAGTTCAGGAATGCCAGTAGCATCCGCAAACGCAATCCAAATTTCAGGAACCAAAACTCCCTCTAGATCAAGACAAGTTACGTACATAGCATTCCTCTTTCTTGGTTTCGTTAAGTAATAGGTACTTATCTATTGCGAGCACCTCTAGTACTTACGGTGTTGCTTTGCAAAAGTCAGCATACCTGAAAACCGTCACTTTGGTTAACTAAAGTGCTGAGCTTTTCGGCGACGGTTCTTTATCGCGTGTTAAGTCCCTTCATAGCTCACAAATAACCGCTAGTCGACCAGGCAAAGACAAATGTCTACATCTCATTAGTATGGATACGTTAAAAAATTGTAAGTCATTTTGAAACGGCTCCACGAACGGGTAATCCGAAAAATGCCTGATCACAAATGACTCGCACTTATTTAACTGTTCCCGATTTGAAAGAGAGTCTCTATGTTTCAAGCTGTGGTTGATCCTGTTGCAGGCAACCTTGCGCTATCAGCATTAGTAGCATGTATTCCTCTTGCTGCATTCTTCATTATGTTGGTAGGCGTTAAGGCGAAAGCTCATGTTTCAGCAGCTATTGCACTTTTCGTTGCATTTTTAGTTGCCGTATTTGCTTTCCATATGCCAGCTCACCTTGCATTCCTTTCTGGTCTACAAGGCGCATGTTACGGTGCTTTCCCTATCGTATTCATCATTATCATGGCAGTATGGTTCTATGAAGTAACTTCCGTTTCGGGTCGCTCCGAAGACTTCAAGAGCCTCTTTGATATTGTAGGCGGCGGTGATATCCGTATTCAGGCTGTTCTGATTGCCTTCTGCTTCGGCGGTTTGCTTGAAGCACTCGCAGGCTTCGGCGCACCTATTGCCATTACCGCAACCATGATTTTGGCTCTTGGCGTTAAGCCCATGAAGGCAGCACTTGCTGTTCTTATTGCCAACACTGCACCTGTTGCATACGGCGCAGCTGGTACTCCAATCACCACAGCAGGCAACATGGTAGCCGCTGGTGATGCATCAGTTGCCCTGGAAACCGCTCAGCACGTAGCTGCTCTTGTTGGTTACCAGGCTCCCCTGTTTGCTCTGGTTGTACCTCTGCTGGTTGTTATGATTCTTGACGGCCGCAAGGGTCTTCGCGACTGCTGGTTGCACGCATTGGTTATTGGCTTTTCCTTCGCAATCGTTCAGTGGTGGTGCTCCAACCACTTCGCATACGAATTGACCGACGTGTGCGCTGCACTGGTTTCCTTGGGTGTAAGCGTTATCTTCTTGAAGTTTGTTAAGCCTGGCAACGTAAACGAAGCACGTGAGCGCTTCGGCATGGCACCTCTTCATGAAACTGAAACCACCAAGCTTCCTGCTGTTCGTGCATGGATGGCTTTGGTTCCTTACATTATCGTTGTTGCAGTATTCGCTGTATGCAAGTTGGGCATCCCAACCCTGCTTGCAAGCACCGATATTAAAATCCCCTTCCCAGGTCTTGCGGGCAACGTCTTAAATGCAGCTGGCGCAGATCCTGGAACCACCTACACTTTGAACTTGCTGTCAAATCCTGGCACCATGCTGTTTATTGCAGCAGTTCTTACCACTATCGTATACGCCCTGTTCACCAATAAGGGCATGTTCAAGATTACGCTTGGATCCTCCTTTAAGCAGCTTGGTCAGACGTTCGTTGCAATGCGCTTCTCTTCTTTGACCATCGTACTTGTATTGGGTCTTGCTTATATCATGAACTTCTCTGGCCAGACCATTTCTATTGGCCAGTTCCTGGCAAGCACGGGTGCGGTATTCGCCCTACTCTCACCAATGCTTGGTTGGGTTGGCACTGCGGTTACTGGTTCCGACACTTCTGCAAACGCACTGTTCTCCAGCCTGCAGTACGAAGCAGCTCAGTCCAATGCCTCTTTGGCTCACGTAACTCCTGACTTGTTCTTGGCTTCTAACACCATGGGTGGTGTTATCGGTAAGATGATTTCGCCTCAGTCCTTGGCAATTGCCGCTGTTACCACAGGCGAAACCGAATCGAACCTTTTCAAGAAGGTTATCCCATGGAGTATCGGCATGCTGGCAGTACTTTGTGTTCTGGTATTCCTGCAATCTCACATGCTATCCTTCATTCTTCCTTAAGGCTTTTAAAAGGATTATGCAAGCAACATTAAGAGCGCCCCATTTGGGGCGCTCTTTTATATTCATGGCAATCTTTATGCATTACGCGTCTTTGAAAAAGAAAACTGCGAAACGACCAAGCCAACTATAGTAAGCAGCACACCAAACCAAGCTAGAGGTACTAATTGCTCACCCAAAACCAACCAAGAAGCTACCGCAGTAATGACAGGAGTTGCATAGATATAAACGCTTGAAACCACCGAACCTAATCGCTTTATGGAAAAATTCCAGGTCACAAAACATGCCGCCGATGCACAAAGACCCAAAAACACCAGATTCGCCACATTGATAGGGTCGATACATGAAGACATATCTGGAGCAAATCCCAGCAGAGGTAAAGCTGGAATCATAAATACGATGCCATATTCAAATACTCTGCGGGTAGCTTTGATCGTAGTTAGACCAATCGAGCTAATGCGCGTCATACAGGCCGAATAACACGCCCATACTGCTGCCGCCAAAAGCGCCAACATATCACCAGAAAAGCTTACATGAACTCCTGTTTCAGCAAAGCTAATAAAACTAATTCCGAGCATAGCTACTACAAAGCCAACAACAAAACGAAGTGTTAGATGTCTGCCCTTATTTACGATTCGCTCCACCACTGCCGTAAAGAAAGGGGCTACTGACACTATCACTCCCACATTTGTTGCCAGCGTTCCTGTTAGTGCGATATTTTCCAGAAGATAATACAGTGTGACGCCGGACAACCCAGCAAGCATAAAAAGTCTTTCATGACGCCAGCCCATCCAAGGAAGAATTTTCGGCGCTATAACAAAGAGGGCAAACAAACCCATAACAAAACGAATAAACAAGATTTCTATAGGAGAAAAATCTTGTAGCAATATTTTCGTAGATACAAACGTGGTGCCCCATACAAGAACGGTAAACAGTGCCGCTAAATGACCCTGAATTGTTTCGTTCTTTGCTCGGTATTCTAAATTCACCACTTTTTCCTTTATTCATCACTCACAATTACAAGAATCTAAAATACACTACTATTCATGAAAAACCTTTACCACAAACACTTTACTCAACCGTCTGCCGTTCCACACGCATTGAACCTGCCCGCCACTCCGCGCGCATTAGGCACCATTGCCGTAGGGCTTGGACTAGCTTGTGCTATAGCGGGTTTAACCATCTGGAAGCACCTTCGCAAAAGCGATACGCATTTCGTCAAAACAAGTGCAGGACTTGCACGCATCCATACGGTAGAAGATGAACAAGGAAACCCTGTTCGGGTGTTGGAACAAAATGGCGCATACGAATCTGCGACCTATCTTGATAAAAACTACCATGTTCCTGTTTTTGCCTATCAGCAAGCCTTTGATCATATTTTCGAAGCAAGCCTTTTCGATAACAGTTTCGCCAACAATCAAGTACTTATGATCGGCGGCGGGGGCTACGCATGGCCAAAGCACGTTCTTAGCACTAAACCTGACCTTTATCTTGACGTTGTTGAGCTTGATCAATCAGTTACCGATATCGCAAGGAAGTGGTTTTACCTTGACAAACTTTTGGAAGAACTTCCCTACGCAGCAGACAAGCTCGGGCTTATTACCGCCGATGGGCGCAACTATCTAAAAACTACTCACAAGCAATATGCCGCCATAATTAACGATACTTTTTCTGGGAAAGACCCCGTTCTTTCGCTTGTAACAATCGAAGCTATGCGCCTAGCGAAGTTGCGCCTTGTGCCTGGCGGTGTTTACGCTACCAACGTAGTAAGCCAAGACGAAGGCAAGGATATAACCTTCCTGCGGCACGTCGTTACCACTCTTGATGAAGTATTTAATCATGTGGTTATCATTCCCTGTGAAGATACCGACTTTGGACTAGAAGATAACTATCTTGTTATCGCAACTGACGCAGAATACCCCTTCACCAACACCATGCCTTACGACGATGACTTTTTGAGCATCGTCCTTAGTGATGATGTGCTGTTATAAAAGAGAAATATTTCTTGAAACAGCCGTTTCTTGATAAGGTAACGTTCAACTACATGGTATTAAGATAACGATCGACATACTATTGAACGAAACATATAAACATCGTTAACTAAAACGTCCTATAAGCCTTATTGAACCCTATAGGATGCCCCGTTAACACTGTTAATCCGAACCCATTAGAAAGGCTCGAAATAATGGCAGAATTCATCTACCAAATGTATCAAGCACGCAAAGCAGTTGGCGACAAGGTAATCTTGGATGACGTAACGCTTTCCTTCTACCCTGGCGCAAAAATTGGCGTTGTCGGCCCAAATGGTATGGGCAAGTCCACACTCTTGAAGGTCATGGCAGGACTTGAAGATGTTTCCGCAGGTGACGCACGTTTAACTCCTGGCTACACCGTAGGCATTTTGCAACAGGAACCACCACTGGACGAAAAAGCAACCGTTATCGAAAACATTCGCCAAGCATTTGCTGACGTATTAGCGAAGGTTGATCGTTTCAATGCAATTGGTGCAGAAATGGCCGATCCTGATGCCGATTTCGATGCTCTTATGGAAGAAATGGGCACTTTACAGGTAGAAATTGATGCCGCAAACGGCTGGGATCTGGATTCGCAATTATCCCAGGCGATGGATGCACTTCAGTGCCCCGATCCCGACGCTCCCGTAAAGGTTCTCTCAGGTGGCGAACGTCGTCGTGTTGCACTGTGTAAGCTTCTCCTTGAAGCACCCGATCTGCTTCTCTTGGACGAACCCACCAACCATTTGGACGCCGAATCGGTGCTCTGGCTCGAGCAATTCTTAAAGCGTTACCCTGGCGCCGTCTTGGCAGTAACGCACGACCGTTACTTCTTGGACAATGTTGCAGAATGGATTTGCGAGGTCGATCGCGGTCAGCTCTATCCCTACAAGGGCAACTATTCCACCTATCTGGAGACCAAAGCTGCACGTCTTGAAGCGCAGGGACAGCAGCAAGCAAAACTTGCTAAGCGTATGAAGTCCGAGCTGGAATGGGTACGCTCTAGCCCTAAGGCTCGTCAGGCAAAAAGCAAAGCCCGTTTGGAACGCTATGAGCAAATGGAAGCTGAAGCCCGCAACGTAAAGAGCGTTGACGTGAATGAGATTCGCATTCCCGTTGGCCCACGCCTTGGCTCAAAGGTACTGGTTGCAGAGCATCTTCGTAAAGCATTTGGCGACCGCGTACTTATTGATGATTTATCCTTTACGCTACCGCGCAATGGCATTGTAGGTGTTATTGGTCCCAATGGTGTTGGTAAATCAACCCTGTTCAAGATGATTGTTGGACAAGAAGAACTCACCAGCGGCAGTCTTGAGCTTGGTGAAACGGTTCAGATTTCCTACGTCGACCAAAATCGCGAAGGTCTTGATCCTAAGAAGACCTTATGGGAAGTCGTTTCTGATGGACTGGACTACATCAAAGTTGGCGAAACAGAAATTCCAAGCCGCGCTTATGTAGCAAACTTTGGCTTCAAGGGATCTGATCAGCAAAAGCCTGCTGGCGTTTTGTCGGGTGGCGAACGTAACCGATTAAACTTAGCTCTTACCTTAAAGCAAGGCGGCAACCTTCTTTTACTGGACGAGCCTACTAACGACTTGGACGTAGAAACCTTAGAAAGCCTGGAAGAAGCGCTGCTTGCTTTCCCAGGGTGCGCGGTAATTACCAGTCACGATCGTATGTTCTTGGACCGCATTGCAACTCATATTTTGGCTTGGGAAGGTACTGATGATAATCCTGGTAACTGGTATTGGTTTGAAGGAAACTTTGAAGCCTACCGCAAAAACAAGGTTGAACGCCTTGGCGAAGAAGCGGCTAAACCTCATCGCATCCACCGCAAGCTCACCAGGGATTAATCGCATCAACCGACAAGCTAGCCTTACGAGCTCACCAGGGATTAATCGCATCTGCTTGTTAACTCTCGTTTGAAGCAAGTAAGAATAATCCCATACCAAGACGCATTATCGGTGGCTGCATTTATAATTCCGCTGATATGTTTTGTGCAATTTCCGAAGAGGAATGGGGAAACTCATGGATGTAAATCAGATCGTTGAGCAAGTAACCAGCCATATTCAGGATGCACCTGAAATGATCAAGGACCTTATTGCAGACCCACAAGGCACCATTGAGCAAATTACTGGGCAGGGCCTTGATGGTGTGGATCCTGCAGAAATTGTTGAGCAGGTTCAGTCTAAGCTTGGTGAAGCAGGTATTGATGTTGAAGGCATTATTGGTGGAATCACCGAAAATATCGGCGGCGCAGTAAGCGGCATTATTTGTGGTCTTTTCAATAAGTAAGCTATTAGATTTGGATAAGCCTATTTTGCGAGGAGGTACTATTATGAACCTTACTGCATTGTTGAACGCAGGTTAGCCTAGACGCGCATCATAGCATTTATCAATGATTCGTCTTTACGTTTACCGCACAATAGCATTGTTGGCGCAATAAATCCTAACAGCATTAGTAAATCAGCACTTTCAAGGTAATTGTGAGTAAATTGTCTAAGACCAATTCCATCATTGATGGAATTGGTCTTATTTTTTAGATCTTATTATTCTAAATTGATTAATTAATTCTTTAAGTAAACAAGCTCCAAATATTAGTTCTTTGTGCGAACGAATTCTAAAAACTTCTTAGCTGTATTCGCATGCACCTGATTTTGTTTCCAGGCGAAATCGATAACAGAAACCACTGGCGGATAAAGAAGACGAAACTCCAGTCCTGTATCCCCTCCCGTAGCAACCAGTCTGTCTAATCCCAGCACATATCCCGCACCCTCACGCGCAAAATGAACCGCATTAGAAATCAAATTATAGGTAGCAATCACTTCTAAATTTTCGGTATATTCCCCAAACCAATGCGTAAGAGCGCTTGTTTTTAATGCCTGTTCAGACGCTATAAGTGAAGCATTTGCCAAATCCTTAGGACCCACAACTTCCTTTTTAGCAAGAGGAGCATCGCTTTTCATCAAAACGCCCCACGCATCGGTAGGTGCAAGCCGAATGTGGGCATAACGATTAATCTCTGGATACGACATAAGAATGGCAAAGTCGTCCAACCCACGTTCCAAACGCTCCAAAACATCAACGCTATTTCCACTATGCAAATGAAAGTGTACGTTAGGATAACGCTCGCGAAATTCACGTATATAGCGCACAACCACACGCATACCGTCGCTTTCACCAGCGCCAATATGCACATCGCCTTCCACTATTTCATCGCTATTGCAAAAATCCGATGTTGTTTGATCTGCCAAAGACACAATTTCTTGGGCGCGGCGGCGCAAATACAAACCCTGATCAGTCGGAACAACCCCACGACTTTCGCGCATGAGCAGCTTACATCCAAGTTCCCTTTCAAGATCGGAAATCTGTCGGGACAAAGCCGGCTGCGTTACACGGAGCTTTTTCGCAGCGCTTGACATAGACCCTTCTTCACAGACGGATAAAAAATACCGAAGAACACGAATTTCCATTGATATACCACCCAGCCCATAGAGGCAGCCAGTAAATTGGCTTATATGCAAATCATAATTGTTTCTTATATCGCATTATTAGATATAAGAAATTGTACTAATTACGCCTGCGCACCACAATAGAAAAGGGAAAGGGATAAGGACTGCACCCTGGAAAATAATTTCTTTAGGAGGACAAGATGGGGCAACGAATTATTATGCACTTTGGTAATACCGATGTTTATGGCGAACTTAACGATACCGAAACCGCCAAAGCTTTCGCTGAACACCTACCTACCACTGTTCACGTTAATGGCACTGGCATCGATTTCTGCGGACAGATGCCTTTCGAATTGCCTTATGACGAAGAACAGGTGCACCACGGGTGGACCAATGGCGACATCAACTACAACCCTGGTGGCGGCTGGTTTGCGGTACTTTTTGACGATGAAAAAAATTCCATGCGCTATGGCGATCAGGTCATTATGGGTCGCGTTGATGGATCACTTGAAGTACTCCATAGGCTAAGCGGTCCTTATGACGTAACTATCGAACTTACAAAATAAGGCAAAGGTGATCTCCAATGAATATTCTTGTTCTTAATGGTAGTCCCCGGCCACAAGGTGGTACCGCTGCAATGGTGCATGCTTTTGCGGAAGGCGCAAAAAGCGCGGGACATCAAATAGATATTCTTAATATTGCGCGTATGGACCTTCACGGATGCCGCGGATGTGAACACTGTCACACCAAAGGAAATGGAAATTGTATTCAGCGTGATGACATGGATTTGGTGTATCCCCTTTGGGACAATGCGGACATGATTGTAATAGCAAGCCCAATTTACTATGGATCATTTTCAGGTCAAATGCATTGTCTGATTCACCGCACCTACACTGGAGGAATTCCTCGTTCCTGCAAGCAAATGGCACTCCTTCTGTGCTCTGGTGCAAATAATGTCTATACCTATGCCGAAGGAATTTACCACGATTACCTTCACGGTTACTTCCGCGTCAAAGATTGCGGCGTATTCAAAGCAACCACCTCCCGCGCTAAGTCTCCCGAAATGGCAGAACAATTAAGGGCCTTTGGAGCTTCACTATGAAACTAGAACGCAACACTCGCGCACAAAGATACCTGCTCAGTATTCTGTTAACAAGCGCTTTCTTTGCAATGTGCATAAGTCTTTGCGCCTGTTCGGAGCCCACCGAAGCAAACAACAACCAACAATCAACATCCGTTGAAACAAACGAGGCAACAGAGAGCGAACAACCTACTTCTTCGACGAATGAGTATTCAGATCAACAGGAAGGAACATCTGCCATGTCAAATAAAATAACCGATACCATCACTCTGTCCGTAAATGGATCTGAACTAACCGCAACCTTAGAGGATAATTCTTCAGCTGAAGCTCTAGTGGAACTACTTGAACAAGGTCCTTTGACTATCAATATGGAAGACTACGCCAACATGGAAAAAGTTGGACCGATTGGGCAAAGTTTGCCTCGTAATGACACTCCTACCAACCCCGAAGCAGGAGACATCATCCTTTATCAAGGCAATCAACTTGCAGTGTATTACGACACCAATTCATGGAACTTTACCCCTATTGGAAAAATCCAGGGAGTAAGTGCTAATGAACTGCGCAGCATTCTGGGAAGAGGAAACGCTACCATAACGTTTTCCCTTACATAGACCAAAAAGGAAGGAGCCCCGCGAGGCTCCTTCCTGTCTGAGTTGGCTTTTCCAAGCACGTTTTTCGCGTGTGCGGTTATATTTCGCATCACCATGAACACCGTACCCACAAGCGTAGCCATTAAAATGCGGCTTCTGTGCCAAAGTGGCTTCTTCAGCGGACTGATGCCATACCGCTCCTATTTTAGAAACGTAAGTGCACTTTCGCTGAGCCTTTGATTTTCCGCTGCGCTTGCGCTTTGCCTTCGACATTCGCCTCACCTCCTTCTTAGAGAATCGTCTTTGACTTATTTGGCGACTAACTTCGCTTTTGTTTGCCGCCCACCTTTTGTCCGTCGTGGAGTTTTTAAGCGACATATTGTCGCTTCACTAGGACCTTGCTAGTGTAACAAGAGAACAACAACCATCTTTAGACAATTTACTTATCGTTACTATATTTTAGAAACAAGCAGAATGGACAGCACCACAGTATGGAAGAACGCCACTACAAAACAGAATCAGGCACTATTGTTTACTGGATATCCTACGCCTCTAGCTACACCGATGGCCTTAGCGCGGAAGCATATCAAAACGCCGAATCGCCAGAAGAACTCGAAATCGCTTCTGATGCAGCAGCTTCAGTAATGTTTTCTCGTCTGAGCCAGACGCTAGCCGAACAAGCAATCCCCAACGCTCCGTGGCTTATCTTCTTGCCAGGACTTACCGCTGATCATCGTTTGTTTAATAGGCAATTGAGCTATTTTGCCGAAACCGCAAATTGCTTTGTATGGGACCCACCCGCACATGGAAAATCTCGCCCTTTCAAACTGGAGTTTTCCATGAATGACCTTGCCGTCATGCTGCACGACATTCTGAAGGCAGAGCAGATTGAAGACCCTATTTTGATTGGGCAATCAATGGGAGGCTACGTATCTCAGGCCTTTTTGTCCCTCTTCCCTGGTTACGCAAAAGGGTTTGTCAGTATCGATTCCGCTCCCCTTGCGCGCTCTTATTATCACAAATGGGAAATTGCAGCGCTCAAGCATACAAAAGGAATGTATAGCAGCATCCCTTGGGGAATGCTGCAGCGCATGACAGCAAAAAACTGTTCGACTACCTTATACGGACAAAGCCTTATGAGGAAAATCGTGAGTCACTACAATAAGAAAGATTTCTGCGAACTTGCAGCACATGGCTACAAAATCTTAGCTGATGCCATCGAAAAAACCGAAAGCGAATCGAGCGCTAATCCCTTCGGAAAGCCGAATTGCCCCACACTGCTTCTCTGGGGAGAAAACGATCAGGCAGCAATGGCAAAAAAGTACAACCAGCAATGGGCTCTGAAAACAGGATTATCTTTTGTGGAAATCCCTCGCGCAGGACACAATTCCAATACCGATGCTCCCGATGAGGTTAACAGGGATATAGAAATCTTTATTTCCGAACTTGAACGATAGGAAACCATCTGCCACATTGCGCGCTAGCGAACTCGCAAAACAAGATATTCGTTAAGATTTCCCGTACGTCCATCAGCACGAAAACGCGCAGAATATTCAGCCCTATCAGCAACCGACGCCATCAAGAAATCTATTTCTTCATCCGAGAAACTATGGCAATAGCGATAAGCGCCTGGTGTATTTCGCCACCCTAAAAGATAATCGCCCTCATTAAATTGTTGAGCACTGTTAAGCCCTTGAGCGTAATAAGCAAGTGCCTCTTCGTGCGTTTTAAGGGCTTTCGCCGCCATACCTTCATCATCCATAAAACGCCAGAATGATATGCACACGAATCCCCCTGGCGCGGTCGCAGAAATCATGTCATTCAGCAGCTGCAAACGCCATTCAGGGAGTGGAATATGATGCATAAAGCCAAAGGCAACTGCTAAATCCGCAAATTCTTTGTTGGGACCTTCAGAAGCCAAAACGTCTTTAAAAGTATTATCCGCAAGCTCCTGTATTATGTCGCAGTGAGTATAGGTGACCTCCATATCACAATGGGCGCTGATTGCTCCCGCACAGATATCAGGAAGCAAATCGTCACAAGCGTCCAGCGCATGCACAGAGACGTGTAAATTCATTGATGAATTTTCGCAATAGGTTGCCAGGTATTCCTCAAAGCGCAAATTACCACAGGCTACATCTAAAACATGAAGATCTTGCTTACCCTTAAAAACGGTGATAGCTTCAGTTAAACAGCGCTCCCAACCAGGCCATTTAGCATGACGAGTGTCGGAAAAGGAAACCGCCTGATTTCGATAAAAAAGGTTATTCAATTCGCACAGTTTTTTAGCAAATACTACGTTCATGACCTTTATTTTCCTGGAAGGTTAACCGTTGTTCATTAAACCATTACTCATTAAAGCTAGCTTACCTATTGTTCAGCAACTGCACCATGACGGTGCATTCTATCGTAAATTATGCACTGTTACAGTGCATTTTTCAGGATATTCTGCACTGTTATAGTGCATTTTGCTGTAAATCTTGACGAATAGGAAAAAAGGAAAACTAAATCTCTCTCAAGTAAAGAACTGAAAGCGCTAATAGTATAAACAGATAATCATCTACCAAAGTAAATTACCAAAACTTGATGGGCGTTTTGGCAAAACCAACAATAGAAGTAGGTGCCTACCAATGATAGACACCTACTAAACTCAACAATATTTAGTGTAAACGTAGCAAATAGCCCATCTGCCGCAACAATTCACCACGTCCATTTCCCGTGAACACTTGTCACGCCAATTTACCGCGAACGCTTGCCGCGCCCATTCACCATGTGCATCAGTTGCGTATTACGCGAAGTAGTTAACGCCACCTTCAAAAATAGGCTGGTACAAGTTGCCAGGGACATTCTTGTATAAACCATTACCACTACGTTCGCTGTGGCCCATCTTGCCAAATACGCGACCGTCAGGACTGGTAGCACCCTCAATTGCCAGTACTGAAGCACTGGGGTTAACCGCCCAATCCATAGAAGGATTACCTGCCTCATCAACATACTGGGTTGCAATTTGACCAGCAGCTTTCATTTGAGCGAGCACTTCATCGTTTGCCACAAAACGACCTTCACCATTACTGATTGCAACGGTATGCATATCGCCCACCTTGCAGCAGGATAGCCAAGGCGACAAGCTAGAAGCAACACGTGTACGAACAAGTCTGCTTTGATGACGACCAATTTCGTTAAAGGTTAGCGTAGGAGCATCCGCTGTTGCGGGAACAATATCGCCATAAGGTACCAAGCCAAGTTTGACCAGAGCCTGGAAACCATTACAAATACCAAGCATTAAACCGTCGCGATTCTGCAACAAATCACGGACCGCTTCGGTTACCTCAGGTGCACGGAAGAATGCAGTAATGAACTTGGCAGAACCGTCAGGTTCGTCTCCACCAGAAAAACCACCTGGCAACATGATAATTTGGCTGTTGTTAATAGCAGAAACCAAAGCCTTGGTACTTTCGATAACCGCATTTGGTGAAAGGTTGTTAATAACCATCACTTGCGGTACTGCACCAACGCGCTCAAACGCACGAGCAGTATCGTATTCACAGTTAGTACCTGGGAACACAGGAATAATGACACGAGGCTTTGCAAACTTCTCATCGCAAACCAGCGGCAAACGATCAGACCAGTTAATCTGCTCAACCTGTTTATCTTCATGACGGTAAGGGAATACCGATTCAATACCGCCCTCCCATGCCTCTTGAAGTTGCGCCATATCAATGGTTTCACCAAACGCCTCAAAGACATAATCGGATGTGGTTTCGCCCAGTTCGATAACGCTTACCAAATCGCTAGCCTCAGATAAAATAGCCTGAAGATCACCACCCTCTGCCAGTTCAACTACAAAGCTGCCATAAGCAAGCGTAAACAAATCATCAAGCTCAATATTGCTTGCTGCAGCGTCTTCAGCACCCGCGTCAGTAAGCTTCAAGCCAAGACCGTTACCAACGCACATCTTGAATAGCACCTCTGCCATGCAGCCATAGCCAGGCGTTGCCGCAGCAGCCACTGAACCTTCACCGATTAAGCGTTCCATCAGATCGAAGGTAGCGTTCATTCCTTCAACATCAGGTACCAGTGAATCTTCGTCGTAGAAGCGTGGCGCGATGCGAACTACCTTGCTGCCTGCACGCTTGAATTCTGGAGAAACCACACGGTCGATTGAACCGGTCGATACCGCGAAACTAATAAGCGTTGGCGGAACATCCAAGTCCTCAAAGCTACCCGACATGGAGTCCTTGCCGCCAATGGCACCAATCTTCAAATCAACCTGAGCCATCAAAGCGCCCAATACTGATGCAGTTGGCTTACCCCAACGGATAGGTTCATTACGCAAACGCTCAAAGTACTCTTGCAAAGAAAGATAAGCCGCCTCGCGAGTAAAGCCCGTCGCAACAAGGCGAGCCACGCTTTCTACAACCGCAAGATAGGCACCCTTGAATTGGTTCTTTTCAGACAGATAAGGATTAAAGCCCCAAGCCATAGCACTCGCCGTGGTGGTTTCACCATCAACAGGGAATTTAGAAACCATGGCCTGAGCAGGCGTAAGCTGATTCTTACCACCAAAGGGCATCAATACCGTTGCAGCGCCGATGGTGGAGTCAAAGCGCTCGCCTAAGCCCTTGTTTGAGCACACATTCAAATCGGTTACAAGTGAATTCATACGCTCCGCCAGCGTGTCGCCAGCCCAAGAAGGCTCGTAGGTTTCGCCTTGCTCAACGCGCACATCCTGATGCTTTGGCGCACCATTTGAAGCTAAGAATTCACGGCTTACATCAACAATGGCATCGCCATTCCATTCCATGCGCAAACGCTTCTCTTCAGTAACGGTAGCAACTACAGTAGCTTCCAAGTTTTCTTCGTGAGCATAACCAATGAATTCGTCAACATCTTCAGCTGCCAGAGCAACGGACATGCGCTCCTGACTTTCGGAAATAGCCAGTTCAGTGCCATCAAGGCCTTCATATTTTTTGGGAACCTGGTTCAGGTCAATGAGCAAGCCGTCGCACAGCTCGCCAATAGAAACAGAAACACCGCCCGCGCCAAAGTCGTTACAACGCTTAATTAAGCGGCATGCTTCACCACGACGGAACAAACGCTGAATCTTGCGCTCAACAGGAGCGTTACCCTTTTGAACTTCAGCACCTGAAGTTTCGATGCTTTCAACATTTTGCGTTTTAGAAGAACCCGTTGCACCGCCAATGCCGTCGCGACCAGTACGACCGCCAAGCAAAATAATCTTATCCCCTGGAGCTGGCTCTTCGCGACGAACATGATTGGCAGGAGTAGCACCAACTACCGCACCAACCTCCATGCGCTTTGCCACATAGCCTGGATGATACAGCTCATGCACCTGACCTGTTGCCAAGCCAATTTGGTTGCCGTAAGACGAATAACCTGCCGCCGCAGTAGTAACCAACTTGCGCTGAGGAAGCTTACCTTCCAGCGTCTCTGACACAGGAACGGTTGGATCGCCTGCACCCGTTACGCGCATTGCTTGATATACATAGCTACGGCCAGACAAAGGGTCACGAATAGCGCCACCAACGCAGGTTGCAGCGCCACCAAAAGGTTCAATTTCTGTTGGATGGTTATGGGTTTCATTCTTGAACAAGAACAGCCAATCCTGCTCTTCACCATCAACATCTACCTTGCACTTTACCGTGCACGCATTTACTTCTTCGGATTCGTCCAAATCCTTCAAGCCACCATGAGCACGCAAGTACTTTGCGCCAATTGTGCCCATATCCATCAAACAAACTGGTTTGTGCTCGCGACCCAATTCAGAGCGCATTGCAAGGTATTTATCAAAGGCAAGCTTTACTACCTCGTCATCAATTTGAACGTTAGTAAGTTCGGTACCAAAGGTAGTGTGACGACAATGGTCAGACCAATAGGTGTCAACCACTTTAATTTCCGTAATAGTAGGATTGCGTTTTTCGGTATCGCGGAAATACTTCTGGAAGAACGTGATATCCGCCAAGTCCATCGCAAGCCCACGATCGGCCAAGAACTGATTAAGACCAGCTTCGTCTAAATCGATAAAGCCGTTCACTACCTCGACAGGTTGAGGCTCTGGAATTTGCATAGATAGCGTATCGCGTAAAGCAAGCGATGCTTCACGAGATTCGATAGGGTTAATAACGTAGCGCTTGATAGCTGCCAGTGCCTCATCGGATAAGCTACCTTCAAGCACATAGATCTTCACTGCACGAACTGTTGGACGCTCGCCCTGAGAAATAAGCTGGATGCACTCACTTGCAGAATCAGCGCGCTGATCGAACTGACCAGGCAAAGGCTCTACCGCAAAAAGGGAAATACCCTCGGGTACTTCAACGACCCCTTCACCGCTACCAGCCGCACCCATACGCACGCCTTCGACAGGAAGCTCAAGCGATGCATTATCTACCTGAGGCTCGCTAAATACGGTAGGTACACACTGATTAAACAGCTCATCAGTAATACCTTCTACGTCATACATATTAATGATGCGCAGCGTAACTGTTGATGGTAGCCCGTCTGTAATGACGGTATGCAATTCCTGCAGAAGCTGATGCGCTTCAACATCGAAACCAGGTTTCTTCTCAACATAAACGCGAGAGACCATGAATCCTACCCTTCGTAGAAAAAATGATAGTTAAAAACAGACGTCTCTATAATACGACACCGCGGGTCTTTTTAGAGCGTGCGTTCTAAGAGTTTTGTGTTTCGCGAAACACCGCAATTAAAACTACCTATATAATCGCTGACATGGAAAAAGCACTTTTAGACATAGCAGAACAGCTTAAGACGCTTGACTATTTGGATGATCGCGCCTTAACCAAGGTGATCAATCGTCACAACAAGCGCATTTTAGAAGAAGCGAAAGCACCTCAGAACAGACGACCATCCTTGCAAAAAGCGGGAAGTGCGTTGGAGCCCAGCGCAACTGATAGCGCACGAATACTTAATGTGGCAAGCGACGAAGCAGCATCTAGCACAACCAATAATTCGCCAGCACTCGATGCAGTAGGCGCCAAAATAAACCCTGTTCGCCCTTTGTCTAAACGTCATCTTATTGCGTACTACCTGGATGTAAAGCGCAACGATCCCGACCATTGGGCACAATGGGGTTTCTCCGAAGAACAGCAGCGGCGCATTGAGCGCACCCTTCAAATGAAACCACGGCGCACGGCATCTGGAGTTGCTACAATTACGGTTTTAACCAAGCCTTGGAAATGCTCCAGTAATTGCCTTTATTGCCCCAACGATCTGCGCATGCCGAAAAGTTATTTATCTGACGAGCCCGCTTGTCAACGAGCCGAAAGAACGTTTTTTGACCCCTACCTCCAAGTAGCAGCACGCCTGAAGGCGCTCACTGAAATGGGGCATGTAACCGACAAGGTAGAGCTCATTATTCTTGGCGGCACTTGGAGCGATTATTCTCTTTCCTATCAAATTTGGTTCGTTCGAGAATTATTCCGCGCCCTTAATGATGGAAGCGCCGCGCAAAAAGAAGTACCTCTTCGTCGCGCCCGTTACGAAAATGCTGGCCTATCAAGCGACCCTAAAACCCTTATACAGCAAACAAACGCCCTACAAAAACGCATCTTCGACCAGGAGCTCACCTATAACCAGGCCTTTGACTTGCACTATGGTACAAACAAAGCCTGGCAAGACGTTGCCTTTTGGCAAAACGCAACGTGGGAAGAGCTAGAAAACGAACATCACATAAACGAATCCGCACAGCATCGCGTTGTGGGTCTTGTAATAGAAACACGGCCTGAGAGAATTACGCCTTATCATGCCTTAACCCTTCGTCGTCTCGGCTGCACAAAAGTACAAATGGGTATTCAGAGTCTTGACGAACAGGTGCGCACTCAAAACAATCGCTACACATCAACAGCGCAAATCCAAAGCGCCTTTGAAACGCTGCGTCTGTTTGGCTTCAAAACGCACATTCATGCCATGGTGAATCTTTTGGGAGCAACACCCGAATCCGACAAACAAGACTATCTTCGTCTGGTAAACGAAACACCCTTCCAGCCAGACGAGATAAAGCTCTACCCTTGCGTTTTGGTTGACGGCACAGGACTTGTTGCTCACTATCACGACGGCACCTGGAAGCCCTATCCCGAAGATCAGCTCATTGACGTGCTTGTTGCTGATACCTGCGCAACTCCTGCCTTCACTCGCATTTCTCGCATGATTCGCGATATTTCTGCACCTGATATTGTGGCAGGCAACAAAAAGGTTAACTTGCGCCAACTCGTAGAAAACCGCATTGATTCTGAAGGACTTGTTACCAAGGAAATACGCCATCGCGAAGTAAGTTTGGCGGATATCGATCCAGAAACCTTATCGCTTGACATCGTTACCTACGAAACTACTACCACAAGCGAGCGCTTCTTGCAGTGGATTACTCCCGAAGGGAAAATTGCAGGATTTTTACGTCTTTCACTACCGAAAGACGATGCAATTTCGCGCCTACATAACACGCTTGACCAAGAATCAACCGCATCCGAAAAAGAAGCAATCTTGCCCATCAAGCCCCGCGAAGCCATGATTCGCGAGGTTCACGTATATGGACGAGTAGCCAAACTTACCAAACAAGGAACAGGCGCACAGCACCACGGCTTAGGCACTCAGCTCGTCGAAAAAGCATGCGAACTAGCGCGCGCTGCGGGCTATGAACGCATCAATGTTATCAGCGCAATTGGAACTCGCGGATATTACCGAAAGCTGCATTTTTATGACAATGGTCTATATCAGCAGCGCAAGCTTGTTAATTGACGTAGTATTGTCTCCGAAAACAAAAGCACGGAAGAACAGTTAGAAAACCTCACCTGCTGTTCACCACGTACGCACGAGCTTTAAAGCTTAAAGGAGACCTGTATGACCACCTATTCTTCTCGTGATGAAATTAGCGAACAATACCGTTGGGATTTAACAAGCATCTTTGAAAATGATGAAGCGTTTTTGTCTGCGCTTGAAAAAGCCAAAAACTATCCCGAACAATGCCTCTCGTTTCAGGGACGCATTTCTCAATCACCCGAAACTCTACTTGAGTATTTACGCTTCGATGACGAAATGAGCATTGAACTTAGCAAGTTGGTTAATTATGCCAATCGCAAAGCGGATGAAGATACTCGATCAAGCCTCTACCAAGACTATTCAAGCCAAGTTATGTCTTTGTACGTATCAATATCGGGCGCATGTTCGTGGTTTGCTTCCGAGCTACTTAGCATCAACGATGAAACTATGAATCAGTTCTATCAGCAATGCCCTGATTTAGAACTGTACCGCCGTGCGCTTGACGTTATCTTCCGCCGTCGCGACCATGTTCTAACCCCTGCCGAAGAAAAACTGCTCGCAAGTGCGGGTGACATGGCAAGCCAGCCAGAAAATGTGTTTTCACTGCTCAATGATGCCGATCTCTCTTTCGAAGACGCACTTGATTCAAAAGGCGAAGCGCATCCCGTTACTCATGGCAGCTACATTCCTTTGATGATGTCTTCCGACAGAACTCTGCGCGAAAATGCTTACCAATCTCTTTATTCCACATACAAGCAATTCAGAAACACCTTCGCAGCAACGCTTGGCGCACAAAACAAACAGCTCAAGTTCTATTCCGATGCACGAAAATATCCTTCGATGCTCGCTAGCGCTTTGGATGGCAACGAAGTACCGACCGAGGTATACACAAACCTTATTGAGGCAGTTCATCACAATTTGCCCGCTCTACATAAATATGTGAAATTGCGCAAAGAGCTTTTGGGTGTTGATGAGCTTCGTTTTTCTGATTTGTACGTACCTATCGTAGATGACATCGATCTGACCTTTACCTATGAACAAGCATGCGAAATTATTCTTGAAGCTCTCAAGCCTATGGGTGAAGAGTATTTAGCTCTGGTGCGCAAAGGTTTATCTGAACGTTGGGTTGACGTATACGAAACGCCAGGCAAGCGCAGCGGTGCCTATTCGGCAGGCGGGTTCGGCATGCATCCCGTTATCCTTATGAATTTCCAAGGAAAACTGGACGACGTATTTACCCTAATTCACGAAATGGGACATTCCATCCATACCTACCTATCTTGCGAACATCAACCAAGCTGTTATTCGGATTACGTTATTTTCGTTGCGGAAGTTGCCTCTACCTGCAATGAAGCTCTGCTAACCCACTACTTCTTGGAACACGCAAAAAATGAGCGTGAACGCGCCTATTTCCTGAACCACTTCTTGGAGCAATTCCGCGCTACCCTATATCGTCAAACTATGTTTGCCGAATTTGAATTAAAAGTAAGCGAACTTGCTGCTCAAGGAGTTGGCATTACCGCTGATGCCTTGTGCGAAATCTATCACAAACTTAACGAAGACTACTTCGGTAGTGACATTGTTGTAGATGACAACATTGCTCTTGAATGGGCGCGCATTCCCCATTTCTATTACTGCTTCTATGTATATCAGTACGCAACAGGGTTCGCCGCTGCCATTGCTCTTTCGCAACGCATTTTGAATGGCGGCATCCAAGAGCGTGACGACTATCTGAATTTCTTAAAAGGCGGCAGCTCCAAGCCTCCTATTGAACTTTTACGCGGGGCAGGCGTTGACATGATGAGCACGCTGCCTATAGAAGATGCTTTAGCTCAATTCGATACCATGATTGACGAGATGGCTAACACCTGCCACTCCCTCAAAGAAAACAACAGCACTGAATCTTCTTCAAGCGCTGCGACCACCTCTGATACAACTGGCGCTTCGACTGTATCGGGTGTTCCAGATACAACTGACACTTCGGCTGTATCGGGTGCTCCAGACGCAACTGACACTCCAGCTGTACCTGATGCTACTACCAATCGTTTCACCAACTTAAATGCAAAACAGTTGGGAGAATCGCTTGCGAAAATGGAAGGCATTTTTGTCCTGGCAACTACCAACGAAGACAACACGCCCGATGCGGCAATATTTGTACCCCGTATGCTTGATGAACAACACCTGGTATTCTTCCTTGCGCAAAACCGCTCACGCAAGAACCTTGAACGCACCAAGCAGGCATGGGGTGTTTATGAAGTAAGTCACCCCGAAGCTAAGGAAAAGCAAGATCGCTACGCAGGCGCACGCCTTAAGCTTTCCTTGGTACTGCCAGAAGGAGAAACGGCCAAAGAATTTGAAGAAGCCACTAAAGACTTCGCTCAAATGAATCCTGCTGCCATTGTTGTGCGTATCGAACAACTAATTGCATTAGGCTAATGCCATAAGGATACGTTATGAGCGAAGCAACACTGAGCACCCTTATAGCGCTAACACTTCCACTGCTAGGAACCACGTTGGGTTCTGCCTTCGTTTTCTTTCTTAAGAAAGATATGAATGATCTGGTTCAGAAAATCCTTCTTGGTTTTGCAGCGGGCGTCATGATAGCCGCTTCTATCTGGAGCTTACTGATACCCGCAATAGAAATGGCTCAAGAGCAGCAGGTTGTCGGCTGGCTACCTGCTGCAATAGGTTTTTTGCTTGGCATGGGATTCCTTTTAGCTTTTGACCATTTCTTGCCTCATCAGCATTTAGACAGCACTGAGCCTGAAGGTATTCAATGTTCCATGAAGCGCCCCACTATGCTTATCTTTGCCGTGGCACTCCACAACCTACCTGAAGGCATGGCTGTTGGCGTTGTGTTAGCGGGCTTTCTAACGGGAGAAACAAGCATTACCTTAGCGGGAGTTCTTGCGCTTGCAATTGGCATTGCTATTCAAAACGTTCCCGAAGGTGCCATTATTTCTACGCCCCTTCTTTCATTTGGGTTATCGCGCAAAAAGTCGTTTCTCTACGGATTCCTTTCTGGTGTAGTAGAACCCCTTGGTGCTTTGCTTATGCTTGTCTTTGTTGGAATTATGACTCCAGCACTACCCTACATTCTTGCTTTTGCCGCAGGCGCTATGATGTATGTAGTCGTTGAAGAGCTTATTCCCGAAACACAAAGCGGTAAGCACACTAACGTCGGAGCTATTGCCCTCGCCGTCGGGTTCGTATTGATGATGATCTTAGACGTGGCACTTGGATAACATGCTATTAGCGAACGCTGGAAACAAACGCTGAATAACACCCGTTTAGTAAGCGGTTACATCGAAATAAAACAAGCAAAGACTACACCTAAGGCACGCTTACAAGAAGCGTACATGCATGCTTTTGTCTTTATAGTGAGGATGATTCTTTACAAAACGCCAGCGACAGATGCGCGTAATAATGAGCGATAAAACACCTACGATCAAAAACGGTACGGTAATCTCCAATACAGGAACGTTCGATTCCAAAAACGCGTACGCACTAGCCAAGAAGAAAAAGGCAGAAATAACGATAGAAATAACCGTAAAGAATCGAATGAGCACTTCTTTAGCTTTTGTTGGAGAATGCATCCAGGACACCACAAAATAGATGACGATTGCCAAGATAACCAGGACAATCACCAACGGTAACGATTGCAGCATCCTAACTATGAGACCCATACTTAATCCCTTACTGTCTTTTTACTTCTCTATCATACCGTTTAATTACGTATTTACGCATGACAAGAAGCCAGGATACCCCGCAAATCCACCGTTTGATACGTATTCGTAACTAACATAAAAGTAATTAATTACGCAAAACGATGCATTGATGGTATCAACACGGAAATCTTCTTGCTACAAGAATTCATTATTTGATGCATTCTAATGAAGAAAACGCATGAAATAATCCCTACGTGATGGCGTACCATCAATACCATAAATTCAACCATGTAAAAGTCGGGGTACGCCATGACAGAAACTCCTCAACATACTACTTCATCAGAAGCAATCACTTCCGTCGATGCTTCGGAAGAAGCAGTCTCCAAAACTAGTTCGTTACCCGAAAAGTCAGCAAAGCCAAAACAAGGACGTGGCTATAGCTACCTTATGATGGTTGCCCATCTTTGTGATGACCTTAACCAAGGTGCGCTGGTAGCGGTAATTCCGTTTTTGGTTCTGCATAATGGCTATTCATATGCTGAAGTTACAGCGCTTCTTCTTGCTTCTAATGCAGCTTCAGCAATTATCCAGCCCCTGTTTGGCTGGCTAGGCGATAAAAAGCCTCGTCCCTGGTTAATGGCGTTGGGTATTTTCCTGGCAGGAATTGGCATGGCAGGCGTTGGCGTATTGCCAAGTTATCCGCTTATTATGGCTTCTGCTATGCTGAGCGGCATCGGTGTTGCCATGTTCCATCCTGAAGGTGGACGTTTAGGCAATTTGACCGCAGGAGAACAAAAAGGCAAGGGCATGAGCATCTTTGCTGTTGGCGGCAAATTAGGATTTACCTTTGGTCCTCTTGTTGCTACTGCTGCCATTACCTTATGGGGTCTTCCTGGAACTCTTATCTTCATTATCCCCTCCACGCTTTGCGCAGCAGTGCTTTTGTCTCAAAACAAAGCACTCCTTGGCTTCAGCAATCCCGATAAAGGATCTTCAGCTGATAATCTTTACAAAGATAATTGGGTGGGATTCGGTTTTGTCATGGGAGCTATCTCATGCCGCTCCATCATGTATTACGCATTCCTGTCGTTTATTCCCTTGTTCTTGGTATACAACTTAGGACAAGAAGAAGCGTTTGCATCGTCAGTAATTTCGCTTTTCGCCTTAGTATGCGCTGTGGGCACCATTGCCTCAGGATGGGCAGGACAAGCACTTGGTGCTAAAAAGTTGATTATCGTGTCTTATGCTTGCGTGGCAGTTGAAGTAATTATTTTTGCCTTCAACGGATCACTTATTATTGCCCTTATTCTTATTGCATTGCTGGCACTTACCTGCGACATTTCCTATCCATCTGCTGTTGCGATGGGACAAAGTTTTGTTCCTCATCACTTAGGAATGGCATCAGGTTTATCGTTTGGCGTTATGGTGTGCATCGGCGGCTTAATGACACCTGTCTTTGGGTTGATTGGCGATTACTTTGGGCTGCAAGTAGTAATGCTGTGCGTTACCGCTATAGCTATCTTAGGTATAGCTATTACGCTCTTTATTCCGAAGAACAGGCCTATGCGTTAGCACTACTGCCCAACCTATAAGCTAAAAATGCTTCCTGCCCTGTAGGTAAGAACCGCATTCCGCCTACAGGGCAGTATTATCAATTCAGATCAGCAAATCTTGGAACTAGACGCGCATGAACCGCCTATTAAGCGGACTCAGAAGATCCACTATTGGTATCTCCGCTTGAAGAATTGCTGCCAGTACTTCCCGATCCGCTGCTTGTACCTGAACCACCACTGCCATCAGAGCTGCTAGAGTCATTGGAGCCACTAGATCCAGCAGAACCGTTGCTGTTATTTGAATCCCCCGTATTCGCGTCCGTATTCCCCGATGGATTTTGGGCAGCAGAACCGCCAGTTCCATTCGAGTTAGCGTTGCCCGAATTGTTGCTGTCTGGGTTTTCGCTTGTTCCATTTGAACTGCCCGAAGAATTCGAAGAAACATTATCTGAAGTAGAGGATGACTCTCCCTCAGAAGTATTCGATTCGTTGTTATTGCCATTCGCCTCGCTAGCTGCATTTGATGACGAATGATCATAGTTAGTTATAGCAGGCAAAATTGGTTCGGTCTTAGTACCAATCCCCTCACCCTGTGTTGCAAACGTAATAATGCCTGCGCAAATAACAATCGCAATCAACGAAGACACTACCGACACCACCAAAACCTGGCGCTGAACTTTTGCTTTTCGATTACGACGTTCGTGCGCACGGCGCAGCGCAGGGTCTTCCCCGTTAGTGTTAGGAGCGGTATAGCGTAAATCATTTGCGCTCATCACATGAGCCGCAGCGGACTTTTCTGCTGCATTCGTGCGTGCAGGAATGCATGTCGTTTCATCTTCGGAAGAAGTCGACATTTCTTCCTCTTTCTTTATTGAAGAAGCATCAACGCTATCCATTAACGACGTTGGTCCCACATCGCGCAGTTTATCTGCCGAAGCAGAAAGGGCCTTTTTATATACCTGCGAAGATACTGCAGAAATAACCGAGCCAATAGCAGCACCAATTAATGATCCTGCCACTCCGATAACGGAAGATAGTAAAAATACGGTAGCAGCCGCCAAGGCACCTGCGATTACCTGGGCTATTGACAAATCGTCAAATAAGCTACGCAAAAACCCTTGAGGTTTTGCAGCAGTTAAAGCCGCTGACGGCGCTGCCGTTTCAGGAGAATTTTGGATAGTAGTGTCTTTGATGCTGGAATTAGTAGCTTTATTCTGATTAGTTTGAGTGCTATGTTGTCTGGATTCTGTCACCAAAGTGCCTCCTTCTGCTCTACTAAGCTAGCAAGCACCTAAGGTTTCTTGAAGAGCATCCATTTACTCTTCATTGATTCTTGACCACTTCGTCACTGAAATACAACTAAAAAAGCATGATTGCCAAAATGGTCATCGCGATAACACCCGCCGCAACTGTTACTACGTTCGCCAAACCAGCTAAGCCTTCATCACCTTTGAGCCACATGGTAAACACCGGACCCAAGCCAGCAGCAGGAGCCCACAGCATTGCTGCAACCACCAAACGAGTTTCGTAATCAAACGGTAAGAACATAAACAAAGCAGCGCAGAGCAATCCCGATAAAATAAAACGACAAAGAACAATGCGAACTAACTGACCAACTTTGCTGCGATCGATCGTAAAGTTGACCATCAACCCTAAAAGCAACATGGCAAGAAACGAATTTGCCTCAGCAATAGGATGAATAAACGTAGCTGCTTGCTGAGGAATTTGTACTCCTGCAACAGCCAAAATCACCAGCAAGGCATACAAGTCAAAGGGCACTGACTTTATCAGGCGTTGCAGTGCAAGCAATATTCTTCCCGCTAGCGATGTTCCCTTTTCCACCAAAGCGCTCGTAAACGGGTAAATGCCGCCGTTAGTCATGAGTGCATTTCCTGCATCAAACAAACAAATTGCAACAATAGTATGAGAGGGAAACATTGCCATAGCGAAAGGCAAAACAAAGTTACCTATGTTGTAACCGGAGATATTGCACATCATAAATACACGACGATCACGATCTTCGCGCCAAGTAATAAGCATGGCAACAAACCATGGAATAAAACAACATATGAAGCCGACCGCTACCAACAAAATGAAAGACGGATTAAACTCCGACGTTACAAAAGCATAGAAAATTGCACACGGAACCGTGATGTTGAATACGATTTTGGAAAGAATATCAATAAAGACGTGAGGGATTTTAATAAAACGAGGCATCACCACCCCCAAAAGGATGATGGCCGTCAACGATGCTACTGTTAAAAGCGCATTTTCCATATTTGAGATAATAACGCTTTATGAACCTGTTCAAATACTCCAAATTAATGCATGAAGTCTTTCAAATTAAGCAAGTATTGCGCATTTTTATTTATAACACCAGCTAGATAGTCTACTTCGCATTTTCGAATAGCAGCCAAATTAGCAATCGCTTCGTAGAGCTCATCTTGAACTTGCTTAAAAGTGTAAGGAACTGAAGGAATTTCATTGTTTTGAATCGTAACGAAAGGCGCATCCGTTTCTAGAAGAAGACGGTTTTCTGGAATTGCTTTAACGTATTCGCGACCTCGCTTCGAGGCAAGCATTCGCTTGCTAACCGAAAAATAACACCCTTGCTGAATGGCATACCTTAGATGCTCAGACGATCCTGAAAACCAATGAAAAATACCTTTGCACTGCTTCAGCGCACCGCTCTTTTCAAGACAGGTAAATAGTTCTGGATACGCCTGAACGCAATGAAGAGAAAAGAGCATTTGTCCTCGGTCCGTACAACGTTTCAAGATGTGCTTAAGAACCCTTAGTTGCCACTCCTTTGTATGGACGCGGCGGGGAGAAAAATCCAACCCGATTTCCCCAATACAACTTGCCGAAGAGAAAAGGCTATCGAATTCGTTAAGTAGACGCGCTACTTCTTTTTCAGTATCGGGAACCCACCACGGATGAATACCAAGCGCAGGAAAAACAAACCGAGGGTCGTTGCCAGAAAACACGCTTCGAAACGCACGATAATCACAGGGCGTAGCACTTACTGCCAAAACGCAGGTATGCGCAAGCTCTGCTTCCTGAACAAATCGACAAGGATCTGCCATGAATCCAACATGACAATGCATATCACTTAATGCCCTATCGCTCGATGCCATGTTTTACCCTTTCGTAAATTCCCCTTCATCATCCTAACGCAACTATCGCGTAATTTGATAGGCTGTAGCGGGGACAAAAATACGTCGGGGGAGTACGTATGGCAGCTAAATACTTAGACCAATACAACAACGGAAACATGGAACAACTTTTTCCAGGAATTTACCGCGTTCCTGTTCCCTTGCCAGACAACCCACTTGAATTTTTGAACTCCTACTTCATCCTTAGCGAAGATAAGACAACTATTATTGATGTAGGATTCGATCATCCTGACTGCGAAGCAGCACTCGAAAATGCACTTCATGCGCTGGGACGCGATTGGGAATCGGTAGAAATCGTTCTTACTCATTCTCATCCCGACCATACCAGCAACTTGGATCGCATCTGGCGACGCTGGATGCGCATCTATGCCAACATGCACTCATTTCAGGAAGTGCAGAATTTGATGAATATTCAGTCCCCCGTCTTTAATCCTTTGATTGGACATCTTCTTCAGCCTGACAAAATATATGGTCGCAGCATGCAAAAGCGCGATGCAAATACCTATCGCGTAAGCGCGGAATTGCTCCCGCTCAAAAACCAGCCCGACCTGTTTTATCTTGCCGATGGTGATGTATATCGCAACGGATCGTATCGATTCCAGGTAATTACTACACCTGGGCATGACGATTGGCACATCTGCCTGTATGAGCCCACCATCAAAGTACTTATCGCAGGAGACCACGTACTGGAACGCATCACTCCAAGCATTATGAGTTGGATCACCTCTTATGATGCCTTGAAAGAATTCTTTAATAGCCTTGATAAGGTTCGCGATTTAGACGTTGATCTTATCTTGCCAGGACACGGTAAGCCTTTTACGGGAGTTGCCCAGCGCGTAGATTTCCTTAAACAGTTCCACAAAAACCGTCTGGAAGAACTCTACGAATTAGTAGCTGATGGGCATGCAAGCTTAATTGATATCGCCCGCAGTGCTTCTTGGAAGCATCCCAATTGGGATGAATGGACCATAGACCAGAAATTCTATTCTCTTGGAGAAACGCTGGCACACTTAATCTACCTTGTTAACGCAGGCCGCATCACGCTTACCGTTTGTGAAAACAAGCGTCGTTTCTACATAGCAGATCAATGGGAAGTTCGCCGCGCCGAATAAGTGCGACTTGTTTGCAGGTTTTGCAGTCTTTCTTATATAAAGGCAATCACTATTTTGGGAAGAGAAATTCTGGAGCGCCACTTTTCAAGGATTCATTAAAAACGAAGCCCCAGATTAGCAAGAATTATTATTGGGATACCCAAAACTTGCGTGCGTTCTTTTCGCTTCGTTATGAGAATTCTTGAAAAGTGAAAAAGCGCGGAGGTTTCTCTTAACGAAATAGTGATTGCCTTTATTCTGAAAAATCCTGAATAAAAAGTAGCTGCACCTTGTTTGATGCAGCCACATATCAGATAAGCAAATATCGTTTAAGCAAGCTCGTTAAAGCTTAGCGGGAAGAACGTATTTATTCTTCTCCTTGTTCATGAACAATAATGGTAGGAATCTCTAAGCGAGAAAGCACGCCAAACGTTACCGATCCAAACAGCGCGCGGCTAACGCGGGATCGAGCATGGGTACCCAGCAAAAGCATTCGCTTGTCTTTAGCGCATTCCATAATTACCTGAGTTGGAGAAGAACCCTCAACAGAGCGACCCGTTACCTCAAGCTCAGGATACTTTTCCTTAATCTGAGCAATCAGTGTATCGAGTTTGCGCTGGAACATTTCACCAACTGGCTGCAAACCGCCGCCCATAACTTCAGCCGAGCGAGCAAGCAACGTTGGAACGCCCCATGCAGAAACAAGTTCCAAAGGCTCATTGAAGGCAAGAGCCATGTTTACACCCGTTACCACAGCATCGTTGCTCGTGTCATCAGGACCAACGCCTACCATGATGCCATGTCCGCTATGATCTGGTGTGTAATCAGAAGGAATAACTGCTGTTGCTGTTTTAGAGCCACTAGCAACGCGCAGGCCCTTTGCGCCAAAAACACGTTCTCCAACTGTTTTGTTGTGATGAGAACCAAGCACCACGATGTCGTGATCTTCGGATGCAGCAATTAAAGCTTCAACAATATCTCCCCTACCTACAGTTGTATGAACCGTAAGAGCAGGATAGTTCTCTGCAATACGTTCTTGTGCGGAACCCAACACATTGTCTACTGCAGTCTGCAAAATCTTTTCATCGGAACCAGCCAAACGAGCCGATCCAGGATCGATAACTGCCAATAACGTAATCTGAGCACCTTCAGTTTTGTTTGCCAAGGCGGTAGCCCAATCCAGCGCACACTGGCTGCGATCACTGCCGTCAATACCAACAAGAATGTTTTTCATGGTATTCAATCTCTCCTAACAGCCTAGTGGAACATTGGAATCATGAGCCACAGTGCAAACAGCACCACCAGAATACAAGCAGCAAAACAAGCAACGGAAGCAATGCGAGAGCCCATAAAGCCACTACCTTCCTGCTCCGCAGCGGCACTACGTGCCCACAAACGAAGACCCGTTGCATACATAGTGCCAATGCCACCTGCAATAACTACGGCAACAACGAGTACCGTAACGAAATTCATTACTTCTTCCATCACATTCCCCTCTCTTATGCAGCAGCCGTAGCTTGTTGTTTGTTGTCGAGGTTGATCTTGACCTCGGTACCCTCGTTAACATTAAGAGAGTTAACAGGATTACGACGAGACAAGCGGAAGATAACTATTGCGATAATAGCTGCCATTACAACAACCGCAGCGGTACCGAATACATTGATCTTCGCCACCGAACAAGCAGCTGCAGCAATAATGCCTGCTGCTGGGAACGTGATAAGCCAAGCGATAAGCATGCGACCTGCAACACCCCAGTTAACTTCGTTACCCTTCTTGCCCAAGCCAACGCCAATAATAGAACCAGAGCAAACCTGGGTGGTGGAAAGAGCAAAACCAAGGTGGGAAGAAACCAAAATAGTAGTTGCAGAACTTGCTTCAGCAGCAAAGCCCTGTGGAGTATTAATTTCCGTTAGGCCCTTGCCAAGGGTACGAATTACGCGCCAACCGCCCATATAAGTACCCAAAGCGATTGCCAAACCACATGCGGCAATTACCCATAATTGTGGATCGGAACCAGAAGGCTGAACACCTACGGCAATTAACGTAAGAGTAATGATGCCCATGGTTTTCTGAGCGTCGTTGGTACCATGAGAAAGCGCTACCAAGCAAGCGGTGACGGTCTGACCATGACGGAAGCCATTTTCGATATATTTTTCATCCAAGGATTTAACAATAAAGTAAATGAGCTTAACTGCGAGAAATGCTGCAAGACCAGCAACCACAGGAGATACCAATGCAGGAATAAGAACCTTCGTGAGTACTGCAAAGAAATTAACGCCCTGAGTGCCAGCACCAACGATAACAGCGCCTACGAGTCCGCCAAACAAAGCATGAGAGGAACTGGAAGGAAGGCCCACCAGCCACGTAAGCAAATTCCAAATAATTGCACCCAACAAGCCTGCCAAAATAAATTCAGGTGCAATAGTTACTGCCTGTTCGTTAATAAGACCACCAGAAATAGTGTTTGCAACCTCCGTGGAAAGAAACGCACCAATGAGGTTTAACGTACCTGCAGCAATAACTGCCGTTTTTGGCTTCAAAGCGCCCGTAGCAATAGAAGTTGCCATGGCGTTTGCCGTATCATGGAAGCCATTCGTAAAGTCGAACGTAAGGGCAACAATAATTACTAAGCCCACGACGACAAGAGTAGCGATATCCATACTCTTCTTGTTCCTCCTTTTAATGGATATTTGCCTTAATCGCAGGTTCGAAACAACGTGCATGCCTCTTGCCTGTTCCGCTACGAAACACGCAGTTTTTTCCCGCGTCTCATAACGTCTAGGCAAGAATAGCAAGGCAAATGTTAAAAGGATGTAAGATGGAGTTAAGTATTGTTAACCTTTGGAACGTATCGAAAATTGCGCGTTAATAACATGTTCACGCTACGTTAAACTATCAGGATTACTTTGCTTTTTCCGCTGTTTAATAAATCCAAGAAATAGCTGTTTATCAAATATGCACTCATGCTGCACTGCTTGCGCTGCATTAACAGCTTTCTTTATTTTCTTTATTTCACCTTATTAGAGCTTTGCTCGTTAAACGCGCGAGCCGCTCTTCTATCAAGCACTAAATACAGACCAACAATAATAACGGCAGCGGCAATCATCATGGCAAATAAGGTCAAATAAGAACTGAGATAGGTTCCCGTTGCCTCCATAAGAAAGCCTGGTAAGAAGGTAAAGATAAATCCACCAAGAGCATAGGCAATTTGAAAGTTTCTAATTGTCTTAACTTGCCGTCCACGCGGAGCTAATTCTATAGACCAGATAGAAATACCCACGGTTCCAAGAGCTAAGCCTAGGCTATATAGAACAACTCCAGAAAATGCGAAATTATGATTGCCCATGTCAGAAAGACAAAGAAGAAGCATTCCTGCAATGAAGAGGCAAAAGAACACAAATGAACCCTTGCACGTACCCACTTTGTCGAAAATCATTCCCATGAAAAGCTTTGACAAGGTAAGACAAGCTCCACTGATGGAAACTAAAAATGCAGCATATTCTGTAGTGAACCCT
>URVA01000001.1 GCA_900551155.1 uncultured Eggerthella sp. | reverse complement strand
ATACGAAGAAAAGCGCCCCTATTACTTAAGACAAGCCAATCGAACAAGTCAAAGTAATAGAGGCGCCAATTAAAGTTATATACTATCCAGCTTGCGCTATCGAATTAAGATGACTTAAAGCAAGCTTGAAGATGCCTTAAATCTTGAAGCCGCCTTAAAAGCAAGCTTAAAAAAACTCCGTTTAGAACAAGCCAGAAATCTTGCCAGATTCATCCACATCAATCTTGAATGCAGCAGGATTCTTGCCCAAGCCAGGCATAGTCATAACATTGCCCGTAAGTGCAACCACGAAACCTGCACCTGCAGAAACCTTTACTTCACGAACCGTAATAGTAAAGTTGCGCGGAGCACCAAGCTTAGAAGCATCATCGGAGAAGCTGTACTGGGTTTTTGCCATACAAACGGGCATATGTGCAAAGCCCATGCCTTCAATTTGAGCAATCTGCTTCTTAGCAGCAGGCGTGAAGTTTACGCCATCAGCGTGATAGATGCGCTTAGCAATAGCTTCCATCTTTTCTGCAAGACCCAGATCGTCCTGGTAAGCAAATTCAAGTTCGCTTGGCTGTTCGCAAAGACGCAGAACTTCTTCGGCAAGCTCTTCGCCGCCTTCGCCACCCTTTGCCCAAACCTGAGAAAGTGCAACATTAACGCCAAGCTCCTGGCACTTTTCGCGCACAAGATCGATCTCTGCCTGAGTGTCGGTTGGAAATTCGTTAATTGCAACAACACAAGGAAGCTTATATACCTTGGTAATGTTTTCAACATGTTGAAGCAAGTTAGGAAGACCAGCTTCCAATGCTTCCAGGTTTTCGTCGTTCAGCTGATCCTTGGGTACACCACCGTGGTTCTTCAAAGCGCGAACCGTAGCGACAACAACAACCGCATCAGGCTGAATACCTGCAAGGCGGCACTTGATATCCAAGAACTTCTCTGCGCCTAAGTCCGCACCGAAGCCTGCCTCTGTAACACAGTAATCGCCCAAAGCCAGACCCATACGCGTTGCCATAATAGAGTTGCAGCCATGAGCAATATTTGCGAAAGGACCGCCATGAACAAATGCAGGAGTACCTTCGAGAGTTTGTACCAAGTTTGGCTTTAAAGCATCCTTCAGAAGAGCACACATAGCACCTTCAGCGTGCAAATCATGAGCCGTTACCGGCTTGTCGTCGCGAGTATAGCCAACAACAATGCGGCCAAGACGTTCTTTCAAATCGGTAATAGAAGTTGCCAAGCAGAAGATTGCCATAATTTCTGAAGCAACCGTAATATCAAAACCATCTTCGCGAGGTACACCATTAGCTTTGCCGCCCAAGCCGCACACAATGTTGCGCAGCTGGCGATCGTTCATGTCTACAACGCGCTTCCAGGTAATGCGACGAACATCAATGTTGAGTTCGTTGCCATTATGAATATGAGCATCCAACAAAGCTGCGAGCAAGTTATTTGCTGCGCCGATTGCATGGAAGTCACCCGTGAAATGCAGGTTGATATCTTCCATAGGAATAACCTGAGCATAGCCACCACCTGCAGCGCCGCCCTTGATACCAAATACAGGGCCCAAAGAAGGCTCACGCAGTGCAATAACGGTCTTTTTGCCCAAGCGAGAAAGAGCATCGCCCAAGCCTACGGTCGTGGTGGTTTTACCTTCGCCTGCAGGAGTTGGGTTGATTGCCGTTACCAAAATCAACTTACCAGGCTCATGGGTTTCGTTGCGAAGCAAGTTGTAGTCTACCTTAGCCTTAGAACGGCCATAACATTCCAAATACGAGGGATTGATTCCTGCCTTTTCAGCAATTTCAGTAATGTCGCGAGGTTCTGTTGCTTGTGCAATTTCGATATCGCTCAGCATTGTGTAAGCCTACCTTCCTTCGCCCACAATTTGATTCACGCAGTACTTTTTCTGCCAATGTTCGTATTCCCAAAGTTACGCACCATGGCAGACGCACTACGCCGTTCACAGTTTTGTCCTGCCTTGGAAAAATTTTAACGCGAAAGCTCGTTATAGATCATGCGTAATCCCTGTAAGGTCAATTCGAGATTTATTTCGGTAATTCGTCTCGAATGAGGAGCAATGCGGTGAGCAAGTCCGCCTGTTGCAACAACCGTTGCCTCATAACCCAACTGGTCAAAGACGCGATCCACTAATCCATCTACGCGAGCAGCTTCGCCATACACCATGCCTACTTTCAGACATTCTGCGGTACTGCTGCCAATTGCCGTACCAGGATCCTCCAATTCAACAGAACGAAGAAGAGCAGCACGCGTGAAAAGCGAGCGCATAGAAGATTCAACGCCTGGCGCAATAATGCCACCTAAGAACGTGCCGCCTTTGCCGATTATCTCCATGTTAGTAGCAGTTCCGAAGTCCACCACGATAACAGGATCGCCGTAGAGATTTTTCGCAGCCACCGCATCAGCTACACGATCGGCGCCCAACTCAGGGAATTTCTCTAAGTCAACATTGATTAAATGTCCCGAACTTGCCGCTGAAACGACCAAGGTTTCAACGCCAAACGAACGGCAACATGCTTTTTCCCAGTTATGGGTAAGAGCAGGTACAACTGAAGCCAAAATGGCTCCATCAATATGAGAATACTCAAGACCTTCTGCCACCATAAGCGTATGAAGCTTAATGCGAAGCTCATCACTGGTATGATCGACATTGGTAGCAACACGCCACATATGAACCAACTCGTCATTGTCATAAATGCCAAGTACGGTTTGAGTGTTCCCCACGTCAATTGCAAGTAACATGTTTCTGACAGTCCCTTTCATAGTATGCACTACTTGCGAATGCTACCATACTATTGAACAGAGACAGTACGAGCTTTATATATGAAGCGTTTAAGGATACTAGCTGGAGGGTGATCGTATGGAAAACACACCTGCACGTATTTTGATTGTTGATGACGAACCATCAATCACAGAATTTGTAAGCTACGCCATGCAAAAGGAAGGCTATCTTACCGAAATAGCCTCTGACGGCGAAGAGGCGCTGCGCAAAATTGAACAGCAGCATTTTGATTTATTCATTCTTGACATTATGCTGCCTGGCATTGATGGCTATGAATTATGCCGTCGCATTCGTGCAAAAATGTCTACTCCCATTTTGTTCCTTTCTGCACGCGATACCGAATTGAACAAAGTTGTTGGTCTTGAACTTGGCGCAGACGACTACCTGGCAAAACCCTTCGGTGTTCGTGAATTGCTCGCCCGCACCCGAGCACTTCTTCGTCGCACTCAGGGCAACGACATGATTTCTGCTAACGAAATTTCTGCTGGCGGCATTACGCTTAACGAAGATACGCACGTAGCCGAAGGCGACAAGGGTCCTATCGATTTAACTCCACGCGAATTCGAACTGCTTGCTTGCCTTATGCGCAATGCTGGAAAGGTTGTTTCTCGCGAAGATTTGCTTCACGACGCCTGGAACTGGGAATTTATTACCGAAACGAAAACGGTAGATACCCACATCAAGCGTTTGCGCGATAAAATTGAAGCAGCAGGATATGATCCAAAACTTGTCGAAACCGTTCGCGGTTATGGATATCGCTTCAAGAAATAACGTAAACAAAAGAAGTGTCTACTATGCCTCGACCTACCGAACCGCCTTACATAAATACCCCAAAAGAAGAAAAACCTATGCGCCTTTTCACGCATATTTCGTTTTTGGCTACTCTTTTGGCTATTTTGGCAAGCGCGCTTACGGCACTCGGGGCAATTTTTATTTTTGACTGCCCCCGCACTATCTTGTTAACGCTTATCCCTATTGGATGCGTCTGCTATTTCATCAGTTTGCTTATCGCGCATTTTATTAGTCGTCCCCTTACGGAACTAGTACGTAAAATCCAGTCTTCTAAAGCAGGAGATACCAGCATCGCTTTTACTCCAACAGGCGTTATGCGCGAAGTTGACGAGCTGTCGGAAAGCATTGGAGAATTTAATCGCGTATACAACGCCCGCGTTGACGAATTGAAAGCCCTCAACGAACGACAAGACACTTTCATCAGTGATGTTGCTCATGAATTCCGTACTCCCCTTACGGCAATTAGCGGCAATGCAGAGCTTATGCTTGATCCCGATATGCCGCAGTCAACTCGTGAACATTTCTGCGAAATTATTCTTAATGAAGCCGATCGCCTGAAGAAGCTCACCAACGGTTTGCTTGCCCTACAGCACGCAAAAGAAGGTGCACCCGCTTATACCTTGCGACGTTTAAACATTGAAGATGTAGCAAAAGATGTCGTAGACACTCTAGAGCCTATCGCTCAAGACAAAGAGGTTACTTTGACTGTTGAAGGTGCTGCACCCGATATCTTGGCTAATGATGATCGTCTAAAGCAGGCATTAATCAATTTGGTAGACAACGCTATTCGCCATGTAGAAGTTGGTGGACATGTGCGCATCATGCTTTCAGGCATCAACGACACCTCTGTCGTAGCAGTTAAAGACGATGGTTGCGGCATCGGCGATATTGACCCTGTTTTGCTGTTTAAGCGCTTTTATCGCGGCGATTTATCACGCGCACGCAACAGCGGCGGTGCAGGAATTGGCTTAGCTATCGTAAAAGAAATCGTGGAAGACTTCGACGGCACTGTGACAGCGTTTAATGCCCCTGAAGGCGGCGCAGTATTCACTATGGCGTTTCCTGCTATGAAATAGCTCATCAGATATATACCCTTATTAAAGAGGAATTCTGAGCGCCGTCCTGAAAAAAGACTTATAAAACGCTGCCCCAGATTAGCTCCACATGTTTTTGGGATGCGTAAGACTGGTGTGCGCTATTTTTGCAGCGTTATTTGTCTTTTTGAAGGACGAATATGCGCGAAGCTGACTCTTTAAGAAGGGTATGTGTCTGATGTAGGTATTTTCTGAACTGTGCGCCAATAGCTATTTATTTCGTTGCCCTAGATACTGCTTGAGCCAACAGAACTGCAGCGACCATCTTAAGCGCATCAATTGGGATAAACGGTGCTACTGCCGCAATGAAAGCAGCTTCCGCTTAAATGACCCACATACATAAGCCATGCCCAACCAAAGGTATACAGCACAATAAGAAATATCACACCCATCGTAAGATTACGCGCAAGAGTTCCTGTTCTAATGGAAGTGCCAAATACCGACTTTGTATTCTCGGACGAAAAAACACCTTTGTCTTTCACCAATGCACCAACCGCAAGAGCCACCGCACCAGCAATAAGAAATCCAACAATAAAACCACCCGTCGGACCCACTAAAGCAGCGATCCCTCCCCTAAACGAAGAAAACACGGGTAGGCCAAGAGCACCTAGGATTAAATAACCTGCAATTGCAGCCATCGCTTCTTTAGGCTTAAGCGCAAACAGAACAAACATTACCGCAAGCGTCTGAAGGGTAAAAGGAATGGGACCAAAAGGTATCGTGATCCATGCTGAAACTGCCATAAAAGCAATCGACAGCGCACAAAAGACGATCGATGTTGAACGTCCGTATAAACGATGCGAAGTAGATGCACTCATGCGATACCTCTTCTTAGAGAAATTTACCAACACCTATGCAGCCTTAAGACAATTCGCAAATGCATACAAAACAAACGAGCGACACCTATGAAGCTGCCAAAATCAGAAAACTATCCTGTATATAAAACGAGCGCTCATTCTATCAAAAATCAGAACGAGCACTCATACAAATTGCCGACGTTTACGACTTAGTAACCTTAGGCGGCTTTCTTCCCGAATTTAGCCTGAATTGTTCCTGCTTCAATTCCCTTCAAGCGCTTCAGTTCGAAGAAAATGAAAATGAGCGAAGTGATAATTGCCAATATATCTGCGATAGGAACAGCGAAGTACAGTGCATCCAAACTGGTAAGTCCTGGTGCAATATACGGAAGAACAATTGGTAACACAATATAAAGTGGAATAAGGAAAAGTACTTGTCTGGTAAGGGACAAAATGACCGACTTTATCGGCTGGCCTGTTGCTTGGAAATAGTTCGAAGTAACAATTTGCATACCTACTACAGGCAAAACCAAAACCTGAACGTTGAGCGCGAAGACCGTAAATTCACGAAGAGCATCATCGCGAATACCGAAGAATGAAACGATATCAAACGCAAAGATATGAATAAGAGCCCACATCACGGTGCCAAAAATAGTAGCAATCAAAATGCCATACCCAAGAGTGCTGCGAACACGAGAAATTAAACTTGCACCATAGTTGTAGCCAAGCAAAGGCTGAATAGCAATCGCAATACCAATCAAAGGCAGTACAGCAAACATAGCGCAACGCTGAACAACGCCAATTGAGGCAAGTGCTGCTTCTGCGCCAAGCGGAGACTGACCGCCATACATAACCAGCAAATAGTTCACCAAGAAATTGATAACGGACATAGCAAGCTGCATGATAAAGCTTGCAGCACCCAAAGAAATAATAAGGCCTACGATTTCTGCCTCAAGTTTTAGATTGCGAGCATACAGCTTAAAGGCAACATCTTTCGTAAAGAGGAAATACCACAGCACACTAATGCACGAAACAGCTTGGCCAAGAACGGTAGCTAAAGCGCTTCCTACCACTCCCCAGCTAAATACCAAAACGAATAAGTAGTTCAGCACAACGCAAGAAACCGTGCCAATTACCATAGTTCCCAAAGCACGATTTGGAGCGCCTGCAGTACGAATGAAATTATTAACACCTGCACCAATTAATTGGAAGATAAAACCAAGCGCAAGAATATACATAAACGAATAGGTGTAATCGCGAATCTCTGGCGTAACACTCGAAAGCGTAAGGATTGCCTCAACGCAGGGCGGAATATGAATAAGTATTGCCACAAGAATTGCTGCAACGATACCTAAGCACACCGTGTTGCCTAAACTTTTTTCTGCGGCATCCTTATTGCCTTCACCCAAACGAAGCGCAGCAAGCGCATTTCCACCATTGCCAATAAGCATTGCAAGCGCCATGAATATGGTCATGAGCGGCATTGCTGCTGTTGCAACTGAAAGACCAATTTCTCCCATTGCCTGACCAAGGAAGATGGAGTCAATGACGTTATATGCGCCATTTACCAGCATGCCCACGATAGAAGGAATTGCAAATTCCATGATGAGCTTTGGAATAGAACCTGTTCCCATGCGTGCAGTGCGCGCATCGCCCTTGTGGAGCTTTTGCCCAGGCTTTGGAGTATCGCCTTTGTGAAGGGAGCCCTTAGCGAACGTTACCTCGGATTTGCTCGCCTCATTTTCTTCGTTTGTTTGCATCACTTCGTTGTCTTGGTCGGTCATTAAGTTTCCTTTAATATGCCGCTTCGTGATAAATCAGGTCATTTGTCACGGTACAAGCGGCTTGTTCCTTCGTCACTTTCAGAGAGCCCCAATTCCCTCCTTGCTGCTCACAAGCACGCGCTATTATCCCACTGCGAACACGCAAGCGCCATACCATTCAAAGAGCATCAATAATCTTTACTGAAGTATTGTCTTGTATAAAGCGTGTAGCTCTCGCCTGCGGACGGCAAACGGCACCTACGCCATCTCCAATACGCCATCCCCAAAGTTACTATTCGTAAAATTTTGCATTTAAGGTTTCTTGCACAGAAAAGATGTCCTATAGTGGTCAAACTGCGAAGAGAGGACCCGTTGTGACCATAACCGAAATCGTGCTCCTAGGCTTAGCGCTCGCCATGGATGCATTTGCTGTCACAATTTCAAATACGTTTATTTATCAGGGAAATTCGAAGCTTCGAAACCTTATGATGCCTATAACTTTTGGTCTATTCCAGGGCATCATGCCCTGTATTGGCTATGTTTTAGGCAGACTTGTTAGCGATGTTATTTCGCAGTATGCAGGCATTATTACCTTTGCCATCCTAGGTTTTATTGGCGCCAAAATGATATGGGATGTTTTCCACGAAGAAACCGAAGATATTACTTCATCTATTCAAAACCCAAGCGATAACAAGCAAGCCAATTCTATTAACTCATCTGGTCAAACTTTAACAATGCCCGTATTGGCACTCCAGGCAATCGCTACCAGCATCGACGCCCTTGCGGTAGGAGTCAGTTTCGCAGCACTTTCGGTAAATGTGGCATTTTCGGCAAGTATTATTGCTCTTACTACCGCGTTCGTCTGCTTGGTTGCGCTGATAATAGGACGCCGCTTCGGAAGTGTTTTGGGCGATCGTGCAACCATTATCGGCGGTATCGTGCTTATTCTTATCGGCCTAAAGGCGCTGCTGTTTTAAATTCCGAACTATTGCAAAGTCTTTATATGTACCTCGCCCGAATTCGCGTGAAGTACCTCTCCCAATGGAGTCCGAACAAGAAGTCGCCCTTCGTCATCCACGCCTTCGATAACGCCTTCGCAAAGAATCGAACCGTCTATTGCTTCTAAGCACACCGCGCTACCTAAAAATGCCATCGAACTGCGATAGCTATCTATAAACGGAGCAAAGCCTTCCCCAACCCATTGCTCATAGGCGCAAGCAATTTCTTTTAGTAACACGCGAAGTGCTTCACTCATGTAATCGCGTTGCCCAACCGAAAGCTCATCCCGAACAACTTCATTTCTCACATATGAAAGACGGTATTTCCCCAAAACTTCACCAGTATTGGTATTGGGGAAAAGATTGATGCCAACACCCACGCAAATTCCACCCGATACAGCCTCAAGCGAAATACCAGCGATTTTTCCGCCATCATAGAGCACATCATTGGGCCATTTGATAGCAATCTTTGAAGCATCTTCAACCAAAGATTCCAAAGCCTGAGCTACTGCAAGTGACATAACCAAACTTAAAAGAGGAATATTTTCAAAAGGGATTCCCTTTTCCGCAGGGCGAAATGCAAGCGAGGCATATAAACCACCTACGGGGCTTTCCCATACGCGACCCTGCCTACCATAGCCGCCTTGTTGCTGAAACGCTGTTGCTCCGAACCCTTCTTTTACTCCTGCGGCAAGTGCTTGCTTTACGATTCGGTTCGTCGAATCAACGCATTCGTACGATTGAATATCCCATTGAATTTTGGAATTAGTTAGCACTTCCATGCCTTGCCTACCTTGACGCTATCAAGGCTTACCTTTGTGCCGTTTGCCAATTCATGACGCGGAGCAAGCTCGAGCAAAGGCTTAACCACGAAATCGCGCTCATGGAGCAAGGGATGAGGCAAAGTCAGAATTTCGTGTTCGCACACGTAGCCCTGATAATCAAGAATGTCCAAATCGCAGGTACGTGGGCCGTTTTCGCGTTCCCGTACACGTCCTAAACTCTGCTCAATTGCCTGCAAGTAGCGCAAAAGCTCTTGTGGAGGTAAACCAGTTCGTAAAAGAACCACCGCATTAACGAAGGTATCCTGATCTTCAAAGTATGCTGGCTCGCTCTCATAAAAGCTGGAGATATCAACAATCTGAGAATCGGGCAGCATACACATATCAGAAATCGCCTGATTAAGCATTGCTTTTTTGCCTTCAAGTTCCTCGCCCTCATCGGCGACCAGAGCAACGTTGCAGCCCATGCCAATAAAGACGTAAGGTCGCAAGTTTTCTTCAATAGATTTCACCGTAAGAGGAACATTATGGGTGCGAACAATCGATGCGCCCAATTCGCATGCCATCAATGCCTCGGCAGCAGAAGCGTTATCGCGCTGCTTAGCGTCTTCAATTTCATAGGCATAGCCAATATAGCTTTTTCGAGATACTGCCACCATTAAGGGATATCCCAAACGCGCAAACTCCTGGAAGTTTCGCATAAGCTGAATGGTCTGCTTTGCGGTTTTACCAAAACCAGGACCAGGATCTAAACAAATTCGATCGCGGCTAATTCCTGCCTGTTCAAGCTGATTAGCGCGATCTTTCAAATAGGTCAGAACCTCATCAACGACATCGGTATATTCTGGCTCATTTTGCATAGTGCGTGGATCGTCACCCTTCATGTGCATTACTACAAGACCCGCATCGCACGATGCTGCTACCTTAACCATTTCTGGATCACGAAAACCCGTAACATCATTGATAATGCTTGCGCCTGCCTCTACGCATGCTTTGGCAACAGACGCATGGCGCGTGTCGATGCTAACGCATATGTCTTCATCAGCCAAGCGTCGCACAACCTCTAAAACGCGCTTGAGCTCTTCTTCTTCCGAGACGGGATCTGCACCAGGACGGGTGGATTCTCCGCCTACATCAACAATAAGAGCACCATCTTCAATCATTTGGCGACCAGCTGCTACCGCCTCATCTATAGAAGCATACGATCCTCCATCAGAAAAAGAATCAGGAGTAACGTTTAGTATTCCCATAATTACGGGAGTTCTGGAATCAAACGAATAAGAGCCGCATCGCCAAATCATGCTATTCCTCCAAAAAGCCCCGAGCGAATTGCTCGGGGCGCCTCGTGTGTAGTAAAACGTTTGTCGTCTGTCTTGTTATTACTTGTTGTCCTGAGTGGTATCAGAGCCTGCAGGCTGGTCAGTGTCTGGAACAGGTTGCTGAGGTTGCGCAGGCTGCTGTGGCTGAGCAGGTTCAGTAGGCTGCTTTTGCTCAGGATGGGTATTTACCAAATCAATAGGCATAGGACGCCTTGGACGAGAAGGATTCGTTGCCGAAGGCGGGAATGGCTGATGCTGCGTCGGTTGAGCAGGCTGCTCCGAAGCAGGCATCATAGGCTGAGAACCATTACCCGATGCAGGTACCTGTGGATTACCCGTTGGTGCAAGCAGATCGGATCCACCCTGAGCTCCACTCTGGTCAACGGAGCCCTGAGGAGCTTCTGCCTGAGCTTTTTCTTCTTCAAGCTTACGCTGTTCGACTTCCTTCTTTTCCTCCTGAAGGTATTCATCCCAACGATTATCAAGCAATGCCTGGCATGCCTTGCCATCAACCGTTTCGCGCTCAAGCAAAACCGATGCCATCAAATCCATCTGATCGCGATGAGCAGACAGGATTGATTCAGCACGGTCGTGGGCTTCCTTCATAATGCGAGCTACTTCATCGTCGATACGACGTGCCGTATCATCAGAGTAGTCCTGAGTATTGCCATAATCGCGACCCAAGAACACTTCATGGTTTGGCTGACCAAATACCTGAACACCCAATTCAGAGCTCATGCCGTAATTGGTAACCATAGAGCGAGCCATCTTGGTAGCGCGTTCGAGGTCGTTAGAAGCACCTGTCGTAATGTCGTCGCAGAACAATTCTTCTGCCACACGGCCACCAAGGAACACTGCCAATTCATCGCGCATCTGATTGCGGCTGTTGAGCACCTTATCCTCGTCAGGAATAGACAAGGTATAGCCCAGTGCACGACCGCGCGAAATAATCGAAATCTTATGAACAGGATCGGCGTTTTCAAGCAAGTGACCAACAAGCGCATGACCAGATTCATGATAAGCAATAGTGGTACGCGTCTGCTTGTCCAAGACCCTGCCCTTGCGTTCAGGACCAGCAATAACACGCTCCATAGAATCCTGAACTTCCTTGTTGGAAATTACGCGCTTGTTACGGCGAGCCGTCAAAATTGCAGCTTCGTTAAGCAAGTTTGCCAAGTCCGCACCAGAGAAACCAGGAGTCAGCTTAGCCAAGCTTACCAAGTCAACGTCATCGCTTAATGGTTTGTTTGCTGCATGAACGTTCAGGATCTTTTCACGACCCTTAACATCAGGAACGTCTACCACGATCTGACGGTCAAAACGACCAGGACGCAGCAATGCTGGGTCCAAAACGTCAGCACGGTTGGTAGCAGCAATCAATACAACAGAATCGTTTGCTTCAAAGCCGTCCATTTCTACCAGCAACTGGTTCAGGGTCTGTTCGCGTTCATCATGACCGCCACCAAGACCTGCGCCACGCTGACGACCAACGGCGTCAATTTCGTCGATAAAGATAATAGACGGCGCAGCTTCCTTTGCTTTCTTGAAGAGGTTACGAACACGCGAAGCGCCAACACCAACAAACATTTCTACAAAGTCGGAACCAGAAATGCTAAAGAATGGCACGCCCGCCTCACCTGCTACCGCACGAGCGAGCAAGGTTTTACCAGTACCCGGAGGGCCTACCAGCAAACAACCACGAGGAATCTTTGCGCCCAAGGACTGATACTTTGCAGGATTTTCCAAGAAGTCCTTAATCTCCTGCATTTCCTCAACTGCTTCGTCAACGCCCGCAACATCAGAAAACTTAACATCGGGGTGTTCTTCAACATAGTCTTTTGATTTTGCCTTACCGAAAGACATTTGCGAATTATTTGCCTTGTTCATCTGAGAGAAGAAGAACAGCAATAAGCCCGCAATAATCAGGATGGGCAAAATGGAAGCTAAGATAGATCCCCAAGGAGATGCCAGACGAACACTGTACTGAATTTCGGGATTCGCTGCCATCAGCTGACCCAAAGAATCCTGACCAACCCACGTTACCGTGTAGTTGTGTTCAGAACCCAAGTTGGCAACTGCAAGCTGCTGGGTTTCGACAATATTCAGACGACCAGAATCATGAGTCATGGTGCCCAACTCGGAATTCAGGGCATCGAAGGCTTCGTTGTACGCATCTGCCGTAGCACCACCTGCGGTAGAAGCAGGATAGTAGGTACCAGTAATGGTGTAGGAACCCGTGTCATACACCGCAGTGCTTACGCGCCCTTGTTCAACTGCCTGCATAAATTCAGAAGTCTGCAGTTCATCGGTTTGGGTTACCCCTGTTGCCGATGTCATCGTACGACCCATCATGAACAGGAAGAACACGCCAATAACGAGGAACACAATAATAGTAACTACGTTTGTCCGATTGGGCTGCTTAAAGTTTTTTGGATTTTTCGGATTGGGAGTCTGTGCCATAAAGTGCTGTATTCCTTATCTTTTAAGAAACTCTCTCTATTCTAAAATCACCGATCTGATTTTACTTAATTATTTCTGGCTTCAATACCCCGATGAAGGGCAAGTTTCGATAACGCTCTGCGTAATCCAAACCATATCCCACAATAAATTCATCAGGACATTCAAAACCAATGTACTTACAGTCAATATCGGCCTGACGAGGCGTGTTCTTATGCAGAAGCATTGCAATTTCCAAAGAAGCTGGATTGCGTGATTCTAGCTCCTTCATCAAATAGCGAAGCGTAAGCCCGCTATCCAAAACATCTTCTGCAATAATGACATGCTTGCCAGCAATGGGGTTTGTTAGATCTTTCAATACGCGGACTTCGCCAGAACTTTTCGCAGCATTGCCGTAAGAAGAAACTGCCATGAAGTCCATTTCAAGAGGCAGTTTAATTTCACGAACCAGATCAGCCATAAAAATAGCTGCACCGCGAAGTATGGAAACAACAACAATACGTTCCCCAGCATAGTCCTGCGTAATGCGCGCGCCTAATTCTTTGACGCGGTTGCGGATTTCGTCCTCCGTAAAAAGAACGCGATCCAGATCAGGATGTAGCCCCACCATTTGCCTTTCTTCCCACCCTAGAGTGAGCTTGATTATAAATACACGTCGCTTAGTGTAACAAAAGCAGACCAATCACGTTAAACATGAAAGATTGCTGTCACTGTTCTGCAGCAAATCTTCACTGTTCTGCCACTTCTGCCTCGATGGATTCCTTCAGAATATCAGGGAAGTTTTTGAGCAGGGTATCCACTGGTAATCCCACGATATTATTGAAATCGCCTTCATACTTTTCCACCAGGCTGCCGCCCTTGCCTTGGATTCCGTAGGCACCAGCCTTATCGATAGTCTCGCCTGTTGCAACATAGGCATTAATGTCTTCTTTTGAAAGCTCTTTGAAGGTAACGAAACTTGATTCAGTAAAGGAACGAAATGCCAGCGATACCTTTCCGTCGCCGCCCTTTTCTTCGGTTTCATTCAGCAAGATCATCCACACAGAAACACCCGTAATAACCTCATGAGTTCTACCAGAAAGGCGGCCGAGCATTTCACGCGCATGATCGGCGCTGTATGGCTTGCCAAACATTTCGCCGTCAAGCACTACGGTAGTATCTGCACCAATGACGATACCGAGACCCACAGGATTGCTTGCAAGGATTTCCTGGACCACCGCACCTGCTTTACGTTCAGCAAGTTTTTTAACCGCTTCAGCTGGTTGCGCACGCAGATCAGGTTCGAGCGATTCATCAACTTCGGACGATCCTGTAAATACCGTAAACTTCACGCCTGCATCTTCAAGCAGCTGCTTTCTTCGAGGGCTTTTAGAAGCCAAAATTACGTTTACGGGAATAGATACGGTTGCCATGTATTCTCCTTACAGCTGACACCTTGTTAGCGAAACAGGCATCACGTTTGTATCTTTCTTTCAATACTGTCAAAAAACGTGCGCACCAGTTCGGTTCGATAATAGCGCACGCATACGTTTGTCTCAAAAAGGCGCCCAACACGTTAGCTCTTAAGAATTCGTTGCTTTATTGGGCTTTCGACGTGCTCTAAATACTGCCATAGGCTCAACCAAAACCCCACGCTTATTGGCACTTACCGCTAAATCGCCTTGAATATTCGTAACGTATCCGCTGATAGGCTTGCCCGTTTCGTCAAAGGCAGAAAGCAGCGCTTCTATGGTAGATGACTCAATACGTGCTTCCCTACCTACGAATATCTCTAGCACTGACAAAACTACACGACGCTGCAATGGGCGCGCGACGCTACCAAATTCAGGAAGGAACAGACACCCGTCATATGTTCCGTCTTCCTGCAAGCCTATCCATTCAAGATGCTTTTCTGTGATTTCTTTTGCCTGGTTATCAAGATAGTCGTCTTCATCGGCGATTAAATTCATCGTTCGGCACAAGGTGTCAAGCAGCTGAGAATTGCGTTGCTTTGCCTTAGGAATTATCTCGTGGCGAACGAAAGCACGGAATCTGTCGGTATGCGCATTGGTAGCATCTTCACGCCAACGATTACCCTGCTCGTCAACAACAACGGCATCTTGCGGCAAATCTTGAATATATTGCCGCAACTGTTCGCGCGACACATCTAAACACGGGCGAACAATGGCGCCATTGCGATACAGCATAGAGCGAAAACCGCCTGGTCCTGTTCCTACAATTGAGCGCATGTAAAAATTTTCCACCCGATCATCTTGTGTATGAGCAGTGACAATGCGCCCTTCAGATATGGGCACCATCACATGGCGGCACAGACTTTCCAGTGCCTGTTGGGCAGCAATGTATCGTTCACTTCGCCCGATGGCCTCAATATTTCCACCCGATTCCTGCGCGAGAGCTGCCACATTAATTTCGCAAGCGAAAAAAGGAATATCAAGTTTATTTGCAAGCTGTTGAACAAAGTACTGATCTTGGTCGGCATCCGCTCCGCGAAGCTTATGATTCACATGAAGAATGGCGGGCTGGCCAACAAGGTTGCGTTTAAATAAATCATGCATTACATAGGCAAGCGCCGTGGAGTCCGAACCGCCAGAAACCATCAAGACCACAGGTGTTGCCGAATTAAACAAGGCATGTTTTTGGATTGTTTGCTCGACCGTTACGATCATGCAAAAGCCTCTTTCTTCAAACAAACGACTATCTATACTTACTGCCAGTATGACCAGTATTTATAACCACTACCAACGTGACCAGCTATAGCCACTGCCAACGCGACCAGCAGAAAACACGTAGGGGCAATCTTACCAACAAGCAACAGATGCCATGCGCTTGTTGCTAAATGGCATGCTTCTTTGCTAGCGTACCCATTGTAAACCAGTACTTTAGTAAACCAGCATGTTATAAAGGAGCCTCAATGCAATTCGTTCTTCGCACCATAGCTATTTTTGTCGCTGTTGCAGTTGCTGCCTGGTTAGTTCCTGGTATAGAAGTTATCGGCACTGGTGCAGCATGGGCCTCTATCCTTATTGTTGCTTTGGTAATAGCGCTTCTTAATATGACCATTAAGCCTATTTTGCAGCTGCTCGGTCTTCCGATAACCATTATCTCGCTCGGCGTTTTCTACCTTGTAATTAATACCCTTCTGCTTTATCTTGCAGCAGGCATAAGCAACGCGCTTTTTGGCGCGGGATTAGAAATTGCCACTTTCGGATCGGGCTTTGTTGCCGCCATTGTGATTTCTCTTGTCTCTACCATCATGAACGCTATCTTGGGCGCAAATGACTAAGCACGGCATAATTAAATCAAATCAAAAGCACCGCTGTTTTAAACAACGGTGCTTTTTGTTGCTGATTTTGTTTAGAGCAATCTCCAGGCATCCTGCAGCCTAGGCTCGCGTTACCACTTCAATAACAAAGCCCAATTCATCCAGGGAATCGTAATAGGTAAATTTAGCCTTTGGGTTAATAAGCGACTGCCCTTCCATCCAAATACCAATACCACGTTCTTTCATGAGTTCAGTAATGCGATCGTTGTCATCTACATCAAAACGAATATGATGCAATCCGAATTGGCCTTTATCTAAATAATCACGCCAAACACTGGGAGTTTCTCCTACGGGCTGCAAAAACTCTAGCTGAATATTAAAGAAGTTATAGAAAGCAGAAATTACTGGGGCGTCTACTGTTTCGCCTTCGGTCCTGTACAAGCAACCACGATAAAGCGACTCTCCACCAGCTTCAGATTCAAGTCCAAAAACAGTGCGCATGGCTTGTTTGGTTTTCTCCATATCTTCAACCACGATGCCAATTTGCACGATATCGCCTAGCTCTTTTGCGAAAGCCAACTTTTCTTCTACTGAATTCACTTCGTTACCCATTGCCCTATCCCCTCTCATCATTTTTTGTTTGCTTGCCATTTTATGTAGCCAACAAACACTATAAATTCCAAACAGCTAAAAGAAAAAGAAAGACGCGGAAAATTATTCCGCGTCTAAACACGTTATATGTACCTAAGCTATATGTGGCTAAGCGAAGTTTATTCAGCGCTATCGGCAGGAGTAGCAACACGACCAGCATATTCCTGATCTAAGTCATAAAGAGCCTTAGCATCAGAGCCGAACAGCTTCATTTTGGTAACCATATCTTCTGCGGTGGTTTCCTCTTCGCCCTGCTCTTCGATAAACCAGTCCAAGAACTTCATCGTGCGAAAATCTTTTACCTCATAAGCGGCGGCATAAATGTTGTTAATCAAAGATGTAACGTATTTTTCGTGCTCCAAACCTGCCTCAAGTGGCTCAATGTAAGAAGAAAACGTCTTATCAGGAGCAGCAATGGCGCCCAAAACAACCTTGCAACCATTGTCGTGCAGGTAATCACGAATCTTTAGAGCATGATCGCGCTCTTCAGCTGCCTGAATCATGTACCAATTTGCAAAACCAGAAAGACCTTCTTCTTCATAATAATCAGCGAAGGAAACGTACAAATACGCAGAATACAGTTCCTTATTGATTTGATCGTTGAGTAATTCGTAAACTTTTGCGTCCATGTCATATCACTTTCTCTTAGACGACATCAGTAAAAGCAATGCAACACTATTTCAATCTAGTAAAAGATAACCATGCATTACTTTTATACAATCGATAGTAATCGTATCGAAGTAGAATGGGTTCCAGAATCCAATAATATTGAACTCTTGCTACAATTCAGACAAGTATCCAATGCTATACCTGGGGAAAAGGAAGGGACCGCTTACAAAAATGACTGCACGCAGCGTTGCTAAATCCACCAACAAGCCAACCAAGAACACTCACCGCAAGCACGGCGTAGACGACCATTCCATTACACGCGATAGCATCATTTCCACCGCTTTCGATCTGTTCCGCGAAAAGGGCTACGCAAAAGCTTCTATCAGCGAGTTAGCTCGCCGTATAGGGATGGACCCTTCTTCGCTGTATTATTACTTCCCTTCAAAAGAAGCACTGCTTGCAGAAATTTCTAATCCTAAAATTGAAGTTCCCACCATGGAAGAACTTTCTTCTTTCACTAACAGCAGAACGGTGCAGCTCTACACCTTGATCATGATGGACGTAGTGCAAAAGTGCGAATTGCCCCTGGATTTTATTGATGTTGAAAGCGCTGCTCGCAAAAAGCCTAAGTCTTTCAAGAAGTTCTACGAGTACTACAAAACCTTTTATCACACACTGCTCAACGTCATTGAAAGCGGGATTGAAGAAGGCGAGTTCCGCCCGTGCGCTGCAGACGAACGTGCCGTAACCATTCTTTCCATTAATGAAGGAATTCAGTACCATTTTCATGCAAAGCAGCGCGGCGAATTGCTACTCACCGATTCTGGCTACACGGCGCACAATCATTCTCCGGAAGACATTGGACATATGAGCGCCCTTTCGGTTATTCCAGCACTAATTCAACCAGAAATCGACTTTGATGAAAGTGCGCACGAAGGTCGCAAGGTTTATGCCCGAATTGTTGCCCAGGTTGATTAGGGAGTTTGCTCACTAAGCTTGTTCATTAAATCGCAATGCCAAAGCGTTATCGGAAATGACAAGCTCATCAAGACGGGATACCGCAAATTCGCAAAGTTCTTCTGCCTGAGAGCGCACCTCATCGGATAGCTGATCATAAAGAGCAATAGCGGGAAACGCGGCCTTTTTAAGGGTTTCCAAGGCATAGAACGAATCGTCAATGCCCCAGGTTGTAGCACGATCAGTTCCAAGGGCTTGCTGTGCGTGAGTGAAAATTAAAGGCTCACGTTTGGAAGAGCCTAGATCCTCAACGGAAAAAACGTGAGAAAAGTACCCTGCAATTCCCGCGTTCTTAAGGCCTGCCTGCAAATACTTTTGTGCACTAGAAGAAGCTACGCACATTGAAACATCCGCACTTGCGCATGCCTCCAAAAAAGGCAAAACCCCAGGAATAACATGAGCTCGATGGGCGTAATAGTCCATCATATAGTCATCAATAAAGCCAATAACTGCATCTACACTGCGCAGCAATCCATACTGCTCGTGAAAATAACGAGCAACTTCAGGGATAGTAAAAGTGGTAAACAGAGCACGTTCTTCTGGCGTTACCTGAACATGCGACTCTTGAGAAAGCACACCTTCCAGACCGCGCCACGAATCAAGCGAGTCTAGCAAGGTGCCATCACAGTCAAAGATGGCACCTTCAATTACAAAATTCTTAGGAGTATGTTCACCTGTGCTCTTCACTACGTATTCCCGCGTTCCTGTAGTTTTCGACGCTATTATATTCGCGCTGTTTTACTTGGCACTGTTTCATTTGCGCTATTACATTTGGCGCTATTCGTAGCTCTTCTTCAGTGCTTCAAAAGCAGGCATTGAGTTGAGAATTACTTCTTCGGGGATGCAGTAGCTTACGCGAACCCAGCCGCCGACACCAAAGCTGTCAGAAGGAACAAGCAGCAATTCGTATTCTTTAGCGCGGTCAGAAAATGCCTGAGCGTCGTCTTCGAGCGCCTTCATCCACAAATAGAACGCACCATCAGGAGCAATGTAGTGATAGCCAAGCTTGTCCAAACCTTCGGTAAGCAGTGCACGATTTTTCGCATACGCTTCGGTATTTACGGGCTCATCTACGCATTTTTCAATAACACGCTGGAAAAATACTGGTGCGCAAATATAACCCAGTGCACGACCTGCACCAGAAATTGCTTTTTGAATGTGCTCTGCGTTCTGTACTTCATCAGGAACTAACACGTATCCAATACGGTCACCTGGCAAAGAAAGAGACTTAGACCAGGAATAGCAGATGAGCGTGTTGTCATAGATTGCAGGAACCCAAGGAACTTCGATGTTGTCATAAACGAGTTCGCGATAGGGCTCGTCGGAAATCAAGAACAACTCAGAGCCAAATTCTTCGCGCTTCTTATGAAGTAACGCTGCCAGATTCTCAAGCGTTTCGCGCGTATAAACCGCACCAACAGGATTGTTAGGAGAATTAATAATTACCGCCTTGGTACGCTCGTTGATGGCGGCATCCATAGCATCCATGTCAATTTGGAAATTATCGCTACGTGCAGGAACTTCCACACAAACACCCTGTGCCTGCTCGATCCAAACGCGGTATTCAGGGAAGTAGGGCGAAATTACGATAACTTCATCTCCTGGGAGAACGGTTGCGTGAATGCAGCAAGAAAGGCACGCAGCAGCACCCATGGTCATATAGAAGTTATGAGGTGCGTAATTGGTGCCATAACGACGATTCAAGTTGTCTGCAATAGCCTGACGCGTTGAATCCAAACCTACAGATGCAGAGTAAGCATGCAGTTCTGCAGGAGGCCAATCTGCCAATTCATGCATAGTTTGCGCAACTTTCGCAGGAGCAGGAACACTTGGGTTGCCAATGCTGAAGTCGAATACTTTGTCATCGCCAATTTCTGCTTTACGGGCCATGCCGTAGGCGAATAGCTCACGAATAGCAGAAGGCTCAGCACCAAGGCCATACATTTTTTCATTAATCATGAACAGTTCCTCCCCTGTACCTAAAATCAAGCAAACATGCTAACTGCGCATAAATAGCTCTCTATCCGTAATTAGTTAACAGCTTAGTATTATGAAACGGCCTTGATATACGAGCAAGACTGAAGCGGCTAGGCGACCTTCAAGCTGGATATTTGGCGTATATCGTACAAAACATCCCCCAACGGTAATTTGTTGGTTCGGTGTGCTTTTCTGCATTTTTGGAATTTGTTAAGAAATATTTTGGCGTTTTAGCAGAAGTTAGGTATAATTCATTTCTGCGCCGGAGTGGCGGAACGGCAGACGCGGCGGTCTCAAAAACCGTTGTCGAAAGACGTGCGGGTTCAAATCCCGCCTCCGGCACCAGTTAAAAAGTGCAAGCGGCATGGTATTAACCATGCCGCTTTTGTTTTCTGAAGTAGCAAACTACACTTCAAACATCAAACACAAGTTACGAATGCGAAAACATAGAATAGGCTGCGTCCAAAGATTCAAATCGTTGGTACTTTTTAGCCAATCCGTTTCCTAAATTCATTCGATAAAACTTTTTGCAGTTTCTATAAGTACTTTTGGATGAAAATATACAACCTACACCAGCACATCTAATACAAGTACGATAAAGGTTGCCCACACTATCGCTGGCGCAAAGGGAAAAATGCCCTGCTTCTTGATCGCTTTTACGTAAACCGCCAAGAACGCGCCAATGACTGCCGATAAGAACAACATCGCAAATGCCTGTTCAAGTGACAAAAACAAGCAGCACACCGCATAGAGTTTTACATCACCTAGCCCAAGCGATTCATCCTTTTTGCCATATTTATTGGTAAGACGATTTGTTATGTAAGCCACCAGTTGGACAAATGCGCTCACAATAAACGCCATGGCAACTGACATTACAAGCGCACGTATACCCCATTGCTCAAGACTTATATTTGTCAGTCGATCAATTACAAGCGAAATCGCTCCAAAAGAAATACCAGTCGTTGTGCTTAGCCCAAGAGAGTCCGCTCCAAGGGATGTGGCGCCAAACGAAGTAACTCTAAAGACTTCGGTACCAATGACCGCTACAACAAAAAGCACCAGACGGAAAGCGATCAGCACGATAAGATCGCGCCTATACACTAAACGCATAGTTACGTCATTGTATGTAATGCGTGCAAACACCAAAGCAAGTATGGCAAGAATAATAATCATGGCTGCGATTGGAGCTTCCTGCTTCTTTCCAAAATTGATTGTCGGATATAGAGCGAACAAAGAACTAGTTTCGATCGTAATCGAAACTAGTTTAAATTCCCCCAAAATCCCTGATTGTGATCGAAACCATTTTTAAGCGGTTATTAAATTGAGGATTATTCATATTCGAGCAGACTAAAGACACAAAAGCTCTTACCCATGAACCGCATGGCAGCCCAAAATACTCAATAGCGCGGTACCTCAAATTGTCGTAAATTAACGCCTAACTGTTCAGCAATCTGACAGAGCTCGTACCCGTCTGCGCTTTCAATTTCTGTAACACCAATAATTGCCGCAGGAAATCCAGAAAAGATGGCGGACCCACAGTAATCCATTAAATAGTCGCGCAATGCGTCAATATCTATTTGAATTGATTCAGACAAAACTAGCTTCCATTTCATGATATCGATATACCAAATACAACAATTGAAAATACATTATTGAAAATCGAACACTTCAACAACAATCTAAGGCAAAGTTTTTTCGAAAAATCGGGGTGCCCCTGCAGATTTTGCTGGAAAGTGAGAGGGTTGCTCGAGCAGCAGACCCACTACTTTCTTCTAAAATTGTGAAAAATTATGGTTGGTTACATTTTTTCGCTGTTTCGTTACATTTCATTTTGAAGCAATCGGAATAATCCCGCAGTCAGCTTTAGAAAATCACTCACAAACGCGCTTTTTCTGCAGGGAGGGGTCCATTTTCACAAAAAAAGAGCCTGACCGAAGTCAGGCTCTTAAAAGTTTTACTGCTTTGCTAATAGCTAAGCCCTTTAACTGCCCTGCAAGCAAAACGCTTTTTACGATTTACTACTTTTGGGGGGCTCGCTTTAAGTGCTCTCAAGCAACTTTACAGGGTGAATTCCTTTTCACCGCGGAATACAGCCTCTGCGTCTTCAACGCTCCAGTCACCCAAGGTGATAGCAGAAATTGCGTTGCACAGACGGATTGCTTCGTCTTCGGAACGCATGTGGATGTTACGACCCGTTGCGTTACCGCAAGCACCACCAATGTGAATCTGGTTGTGAAGCTCAGTCAAGAATACGTTTGCGTCAGCCTTAGAACCACCAGCGCATACCAAACCAGTGCGACCAGCAGCCATAGAAGCAATCTTCAAACCTTCAGCGGAAGATTTACCGTCAGCCTCATGAGGTGGGTTAACCTTAACGAAGTCTGCACCAAGGCAAAGTGCAACACCAGCTGCGCCAGCAATCAGATCTGGATCCTTCTCGTCTGGAACAGCTTTACCGCGAGGATAAATCCAAAGAACAACAATCAAACCAGCTGCATGAGCCTCAGCGATAAGCTCGCCAGCTTCAGCCATCATGGTTGATTCATATTCAGAGCCAAGATAGATGGTGTAGCCCAAACCAACAATGTTTACGCCAGCTTCGCGCATTGCCAAAACAGCTTCCAAATCATAAAGCTGTGGGCTATAAGGATCGTCCTGAGAACCCTTTACCAAGTTGGTCTTAGAGTTCATCTTTACCAGATAGTTAATCTCTGGATAGTCAGCTGCATACTGAGCAATCAAACCACGCTGACCTGCCAAAACACCAATAGTGCCCTGGGAACCAATCTTGAACAAGTGCTCTGGCTCTGCGTCAGAAATATCAATGCCCTCACCATAGAAGTCCTTGTTCAGGTGTTCGATCTTCTGGTCGCAAGCAAAGAGCATCAAACGTCCGGTACCACGGGTAGCCTTCATGTAATTATCAATGTACGTTTCGCGCGCTTCAGGCATTACGTCCATTGGGACCTTTACCTGATCACGAGTAATGGTGGGCATAATCTTCCTCCTTATTGGCATACATATGCACGAACACAAGTCATTATAACGTAAGGGGCCTCATCTCGAGACCCCTTGATGCTAAAACCACTCTCTCTTGTTATAAACATATAGTCTTTCGAACTCGCTTTGGCTTTTTGTCAGATAAATAATGCCTTCAATGACGCCTATGATCCAAACAATGCCAAGGATTAATCCGAATGAGAACAATCCGCCAATAAGCCCAATTGCCAACATAATGAAGCCCTGCGTGTTGTAGCCAAGATAAAACTTATGCACACCCAAGAAACCTAAGAAGATTGCTAGCAACCCTGCTGCCACATGATCGCGCGAAGCAACAGGTGGCGCGTAATGAGGCTGAACAGGCGGTTGCTGGGTTCCCTGTGTTGCTTGCTGGTAACCAGACTGTTGGTATCCAGGTTGTTGATAGCCTGTCTGCTGATAACCTGGTTGCTGGGTAGATGTCTGTTGGTAGCCCGTCTGTGCGGCCTGCTGATAATTAGCTTGATCAGGCTGTTGGAAACCCGCCTGTGTAGCTTGTTGGTAGGTTTGCTGCTGTGGTTGCTGATATGCTCCCTGTTCGGTTTGTTGATATCCGAACTGAGTCGATTGGTAATTCGGCTGGGTGGTCTGAGTAGTCTGATATTCAGGTTGCTGATAGGTGGGTTGTTGTACCGTCTGTTGATATGACTGATAGAAATCAGCTTGCTGCGCCTGCTGACCCGTTGACTGTTGGGCTGTCGCTTGTTGGCCTGTTGACTGCTGAGCTGCTGTCTGCTGGCCCGTTGACTGAGTTTGCTGCGCGGCATCTTTATTTGCAGGCTGCTGCGGATTGCCTTGTGGAGGAGCGTAGGTGCTTTGACCATAAGCTGCTTGTTGCGCTTCAGCGAGTTTTTTCTCTGCTGCTTCCAGTGCCGCACGCGCTGCCTCAAGACCTTTTTCAGCTGCTGAAAGCGCTTCGTCGCGAACCGCATCGCCAATTTCTGAGCGCTGATGCGCTTCTGGCTGAGGTTCTGGCTGAGGTTCCGCTTGCGCTTCTGCTTGAGCCTCCGCTTTGACTTCCGCTTGAGTTTCTGGCTGAGGGCTGTTTTGCACTTCTGCTTGAGCCTCTGCCTGACCAGCCGATTCTTCAGCTGCATCCGAAGACTGCATTTGCTCGGCTTTCTGCTTTGCCTGCTCTGCCTTATCCTGGGCTTGTTCGGCTTTCTGCTCTACTTGATCAGCGGCAGAATAAGAAGTGTCCTGCTCCACCTTTTCGGTGTTTTGTTCTGCGTTTTCAGCTGCCTTTTCGGTTTTCTGTTCTGTCACCTTAAGTTCTTCCTGTTTATTGTTTTGAGGGTCGTTTTCTGTATGTGCCATAATTCAACGCCTCACTTTAATATGTTGATGATTTCGACATAGTAAGAATACCTTTTAGCAAACTTAACTCGACGTTTCGTTATGCTTCCGTAACGCAGCACTTAACGCGTAAGATGCCTGTTGTATTTCGTTTAGGTTGTCGTAATGAGCTTTTTAATGAGCTATTGGTCTTCGTGTTCCTTATCGCGCTCATGAAAAGCCTTAACGGTACCTACTACACGCATAATTCGGTTGCGGAAAATCAAACACAGCAGCGCAATAGCAGCTGCCACACCAAAAATAATCAGGCTAGTGGTAATCTGCCCTTCTGCTAAACCTGCTGCCGCATAAGTGGACACCATCACACCAGGAATGCGGCCAATAGTGGCAAGAATCAAAAATGTCCTCATGCGCATATCCGTAAGTGGAACCAAATAGGTAAATACATCTTTAGGCATTGCAGGAATGAGGAACAAAATAAATACAACGATGTTCAGTTTGCCCGATTTTTGGAAGGTATAGAACTTTTCTAGATGTTCTTTGCTAACCATGTCGTGAACAAACGGTGCACCCAACTTATGAACAAGCTGATAAATTACAGCACTTGAAATAACGCAGCCAATCAAAATAATCAGCGCGCCAAGCCATGGCCCATACAGCATGCCCGCTGCAACCTGAACAACTTCGCCAGGGATAAACGCCACAACCACCTGGATAAACTGCAAACCAAGCAACATCAACACGCCAAATACGCCTTGGCTTTGAATGCTTGCAATTACGCGCTCTGTTCCGTTGGGCTCGAAAATTTGAGACAAGCTTGGCCACAGAGCAACAACAATGCCTCCCGTGATACCAATAAAAGCAAGCAGACCTAACAGCTTAAAGATATCGGCAGTTTTTACCTTGTGCCCAAAAATCGAAACGAAGCTTTCTTCTTTGGTTTCTAAATTTTCGTTTTGGTTATCGCTCATTTTTCCTCGTTATCTTCACCGTAGCGAGCACGTTTATATTCTTCTTTAAAAGCAGAAAACATACCTTTTGTTTTAGAAAGCTGTTGCCCTACCGCAAAAGCTCCCTTATTTACTGCATCGCCTGTTTTCTGCGCCACATCTGATGCAATAGGCTTGGCTTTTTCAAAAGCCTGCGATGCCTTATGGCTAACCACCGCACTTGCCTTACCTGCACGTTCGGCCAAACCGCCTTGTGCTTGAATAGCCAACGCTTCATTGGACAAAATAATGGCGCCATGCAGAAAATCTTCTTCATTAGCTGCAGTAAGCTGATCGCCTACACCGAGCTTGAAACCTTTAATGAGTGTTGCAGGAATTTCAGTAACACCCAGTAGCGCCCCTGCCGAAGTGCCTTTGTCTATAAAAAGGGACTTAACTGTTCCATCTTCTGTGCTGAATCGCACATTACCTACTAAGCCGCAGCGCTTTTCGTCTTCGGTCATCAAAGGAAGGCCCTGCCAAATAACGCATTCGTTCCAATCGACACCCAAACGCTTACAAGCAGCAGATCCCGTGGTTCCCTTTTCCTCGGTGATAACAATATTGCCCTCTTCAACATCAAACCCATCGATTGAAACAAACAAATCGGGCCTGTGCATCATCAGTGCAATATCGGGGCGCTTTACCGTAAAACCAACAACACGACGCTTATGAGGATGAAAGATAAAAGAGTGCACTTTACCTATGCGCTTGAGTTTTTTACCAGTGGTATAAACTGGCATGCCTCGCAATTCGCTTATAAGGTATTCGCTCTTTTTCATATATCTCTATCCTGTCCCATTACGGCAGATGGCGACCGTTAAGCCGCCATCTTTACGAGCCGAACTTACATTTATTCAATCACATCCACAAAGTATGACCGACAAATGTGTTCGATTTGTTGCTTTTAAGTTATTTGGCGCTCAAAAACTCATGAAAGTTCTTAGATACGCTGTTTGCTAAAGATTCGCCGAGCACCCTGCTCATCAAGTATCTGCCGAACACTTGCTTATGAAAAGTTCATAAGCGTCCATTAGCGATCTTTGAACTTTTACGCGCCTTTGCGCCAATGGTTTGCCGATTGTTATTCGGCATCCTTTTCATCATCAGAAGGGTTAATTTTTGCAGTAACCGTAGAAGCTGCGCCTGCTACCGCATCCTTAGCGGTTGCAGCAGCGCCAGCAACTGCCTGACCAGCGTTTTGTGCAGCACCTGCAACAACCTGACCAGCATTCTGAGCAGCTCCCGATACTGCCTGAGCAGCGCTTTGAGCAGCAACCTTAGCATTTTGAGCTGCACCCTGAGCTGCATCAATTGCTACAGGAATCTTATCTACTGCTGCATCACGAGCAGCTTCAGCGTTCTTTGCTACCTGAGTTGCAATGCGTTCACGAGCAGCATCGATCTTCTGACGAAGCTCATCACCATTGTCGCTAAATGCTTGAACGGTTGGATTCTGGTTTACACGAGAAACAACATTCTTGTATGCATCAGAACCGTTATCTACTACGGTATTGATAACCTTCTGAGAAGTAGAAGCAGCCGCATCAACAAACTGGCCAGCCTTTTCCTGAACATTGGCAGGTACTTCGATCTTTACATTTTCGTTGAGCGCCTCAGACAACTTAGCGCGATTTTCAGCGCCAGTACGTGGAGAAAGCAGAAGACCAGCAGCAGCGCCAATAATGCCGCCGATGACAAACGGAACAAATTTACCCATCTCGAACACCCTTCCGACATCAATTTTCGATATCTAATGGTCTTATTATACGTGCATGTTTCACTGCTTATCTTGAGAAATACAGGCGACTATGACTTGTTTCCAATCCGATACGAAACGCCTACAGCGAAACCAAATGATTTAACACACCTGCAACCGAAAGACCAGCCGCTTCGCACGCTTTAGAAAACGCCGAATTTGCTGCCATACTAGGAAGCGCTTCTATTCCAACAAAACGAACTTGAGCGCCATCCCAAATTACTCGAACTAGCGCGAAATCACGCATTCCTAAAGAAAGACATGCCTCAAAAGCTGTACGTTCGATTTCGGAGCGAATAGCTTGCGCAATACTTTCATCACTTGAAAGAGATTCAAGGCGAACAGGCGCGATTAATTCTGCCGAAGCGCCCTCCGCCGAATCTTTCGGAGCAATAACCTCTTCAACGGGAGGTAATACATGAGCATCCCAACCCGTTCCTAAAACCGCTACCGAAAGGCGTAGTCCTTCGATCCACTGGTATACCGTGCAGCCAACTGATTCATACGTTTTAAATGCCGCAAGCAATTCTTCTTTGTTGTTTACCAAAAGAGATGTTGAATTTCCTGGACCAGCAAACGCAACTTGAGGAACACCTGAATCTGAATCATCCTGGGAAGCTCGTTCAGATAATTCACCTTCACGCTGCGAAAAACCCGCTGATCGCAGAGGCTTAATTTCTATAGGATAACCACCAGGAATTCGCGCCTCACACATATCGGCAAGCGCTTCGGCATTCGTCGTAAGCAAATCGGACGAAAGAGAAAAGTTTACTAAAGGCTCAGCGATAACGTCTTCTTCTGACGCTTCCGCATAACGGCGCATAGCAAACATGCTTAGTTGAGCATCAGAACTTAATCGACACGCTTCGGACTGAGAACCAAGATAAGGAATTTGCAACAGCTCTAGCAATTCCTGCAAAGCACCCTCAGAGCCTTTGGTACCTGAAGCGATGCAACATATCTCAGGTCGTTTTGCCTGAAGCTGGGCAACTACCTGCTTATCTACATCAAGGAGCTCTACCTGATGCTCCGCGTTTTGCAAAGCTTGAGCAAGCAAGCTTGCTTCAGATTGCATCGTAGTATTATCGGCAAGAATTGCTACTTTCATAGGTGCTGCCTTTCTGCGTCGCCTTTCATATTGTTTGTACACTAGTAAGCGAATCGGTTATCGCAAATCATTTGTAATGGTCAGATTAGTGGTTGGCAGTGATGGTTCTTTGTACCAGAAGAATATTATTTAGTACTTTTACGCATTCTTTAAGCACTTCAAGCGCCACTAGATCGTCTTCATACGAGAAAACCACCTTTGCCAATAGACCATCTTCTTGCGTCCATTGCGTTGTTCCCGTAAATACACGGGACTCATCTTTACTTTGGCGTGTCTGACCATCCACCACCATATGCTCTAAAAGATGTGGCGTCGAAGTATTGTTCATTACGTCTGAAAATAATCGACCTTTATGGTTGCGACACGCATGGAAACCTACGGTAGGGCAATTTTTCAATACGTATGCAATTAGATGCTCGTCGGTGTTCGCAAAGCGCTCATCGCTCACACGAATAAGCGTTTCTATTCTGTCAGGACGAACACGAATCCGCTCCACTGTTAGCGGAAGCTTATCTGTCGCTTGCGCATTACCAAGCGTCATTGCTTCACCAATTTAGTTGATACTTTTTCGCCTGTATCCGCGTCGGTTTCGGTAATTACCAGAGTGGTTCGCTCAGGAGAAAATGCGTAAGAGCCCGATCCGCTGTATTGCTTGAAAGAAAATGAAATGGTCTTCTGGAATGTATCAAGCGTATAGGGATACGAAACATCGTCAGTCATCACAATATCGGTTTCATTGATCGTGATACTTTGACTTGACCCATCTATAACCCACGTGCCTTGAATGTCGGCGGCATCGTCGTAGCGGAACCATTGATTCCACGCTAAAAGCCCTGTACCAATTACCAACAAAAGGATTACTACGAGAGATCCAATAAGAAAACGCCGAGAAATACCTTTACGCTTTAGCGGCTTACGGGCTTTCAACTTACCTGCGGCGCTTGCGCCACTCGCACTTGCCGCATCACTTACACCACTTGCGCTGCCCGCGCCTTCCACGCCACTTGCGCTGCCCACAGCGCTCGCATCAGCAACGCCATCCGCATTATCAACGCCGCTCATGCTTGCCGCACCACTTGCACTACTTACGCTACCCGAGCCGCTTGCGCCGCCGAACGCACCATTAAAATCTTTGGAGCTGCTCTTGGAAACCTCTTGCAAAACCTCTTGAGTACTTACTTCTGCAAAAGATCCCGAATCATTCAGCTGGGTTTTCTTGCTTTTCTTGAAGGAACTGCGATCAAGTCGAGGAGTTCCCGTTTTAGAAGACGCAGTAGTGCTAATGCGAGATCCCTGAGCAACTTTTTTCCCAGCAACAGATGGGCGCTTTTTTCGAGAGCGCCCATCTGAAGAAAGGTTATTGTTCTTTTTCGCCACCATGTACGTGAATAAAATCCTTAAACCGCGTCTGCTAGCCTAGCTTGATTCGCTTTGCTTTAGCGAATGACCTCAACGCCACCCATATAGGGAACCAAAACATCAGGAACTTTAACCGATCCGTCAGCCTGCTGATAGTTTTCCAAAACAGCAGCCATAGTACGGCCAACTGCCAAACCAGAACCATTCAAGGTATGTACAAGGCGAGATCCCTTGAAGTTTTCAGGATCGCGATACTTAATGTTTGCACGACGTGCCTGGAAATCCACGCAGTTAGAGCAAGAAGAAATTTCCTTGTAAGCATTATAGGAAGGCAACCAAACTTCCAAGTCATAGGTCTTTGCTGCAGAGAATCCGATATCGCCTGTGCATAAAGAAATAACGCGATAAGGCAAGCCAAGCAGCTGCAGGATGTTTTCCGCATCTGCCACCATAGCTTCCAGATCATCGTAGCTTTCTTCTGGCTTTGCGTATTTCACCATTTCAACCTTATCGAACTGATGCACGCGAATAAGGCCGCGCGTATCGCGACCAGCAGAACCTGCTTCTTCGCGGAAGCAAGGGGTGAATGCACAGTACTTCAAAGGCAGATTAGCAGCATCCAAAACTTCGCCAGAATGAATGTTGGTCAGCTGAACTTCAGCGGTAGGAATGAGATACATTCCTTCGCGCGTCTTGAACAGGTCGTCTTCAAACTTAGGAAGTTGACCAGTGCCCGTAAGTGTAGTGGCATTTGCCATTGCAGGGCACCACCACTCTTTATAGCCACGAGAAATATGAGTATCTGCCATAAAGTTAATCAATGCGCGCTCCAAGCGAGCACCAAGGCCACCCAGCAAAACAAAACGGCTACCCGCAAGCTTTACTGCGCGCTCAGCATCGATAATGCCCAAATCTGCACCCAAATCCCAGTGAGGTTTCATTTCGATGCCTTCAGCTTCAAAATCACGTGGGGTTCCCCAGCGACGAACCTCAGGGTTGTCGTTTTCATCCTTGCCTACTGGCGTTGTATCAGCAGGCATGTTAGGCGTGCCCATTAACAAATCGTTAAGCTTTTCTTCAGCTTCAGCACGCTTTGCGCTTAAATCAGCAATACGATCCTTTAATTCAGAAACCTGAGCCTTGGTAGCCTCGGCTTCGTCCTTCTTGCCTTCGCCCATCAACTTTCCAATGGACTTAGAAAGCACGTTGCGCTGATTGAGTAGTTCTTCTTCTTGACCAATTAATGAACGTCTTGATTCGTCCAACTCTTTGAAATATTCAGAGTCCCATGAATGGTTGCGATTTTCCATTGCAGTGGCAACTTCATCAAGGTGTTCGCGGACGAACCGGATGTCTAGCATGACTGTCCTTTCGACGTAGTTTTCTACTTGGTTAATTTATAAAGATAATCAGTAGCGTTAGTATACTCTTAATCGCTAATCTTCTGCGGTATCACTCGGAGGGTTAGCGCAATGAACAGAAAAATGTGAAAGAAATTCAGGAAGGATCACTGAAAATCATGGATTTCGCAGCGTTATATCATTTCCTGTTTGAAACCATGCAAGGCATTGGATGTTTGATTCTTGTGTTTCTAGTTGCATCAACCCTTATTGCTGCAATTTTAGAACGAAGAACCCGCAAAACCTTTAAAGATCGCGGTAACGTAGAAGATGACGGTTGGAAATTTGAAGAGGAAGAAGAAACAAAATGACGCAAACCGTTTTGTATGATCGGAAAGCTAATCCCGACTACATCCCCCGAGTAGCTGCAGTGCACGATTTGTGCGGATATGGCAAATGCTCATTGGGAATCGCTATTCCAGTAGTATCTGCAGGCGGATGCGATGTGTGCCCCGTTCCTACGGGATTGTTTTCGTCCCACACCGCTTTTCCTGGCTGGTATATGCATGACACTACCGATATTTTGTCCGACTATTTAGCTGCATGGCAAAATATTGGTGTCGAAATTGACGCAGTGTATTCTGGCTTTTTGGGCGCTCCCGAACAGGTAGATATTATTCGCAGCCTCTATGAGCGCTATCCAAAAGCTCTACGCGTAGTTGATCCCGTAATGGCTGACCACGGCAAGGTATACCCCACATATACTCCAGAATTATGCGCAGCTATGGCAGAACTTGCTTGCGATGCTGACATTTTGACTCCTAATTTGACTGAGGCCGCCATTATCCTTGGTGAAGAATGGAAGGGCACCAACATTAGCGACGACGAAGCTAAGCGTATTATTGATGCTCTTATTGCTAAGGGCGCAAAGAATGTAGTGCTCAAAGGTATTCAGCGTGATGATGGTTTGATTCGCAACTTTGCTGCTGGTATTGATATTGATTTCTTCGAAGCATCAAACGAATATCTGCCCTACATGCTCCATGGCACCGGCGACTTGTACTGCTCTTGCCTGTTGGCAGCTATTATGGCTGGCCGCACCCTTCAAGAAGCAGTCGAATTCGCGGGTGAGTTAACCCACGATGCCATGATTGTTTCCAGCAAACAGCCAAACTTCAAGGATCGCGGCGTAAGCTTTGAACTTTTGATTGGCCGCATTGCTGATTTGCTGCAAAAATAGCAATTAAACAAAAATCCGAATCGTACAGTGCAAACAATCAAAACCGAATCGTACAGTGCAAACAATCGCGCGCTGTTTCGATTCGGTTTTTTACGCCTTCACTTTCGCTATGCCTTCGGTTTTGGCATAGCACGCAAAAAGAAGAAGCCCACAACAAACAAAACCGCAATGGAAAGAACCCCGAATGAGGGGTTGCCTGTTATTTGGGTAAAAATACTGACTAAAAACGTTCCCATAACGGCTGCATACTTGCCGAAAATGTCAAAAAATCCGTAATACTCGTTCGCTTTATCTTTGGGAATAAGCTTGCCGTATTCCGAACGAGAAAGCGCTTGAATGCCACCCTGGAAAAGACCGACGCAAATTGCCAAAATCCAGAATTCAAGTGCCGATTTTAGGAAGAATGCAGCAAACATCACAATACAGAAATAAGCCAAAACGCCAACCATCAGCATATGACGCGTTCCGAAACGTTTTGCCAAATTGCCATACGCAATTGCAAAAGGAAACGCAACAAACTGGGTTACTAAAAGCGCCAAAACCAGCTGCGTAGAATCTATGCCTAGTTCAGTTCCGTAGCTGGTAGACATTTTGATAACGGTGTGCACGCCGTCAATATAAAAGAAAAACGCAATAAGAAAGAATAGCAAGCGCTTATCGTGCGCAATGTTTTTCATGGTGTTTTTCAAGCTGGCAAACGTCGTTTGAAAAACATGACTAGTATGCTCGCGAAAATGAGTCTGCTTTACATTTTTAGCGATAGGAATAGTAAACGCTACCCACCACAGTGCAGTAATAACAAAGGCCACTTTCATGCCCGTTGCCATATCCATGCCAAAAGATGGTCCACCAAGCACTACTGCCAGACAAGCAATAAAGGGAATGCATGAGCCGATGTAGCCCCAGGCATAACCATGAGAAGAAACCTTGTCGTAGCGATCTTCAGTAGTGGCATCGATCAAGAATGCATCGTAGAAAACCATTGACCCATTAAGCATTACCGAAGAAACGACATACACCACCAAAAAAGCCAAGGCATGTTGAGGCACACCTAACGCAGCGCAGGCAACGGCGCCTGTTCCCGCAAATCCGATGAGAAACTTTTTCTTGTTACCTGCAAGATCTGCCAGGCTTCCTAAAAGCGGCATCAAAAGCGCAAGGATGAGCGAGGCCACTGTTTCGGCATAACCCCAAGCAACAACGACAGAAGATCCTTCTTCAGCAATCGAGGCAAAATATACAGGAATAAGCGCTGTAGATAACATGACAAACGCTGAATTTCCGACATCATATAAAACCCAACTGAATTCCTTTTTAGTTAAGCCAAATGCCATGTTGTTATCTAATCCTTCCCTACACCTTGCAAACAGTTACCATAACGCCCGCTGCTCTTCGTCGAGATCCAACAAGGCGTTCGCCATTCTTTAGCGGCGCTTTCCGCAAGGCGTTCGCCATTCTTCGTCAGCACTTTCCGCAAGGCGTTCGCCATTCTTCGCGACACTTTTCTCTAATACATTTTCGCTAACAGCATTCATAACGAAAAGGTTTGCTTTTCTTGGTACGCTCTTGAATGATCCGAAAAACAGATTCATTATGAACGGAGAAAAGTATACGCATCCATCGCGCTACCGAACTTAAAAAATTGTTAAGAAGGCGAGGTCCGTCATGCCAGCAATCATTACGCACCACCAATTTGCACAAGAAATGCTTACTTTGCCTGCGCTTTCGTTTATTTCCAACGAGCGCGAACAAAATGCTTTTCTTCTTGGCAGCCAAGGACCTGATCCGCTCTTTTTCTGCGTAATTTCTCCATCTTTGTCCGCTTATCGCGCAATGGGCAGCCTGATGCATAGCAAAAAACCTGCCGAACTTTTGCTTACCATTTCCAAAAGTCCCACTCTTGCACCTTCCAATATGCAAGAAACGGTTCGTGCGTTTTGTGCGGGATTTTTGTGCCACTATTTACTTGATCGTGCCGCACATCCTTTTGTTTACGCGCAGCAATACGCTTTATGCAGTGCAGGCATTGATGGTTTAGACGAACATGATGGTCATGAAGTTCATGCGGTTATCGAAAGCGAACTTGACGAGCTAATTCTCTACACCCACAAAGGAAAGACCATTTCGTCCTTTAAACCCTACAAAGAAATACTTAAAGCAGATGAACAATCCCTTGCCGCCATTTCGCACATTATGTGCGCCGCTTTTTGGGATACCTACGAAAAGCTGACTCCTGCTCATCTTTTTTCTGCAAGTGTGCATAACTATCGTCGCGTACAGTTTGCAACTTATTCACCTCAAGGGTTTAAGCGCAGCCTTTACGGAATAGTGGAGCGCAGATTTAGAAGACATTCCTTTGCCCAAGCATTTTGTCATCGCCCGCTTGCGCTTACTAAAAGCGCCTTTGATAATCACGAACATCATACATGGATCAATCCTTTCACAGAGGAACACCACACGACGAGTTTTGAAGACATCTTCAACGCCACCTTAAGCGAAGCAAATACGCTTATTCCGCAGTTTATTGAAGATAGTTTTTCTTCCGACGATGCAAAAAAGATTACAAGAAATTTGAATTTCTCTGGACGCCCTACCGAGTGAATAACTACCAAGTGAATAACCGTTACGTGTAACTGTCGTGCGCACCTGTCAGCATCCAACCGCTTCTCGCCGCGTTTGGACACATTAGCTGCCGAATGAATCACTCGCTTAATCGTGTCTACTCTTCAGTGTCGTGAAACGTGCGTCCTGGAAGAGCAACGCTTGCTAAAAATACCCCTAACACAGTAGAGCCAATAACAGGTGCCAGTAAGATAGGATTGGTTAGCATCTCTTTCCCTAGGGTGTCGATAAGGGAGCCACAAATCAAGCCAACAATCAAAAGCACACCTGCGATGATCATGCCCAAAATACACCAAACACGTTTACCTAGACCGCACATAAGCGAACCGATTAGCGCAGCAAGCACACAAGCAAGAATCATAATCCAAGTAGAAGGCTGGCTTATCACCCGAAGTAATACGTCGCCATAACTCGAATCAATCGGTATCGGCGCAAACGTAAAGGCGTCCCAACCAAACATTGACGCTGATCCTAAACCAGCAAGTAAAACCGCAACACTTATGGCATAGAGCGTAGAGAGTAGTGCATCACGCGCGGGTAAGAGGAAGCCTGCAACAAAAGGAACAAGAGGTGCCAGCCCAATAGCGCCAAAGAGCGCACCCGAAAGACCAACGTTAGTAGCCTCAACAGATTGACGTGCCGAATAAAACCACCAAGCGCCTGTTGCCGCCATCAAGAAAATACCCGGCAGCGGATCACCACACGCGCATAGTGTCACGCCAAATGCTTCTCCAACAAGCAAAGCACCTACATGAGGAAATACCGCACTAAGAAGCACACAGATCAGCAAAGCGCCCCAAGAAACAGGTTGAGAGCTCCATGATTCTGGCCCTAAGAGCGAATTGATACACAAAAAAGCCAACACCACGCTACCTGCCACTGCCCACAAGCGCATGCAAACTGAATGCATGCGTGGTGACATATGCCAGGGTTCTCTGCCTTCGTTCTCGTAATCGCAGGCATCATCGTATTCGAAAGCCTCAGTGTCATCATCAAGATCTGTTTCAGCAAAATCAGAGTCTTCTGCATCACTTTGGCCCACTAAACGCTTTAAGGCGTTTCGTCCTTTTCGCGTGCTTCCTAAACAGGGCTGCAACTGCTCGGCAAAATCCTTAACGGAGTCATAGCGCTCTGCTGGATCAGGGTCGAGTGCGCAAAACATAATGTCGTCTATATCTTCATCAAGGCCTTCCATACACAAGGACGGAATGACCAATTCCGCATCATAGATAGCATCCTCTGCCTCTGCAAGCGAATCGACAATGAAGGGATTCTTCCCCGCTATCATTTCGTAGGTCAAGCTCGCAAGAGCCCATTGATCACAGCGCTCATCAAGCTCTTGACCAGTCATTTGCTCTGGAGGCATATAACCAATGGTGCCACCCGCGGCAGTGCCATACCCAGTTTCAGTCGCCAAACGAGCAAGACCAAAATCGGTCACTTTTACCTGACCTTGATGATCAATCAAAACGTTTTCAGGTTTGATATCTAAATGAAGAACGTGGCGCTTGTGTGCTACCTCAAGCGCATGTGAAATGGATTTAAATACCGAAGCAACAATATCTGCGTTAATTTCATCGGGATACTGAGCCAGCAAATCCGCTAGCGTTAAGCCGTCAACGTATTCAAGAATAAGGTAGGCCATACCTTTATCAACTTCAAAGTCGTATACCGAAACGATTGAAGAATCAGAAAGCATAGCTGCCGTACGTGCCTCTTCGAGACCCGTCACTGACGACATATCAAACGAAGAATTATCTACCAAAATGCTGCCGCCTTGCGCGGGCAGGCCTTCGGTTCCCTCTAAAGGAATACATTTAATAGCGACTTTGCGTTGTATGCGGGTGTCCCATGCAATAACCACCGAAGCAAAAGCACCACTACCCGCTTCACCTGCTACTATGTAGCGATTTAGCAATAATGTTTCAGATTCTGCTTGCGCTCCATCAGGTAGTGTCGGACCAGAATTTGAAGCATATACCAAATCATAGTCCGATCCATAATCCAAATCATGAGGTGCTTCGTTTTCGGCAGCACCTGTATAGGTAACCCGATAATCATCCCGAGTAACAAGGGGAACAGCCGATACCCCTAAATCATTACCGCGAGAATCCCAAGCGCGCGTTTCGTCATGAGCAGAAGCCATACCTTGATAGGCATCAAAGTCGTCGACGCCGTCATCGTAAGTATTTTTATTCTTACGCCAAGGTAATTTCACTACACACTATCCCTCAAATGAAGTAACAAAATGCTTAATAATCGCAGCAGAAGTAGGAGTACATCGCTCTCCTGGAAGTTTATCCTCCGCTACAGGAAGTCCTTCAATAATAGCAGCTGTTGCGGGAGCAGGAAGGGAAAGCAGTCCGTGAGCACACTCGATTTCACCTTCACCTGTTTGTAGGGGCGTTGCGACAACCGCCTCGGGTGCCAGCACATAAAACGCAGCGCAAATGGCAAGTGCATTGCGAATACCACTCGCATTACCCACTTCGTGAAAGTGAGTTTCCTCCACAGCACACCCATGCACGCTTGCTTCTGCGGCCGCCAATATTTCATATACCGCATGAAGGTCTTCTTTTACCTGTTCAGGTACCTCAAGCGCATCAATGCTTTCGCGCACCTCAACGATGGAATGGTGGTGCTTATCGGGAATTACGGCATGATTGACGATATCGTCATATGAAGTTCTCTTTGCTTCATCCATAGCGTTAAGCAAAGTATCTAAAATATGTCCACGTGTTGCATTTTCGTGCAAATCTAAATGCAATTGCATGTGTTTTCTCCTTTATATCCTGAAGCTTTTGTGCCGAATTGTTTGATTTCGTCTCGGCGTTTTGCTGTTAATTTAGATGTTTTCCTACAGATAGTTTGTTACAGATACTCTAAGATGCTTTGCCAGGCAAATGGTTAATGAGATGCGCCTGGAAAGCAGCGCCAAAGCCATTGTCGATATTCACAACACTTACGCCACTCGCGCAAGAATTAAGCATCGAAAGCAATGCTGCCAAACCATTAAAGGAAGCGCCATAACCAACACTTGTTGGCACCGCAATAACAGGGCACGAAGCCATGCCGCCAATAACACTTGCAAGAGCACCTTCCATACCAGCAATGGCAATAACAACTTGAGCATCCATAATGTCGTCCATATGAGCAAGCAAGCGATGAAGGCCTGCAACACCCACATCAAACAAGCGCACTACTTCGTTACCTAAAACTTCAGCAGTAAGCGCCGCTTCTTCTGCTACAGGCAAATCGCTGGTACCAGCACACGCAACAACAATCTTTCCATTTCCTGTAGGTTTAGGCATATCGCCTACAATACCCACACCTGAAAGCTCATGATAGGTAAGTGGTATTTCGGTACGTAAAAGCGCTGCAGCTTCTGGCTTTAGTCGAGTGATAAGAACGGTCTTTTCGCCTTCTTTTTGAAGCGAAGCAACAATTCCTGCAATTTGATCGGGCGTTTTTCCTGCGCCATACACCACTTCGGCAGCGTTTTGACGCAAGGCACGATGATGATCAACCTTGGCATATCCCAAATCAGTAAAGGGCTCTTTTTTTAGAGAGAGTAGAGCATCTTCGACCGAACAAGTGCCCTTGGAGACTTCAGTTAAAATACGCTCAATTTCATCGGAATGCATGGTATACCTTCTTTGCGCAAATAGCTTTATGAGACTTAACCGCCACTTTGTTTGCGGGTACAAGCTGCCCGTTTCGCTTGCAGCCACCCATCCTGCTTGTGGCACATGACAAGCACTGTGCTGTTCGCAGCTATCAAAGTCACGGTAACAGAGAAATGCGTTTATATCTTCAATCTGACGATATAAACGCATTTCAGTTTCGCTACTATTGTAAATTATAGTTGACGTATTGATAGTTAATATACTAATAAGTTACTTATCGGTATTTAAAAGCTCATCAACCTTTGGGAGCCATTCGCTAATCTTAATGTGCTGAGGACAAATATCTTCGCATGTTCCGCAGCTCGTGCAATGCTCTGCACGACGGCCATAACTCGTAACCTCTTCGGCATAAAATTCTTTAGCCAAGTCCATGTTGTCATACAAAACACCCATGTTGTAAGCGCGGAAATTGTAAGGGATGGCAATCTTGTTAGGACACATATCCACGCAATAGTTACAGCCCGTACAAGGGATAGCAGCCTTAGCGTCAAGCGCCGCCTTTGCCGCATCGATTACCGCACGTTCATCGTCGGTAAGCATGCCAACAGAAGCACGTTTCATATAGCCAAGATTATCTTCAAGCTGCTGCGGAGTAGTCATGCCTGATAAGACGCAAGAAATTTCTGGCATATCCCACAGCCAATCAAACGACCATTCAACATTGCTGCGATCATATACCGAATTATCAAAGACTTCTTGCACGCTCTTTGGCAAATCAACCAGCAAACCACCACGCAAAGGCTCCATAACGATAACACCCATGTCACGTTCGGCTGCCATCTTTGCGCCCTTAACGCCTGCCTGGTAATCGCGATCATAATAATTCAGCTGAATTTGGCAAAAATCCCAATCGGCAGCGTTAAGAATTTCTTCAAAAAGCTCCAGGTCATCATGGAAAGAAAAACCGATGTGCTTTACTTTGCCTTCCGCTTTAGCGCGAACCATAGACTCTACCGCATTGTTGCGTACCGACTTTTTCCAGCTGCCACCATTCATGGAATGCAACAGATAGAAATCGATATAGTCCATATCCAAACGTTCAAGCTGCTCGCTCAAATAGCGATCAAAATCTTCAGGAGCTTTATACAGCCATGCAGGAGATTTAGAAGCTACATATACCTTTTCGCGATAACCATCTTTAAGAGCCTGTCCTAAGATAACTTCCGAAGATCCTGCCACATAGTTATAGGCGGTATCGAAATAGTTCACTCCTTCATCAATTGCATGACGAATCATTGCAATAGAAGTATCTACATCAACATTATCAATCGTGGTGTCATTTGCTGTTTTGCCGCCATTTTTTAGTGGCAAGCGCATAACACCAAAGCCCAAAGGTGAAACTTTTACGCCCGTTTTCCCCATTTCGCGAAGTTCCATAGAGTGCCCCTACTCGCAAAACACGCATACTGTTCGGTTTATTGCGTGATATCTTGTTTAGTCCTGTAAGAAAGTTTAGCACGCAGACAAGATGCATCTCGTTAAGAACCCATGCAATAATCTTTGTCTTTAGAGTGCTTTTAATTACTTCGCCGCATAAAAAAGCGAGGCGGATGCCTCGCTTGAATAAGTAAAGTTGTTGTGCGCTTACAACATAGCTTTGCTGCTTGTATTGCTTCGTCCTAGAAGGCTTTGCGCACAGGTGCCGTTAATACAGGTCGCTTACACGTTAAATTTAAAGTGCATAACGTCTCCGTCTTGCACGACATAGTCCTTACCCTCTTGGCGCAGCTTACCTGCATCGCGGCAACCTTTTTCGCCACCCAGTTCAACGTAGTCTTCATACGATGCGGTTTCCGCCTTAATGAAGCCGCGCTCAAAGTCGGTATGAATAACGCCTGCAGCCTGAGGAGCTTTAGCGCCTACAGGAATGGTCCACGCACGCGTTTCGGTTTCGCCGCTGGTAAAGAAGCTTTGCAAACCAAGGAGCTTATATGCTTCACGAACCAGACGAGCCAGACCAGATTCGTCCAAACCAAGTTCGTCTAAGAACATCTGAGCTTCTTCTGGTTCAAGCTCTGCCAAATCCGCTTCAGTCTTAGCGCAGATTGGCACCGGCTGTTGACCGTCAATTTCTGGAAGTTCGGCATTCAGCTGGCTTTCATCCACATTTGCGATATATAAAAGTGGCTTCATAGTGAGCAGGCACAATTCCTTAATGGAATCCTTTTCGTCGTCAGACAAATCTAGAGAAAGCGCACGATGACCTTCATTTAAACCGTCCAATACTTTCTTGGCAGTTTCAAACTTCAGAACTGCGGACTTATCACGCTTAGCTTCCTTTTCCAAACGAGGAAGAGCTTTTTCGATGGTGCCCATATCTGCAAGAACTAATTCGGTCTTAATGGTTTCCACGTCGCTTTGCGGATCAACCTTGCGCGAAACGTGCTCTACATTGGGGTCGGTAAAGAAGCGCACTACTTCACAAATTGCATCAGTTTCACGAATGTTAGCTAAAAACTTATTGCCTAAGCCTTCACCCTGTGAAGCACCTGCAACCAAACCAGCGATGTCTACAAATTCAACCGTAGCAGGAACAATTTTTGCAGGATGATCAATTGCCGCCAAACCCTCTAAGCGATCGTCTGGCACAGGAACAATGCCTACATTAGGCTCAATAGTTGCAAAGGGATAGTTAGCTGCAAAACCGCTTTTCTTGGTAAGCGCAGTAAACAGCGAAGATTTACCTACATTAGGAAGTCCAACAATTCCGATTGAAAGAGACACGTGTTTCTCCTTTATTTGTTTATAAAATGCGGTGTTAATAATACCACCCTCAGCACCTGCGTGCATTCCGCACAAACAAGCCCGCATAAAAAAGGAAGCCTCGTTTGCGAGGCTTCCTAACTTGCTTTCTAAAGCATCCTAAAAGTAATTAGCTGATCTCTACTCTGTTACATCGTGAACAAGCCCATGGTCTGTGCAACATAAGCAACCAGAATGATTACCAGCACAACAGGTGCGATGAACTTAATCATGAACGCCCATACTTTGTTCAGCTTAAAGGGAGCTGAAAGTTTAACTTCTTCTTCAATGGACTTCGTGCCTACAATCCAGCCAATAAAGATACAGGTAAGCAGAGCAACTACTGGCATCATGACAGAATTCGAAATGAAGTCCAGGAAGTCCAGAATGGTTGAACCTTCACCCAATGGCGCGATGAACGACAAAGTGCCGAAACCAAGGTTAACGATAATGCCCATCAATGTTGTCCATACAATCGTAACAATAAGCGCGGTACGACGATGGCAATGCGTTGCGTCTTGAATAATTGCAGTACAGGTTTCAACCAGCGAAATAGAACTGGTTAAAGCAGCAAACAATACCAGGATAAAGAACACCGCACCAATAACAGGAGCAATGTCACCCAAGCCACTGAATACCTGTGGCAATACAACAAACATCAGCGTAGGACCAGAGTTTTGAGCAACTGCTTCACCTGAACCCATAGCCGCAAATGCTGCAGGAATAATCATCAAGCCTGCAAGCAAAGAAACACTAAAGGTAGTGCCTGCAATCTGAGCAACGCTAGAGGTAAGCTTGGAGGTTTTATCCAAATAAGAGCCATAGGTTACCATGATGCCCATTGCCAAAGACAAGGTAAAGAAGGTCTGACCTAAAGCAGAAATAACCATTTCAGGCGTAAATCCAGCTGGATCAGGGATGAAGTAATAAGCAAGACCGTCAATTGCGCCTGGCAAAGTAAGAGCATAAATAGCAACACCAATTGCCATCAAGATCAAAGCAGGCATCATAACCAGGTTTGCTTTTTCGATACCGCCCTTAACACCACGAGAAACAACAAAGTAGGTCAAGAACATAAAGATAAGCATGAAAACGATACTTTCAGGACCGTTTGCAATAAAGGTCGTGAAGTAGTCGCCGCCATCGGTCAGCGAAGCAATGTCGCCCGTTACATAACATGCTAAAAACTTGGTTACCCAACCACCAATAACGCAGTAGTAAGGCACGATGATGAAAGGAACGGCAGACATCAAAATGCCAATAAAGGCATATTTCTTTCCATATGCCTTAAATGCACCAATGGAGCTCTGACCTGTCTTACGACCAAGTGCCGTTTCCAAAAGCAACAGTGCAATGCCAATAGTAAAAACAAATACCAAATAAGTAAGAAGGAAGGTGCCGCCACCATACTTAGCAGCCAAGTAAGGGAAGCGCCACATGCTTCCCAAGCCAACAGCCGAAGCGGCTGCCGCCAAAACAAAAGCAAGCTTACCTGACCAAGAGGCACGACCAGCCTGCTGTGCGGGTTCTGTTGAAGTCATTAGTTCTTCTTTCTTCGTATACGCCTTCACCGCCTGAATACATAAGAAAAAAGTCATTCCTATGCCTCAGGCAAGTTAAACAAAGCCATACTATAGCAAACTATTACAAATGTTTAACATTGAATCCGAAAGAGTATCGCTCCAACGGGGCAACGGATTATGCACGCGTGTACCTTCGTAGCTTACTCGCCAAAACACCAATCCTTGGGCAGGAGCGTTTTCTCCTGCAGCACTTCGATTCCGCGCTTCAAGCACCTCGGCAACCCATTCGGGTTTACGTTGCCCACGCCCTACCGCAACAAGTGTGCCCACAATAGTGCGCACCATTGAATGCAAAAATGCGTTGCCCTTCACGGTAATGACAACAAGTTGTTCACCCCAAAGCTCCTGAGGTTCAACAGAAATGCTAAACACGTTACGCATGGTAGATTTGCCTTCAGCAGAAACCGCCATACAAAAGCTCTTAAAATCGTGTTCGCCAATTAAGTAGGCAGCTGCTTGACGCATAGCTTCAAGATCTAGCTCTTTTGGAATGTGCCAGCAGAAGTTCTTCATAAGCAAAGGCGCTGCTTTATCCGTGCAAATGAAATAGCGATATTCACGCATAGTAGCAGAAAAGCGCGCAGAAAAATCTTGCGGCTTGCGCTCTATAGTCCGAATAGAAATATCTTCATGGGTAAGGGCGTTAAGAGAGCGCAGCAATTTATAATCGCTGCGTTGCTCGTATTCTGCTTCTTCAACTTCAAAACTCACAACCTGACCCTTAGCATGAACGCCCGAATCGGTACGACCCGCACACACCGTTTCAATAGGACGGCGAAAAATCAAGGCAAGAGCTTCTTCGATACTGCCCTGCACCGTCAACTGACTAGGCTGGCGCGCGAATCCTGAAAACGGCGCACCATTGTACGCGACTTCAAGCGCCAACACCACCATGCTAAGAAGCCTTCCAAACGGGACGGCCAAACAAATCAGCTAAGTGTGCCTTTAAGTGCGCACTGTTTGAATCAATGGTCAGCGGTAATTCTGCTCTCATGCGTTTGCCATTTTCTTCATTGATATACAAAATGACAGGATCTTTGCCTGGGTGAGCCTTTAAGATACGCATCAACTTATCCGACGCCACCGAATTCAACTCACGCGTAGCAAGAGTTAATTCCAACTGCATCGGTGCAACATTCATATCTGCTTCCGAAAGCTCGAGAGGCTTTGCTTCGTACACCAAAAGCTGACTACCACGATCGTTTACCTCAAACTTGCCCTTACAGGTAATAATGGCATCTTCCTGAATAGCTGCTTGATTCTTCTCGTAATCAAAGCAAACACATTCAATATGACCTGTTGTGTCCTCCAAGGTAAAGCTTGCCATCAAGGTGCCACGCTTTGTACGACGAATGTTGGTTTCTGAAACCATGCCCGCAAAGGTAGCCGACTTAATGCCTTCTTCACGATCCATCAAATCACCCAAGGTGTATTTCATGGTGCGCGACAAATAGTTCTCGTATGGACGAAGCGGATGGTCGGATACATACATCTTTAAGATGTCTTTTTCGAAGGCAAGTTTAGTGCGCCTATCCCATTCAATACCATCGGGCTCTGGAATATCTTCCTTAAACGAATCATCCACATCAGCAAACATGCTGAACATATCCATCTGACCAGCATCTTTGTCTTTCTGTCGCTTCGTTGCGCTTTCAAGAAGGGGCGTTTCGTCCACAAAATACATCAACTGTTTACGAGTGTATCCCGTTGAGTCAAAACCACCAGATTTAATAAGTGCTTCAAGCGTTTTGCGATTGTACGCAGACGAATCAACACGATTTACAAAATCATGCAAAGACGTATACGGACCATTCGCTTCACGTTCGTCAATGATTACCTGAGCAACCTTTTCGCCCACACCGCGAATGCCCGCCAAACCAAAGCGAATACCATCATCTAAAGGCGTAAATTCAAGGTTTGAAGAATTTACGTCAGGAGACAAAACGGGAATACCCGTGCGGTTACAACTTGCAATATATTTAATCAGGCGATCTGAGTTGCCCATATACGACGACAACACTGCCGCCATATAGTCGTTAGGATAATGCGCCTTCAAATAAGCCGTGCGCATAACCAAAATTGCATATGCTGCCGAGTGCGATTTGTTAAAGGCGTACTTAGCGAACTTTTCCGCATCTTCCCAAATCTTTTTAGCAATTTCTAAGCTAAAGCCATTTTCTACGGCGCCTGTATTCCAGTCTTCCTGAAGCTGACGCATAACGTCAATCTTCTTTTTACCCATAGCTTTACGCAACTTGTCTGCCTTACCAGCAGAAAAGCCACTCATAACCATAGATATCTGCATGATCTGTTCCTGATAGACCATGGTGCCATAGGTTTCTTCCAGAATAGGACGAAGACGATCATCGTAGTAATGAACAGGCGTTTTGCCACTTGCTACCAATACGTAGTCGTCAACCATGCCAGACTCCAAAGGACCTGGACGGTTAAGTGCAATAGAAGCTACAACGTCAGAGAACCTATGAGGTGGTAGACGGCTAAACAAACTTACATACAGGGCACTTTCTACCTGGAAAAGGCCGTCCATGTTGCCACTACGCATTAGCTCGAATGCTTTTTCATCGTCTGTTGGAATTTCCTCAGGAATTATTTCCACGCCAAAACGATTTTTAATATTGCGGCATGCACGAGAAAGTACGCCTAAGGTACGCAGACCCAAGAAGTCCATCTTCAGCAGACCCAAGTCAGGCGTATAGTGACCATCGTATTGGGTAATGATGCCGCCGCCCTTGGTATCGCGCTTCATGGGTACGTGATCGCTCATAGGGTCACGGCAAATAATCGTTGCACAAGCATGAACGCCTTCGCCACGTACATGACCTTCAATGGATCGCGCCGCGTCAATTACGCGACGTACGTCTTCTTCAGTATCGTATGCCTGCTTTAAATCAGGGTTTTTCGCCATTGCATCATCAATGGTAATGCCCAATTCGTTACCGATAAGCTTGGCAACCTTATCGCCTACCGCATACGGATAGTCCAATACGCGGGCAGCGTCACGCACAGCATTTTTTGCCTGCAATTTGCCGAAGGTAATTACGCCCGATACATGGTCTTCGCCATACACGTCTTTAATGTGTTCAATTACTTCCTGACGACGTTCATCTTCGAAGTCAACGTCGATATCAGGCATCTCTACACGTTCAGGAGACAAGAAACGTTCGAAGAGCAAGCCATTTGAAAGCGGATCTAAGTCAGTAATACCCATGGCATAAGCAACGATTGCACCAGCCGCAGAACCACGACCAGGGCCTACGCCGATACCTTGGCTACGCGCCCATTCGATATATTCCTGAACGATAAGGAAGTATGCAGGGAAGCCTTGCTGGATAATAACGCTCATTTCGTAATCGGCGCGTTCCTGCACCTCGGCAGGAACAGGATCGCCATAACGACGAACCAAGCCTTCCTGTACACGCTTGCGGAAGTAAGATTCTTCCGTTTCTCCTTCAGGCAAGGGGAAGCGAGGCAAAATTGCATCACGTTCGAGCTCCACATTACATTTTTCCGCCAAAGCCACTGTGTTATCACATGCTTCAGGAAAATCTTTAAGAGCAGTGCGCATTTCCTCTTCAGTCTTCATGTAGAACTGATCGTTCGGGAACTTAAAGCGCTTTTCCTGGGTAACGGTAGAGTTCGTACCAATGCACAGCATAATATCCTGCGCAACAGCATCTTCTTGCGTTAAATAATGGAAGTCATTCGTTGCGATAGTTTGCAAGCCAAGCTGGTTTGCAATTTCAGTTAACTTGCGATTCATCTCCAGCTGAGTCATACCACCATTAGTGGTGATTCCTTGGTCCTGCAGCTCGATATAAAAATCGCCTGGTTCATACAGCGCCGCAAAGCGTTTTGCCCATTCAACCGCTTCAGCAAAATCGCCGTCATCAATGCAACGAGGGATAATGCCTGCAATACACGCACTTGTTGCAATAATGCCTTCAGAATACTTTTTTAGCATTTCAAAGGTAGTGCGCGGACGATAGTAGAAATTATCAACATGCGATTCGCTTACCAGCTTGAGCAGATTGTGATAGCCCGTATTGTTTTTAGCAAGCAGAATCATGTGATGTAAACGCTGCTTTTGCTTCTTCAGTTCGCTGTCGGTGGTGAAATAAATCTCGCAACCAAAAATTGGCTTAACCCAGATGCCCGTTTCTTTCTTTACCTTTTCACACGCATCTGCCAATTCTGGTACGCCGCTCATTACGCCATGGTCGGTAATTGCAACAGCTGGCATACCTAGATCAGCTGCACGTTTTACCATGTCATAAATATGAGTAGCGCCATCAAGCAGGGAGTATTCTGTATGATTATGAAGATGTACAAATGCCATATATGCTCACGCCCTTAATATGCTCTCCGTCTTCTTAGTAATTGCCTACTTACAACTCTCTGTCGTTTTACCACTATGTCTCGATACATAGGTCGACCAGTCTTAGGGTTTTCATCTTAACAGCATTACCTAATTACACTATCGAACAGATAATGGATTAAATGAGAAGTTTTGTTAACAGATTTTGTTTACAAGTTTTCTCTATTGAAACTTCTTTCAACTATATTTGTTTACGGCTTTTTCCAACTTGAAACCTTGTCTAAAGGTCTTAAATATTGGTTTTCAACATTGTCTGAATCCAAATACTTAAGATAATTATTCTTAGTAGCCACCTTATCGTTATTGGATAAAACCACTTCACCGATCATTAGGAGTTTCCATGGAATGCAAGCATTTATTTACCCCTCTCAATATTGGCCCCATGGAGGTTAAAAATCGTTTTGTCGTTCCGCCTATGGGAAACAACTTCGCCAATACTGATGACACCTGGTCCGATCAGTCACTTGCGTATTATCATGCACGCGCACAAGGCGGCTTTGGCCTTATCACTATAGAAGCAACGGTTGTCCACGAAGGAGCTAAAGGCGGTCCGCGAAAGCCTTGTTTGTTTAACGATTCTTCTATTCCTAGCCTTTCGCGCATCGCGCAAGCGTGTCACAAATACGGCGCAAAAGTATCAGTTCAGTTACAAAACGCTGGTCCTGAAGGCAATGCAAAGTGCGCAGGCGCTCCTCTTTTGGCGGCATCCCCTATTCCCGCCGCATGCGGTCGCGACATTCCGCAAGAAGTTCCTACTGCGCAGATATACGAATTAGCAAAAGGATACGGACAAGCAGCTCGTCGCGCCATGCAAGCAGGCGTTGATGCGGTTGAAATCCACATGGCCCATGGTTATTTAGTCAGCAGTTTCCTCTCTCCCCGCACGAATAAACGCGTGGATGAATTTGGCGGATCATTCGAAAACCGTCTTCGCTTTCCAAAGTTGATCATCGAAGAAATTCAAAAAGCCACCGAGGGCAAACTTGCCATACTTGCCCGCTTAAACGCCTCCGACGAAATGCCTGGCGGTTTAGATGTTCACGATACTGCTGCCATTGCTCGCGCCTTGCAAGAATACGGCGTGCAGGGTATTCATCTGTCGCGTGCAGTTCACTTAAAAGACGAATTCATGTGGGCTCCCACTGCAGTACATGGTGGCTTTAATGCCGATTTGGTAACCGAAGTTAAAAAAGCTATCTCTATCCCCATCATTACGGTCGGTCGCTTTACCGACCCCTACTATGCGGAATTATTAGTAGCAGAAGGGCGAGCAGACCTAGTTGCTTTTGGTCGTCAGTCATTAGCCGACCCTGCGCTTCCTAATAAAATTCTTGAACAACACAGCGAAGATATTGTTCCTTGTATCGCCTGCCTACAGGGTTGCGTTGCAAACATGTATCAAGGAAAGCCACTTCGCTGCCTGGTAAATCCTTGCCTTGGTTTTGAGTCGCAGCCTGTTACCCCAACCGCAAACCCCCGCCACGTCGTTGTTATTGGTGGTGGTCCCGCTGGTCTTGTTGCTGCATACACCGCTGCAGAACGAGGACACCAGGTAGATCTTTACGAAGCTAGCAGCACTCTTGGCGGAAATATGCTACTTGCTTCTTACCCTCCAGGTAAGGGCGATATTGTTAATATGATTCGCTCTTATATTGTTCGCTGCGAAAAAGCAGGCGTAGAAATTCATCTCAACACTGAAATAGCTGCCGAAGACATCAATCTTATGAAGAAATCGAACCAGGCAGATGCCGTTATAGTAGCTACAGGCGCTCAACCACTAATTTTACCTATCGAAGGAATTAACAACCCTAACCTTCTTTTAGCGAGCGATATTCTTGCAGGTAAAACGTCTGTTGGATTGCATGTTTTGGTTGTTGGTGGTGGCATGGTTGGCTGCGAAACGGCAGACTTCTTAGCTGAGCTTGGTCATAAGGTAAGTGTCGTTGAATATCGAGATACCCTTGGTGCCGATATGATTGCTGAACATCGCAAAGAAATCCTAAAGGATTTTGCTGAATATCAGGTTGAACAAATTACCAATGCAAAAGTTACAAAGTTCTTTGCCGATGGTATTGAATATTTACCTGCAGATGAAGAAAACGCTATCATGCCCCAAGCAATGCGAGGCTTCGATTCGGTCGTTCTAGCGCTTGGTTACACCAAACACGATCCTCTATCCGAAGAACTTAAAGCGCAAGGTATCGAAACATACGTTGTAGGAGATGCTTGTGAAGCTCGTCGCGCTCTTAATGCTACCGCTGAAGCGTTTAAGGTCGCCTGTACCTTGTAATGCAGGCAACAAACCAGCTCAAAGAAACTGGTGCAAGAAAACTCTTATCCATAGCTAGCTGAATTGCCGTTCGGCTAGCTATTTTTCTTCGTCATGTTCTTTATATTCAAAAGGAAGCTTACCCTGTAGTGCTTTTTGCTTTGCGTTGTACTGAACTTTTAACCAGCGGAGTTTGCGACGAAGCACAGAATTTGCAATGAACTGTTCGTGACTGAGTGATTCCAAACGCGCTTCCAATTCAGGAATCGCACTCTCTAGCAGATCAAGATTAATGTCTTGAATTTGACGCGTTTTATCGCACAGAACAATAACGCAGCTTCCCATTACCTGCAGGTAGCCGCCCATATTTGCCGCCGCAATCACGGGACCAGATTCCGATGTTTCTCTACCCCAAATAACACCATCTTTAAGAGCGATAAGTGCGGGAGCATGATTTTCGAGCACACCCATATACCCCTGCTCACCTGGCACGGTAATAGAATACAGCTCCCCCGAAAACAGCATTCTGTCTTTTGCAACCACATCACAATGTAGTATCGACATAACATTCTCCTCCGAACCCTACCAAAGTAGGCTCGAGAAATGCCTCCTCCTGCTTTCGGCGCCACGAAACTACTTCTGAATACCTACTCATAGACAAGCAAGCACTCAGAATATGTAGCACCAAGCACCTTCCCTTATAGGTATTCGACACCAAAAAGCATACCCCAAATTTCTCTGCATCTTTTGCTTTAACGTTGAGGAATGCTATCAAAGAAACAGATACCTATGCTAGTTATTTTTTGTAAAACGTATAAATGCGTCAAATAGTCACATCTTGAGTAATTAATCAAACAAATCGTCTGATTTCGTTCAATGACTTGCCACGAGCTTAGCATAAGCGCCTTCTAAGAAAACAAAACAACCCCCTCCAAAAAGGAAGGGGTTGTTTGAATGCTGGTACCGTCGAAAACCTAATTTCGTCCGGAGGAATCGTGGAAGAAACCTAGACGTACTGGCTTTCCTTTTCCTTGGCAGCAAGTTGCACTTTGCACCAGCGAAGCTTTCGAGTAAGAACGGAACGAGAGATAATCTGATCCTCGCGAAGGTTAGCGATACGCTCTTCAAGCGATGTAATATCCTTGCGAACCTTATCCTCGTTGATACGCTTGATCTCACGCGTTTTATCACAAAGTACAATTACGCGTTCTCCCAAGCACTGGACATAGCCGCCCATAATAGCCGCACTCAACGTGGTGCCGCCTTCGGGCTTAGTGCGTGCCCAAATAACGCCATCATGAAGAGCGGTAACAAAGGGCTCATGGTTAGCCATGATACCAAGCTCGCCTTCGCTTCCGGGAACCATTACAGAATGAAGCTCACCGGAAAACAGAACCTTATTCTTGGCTACGACATCACATTTGATAGTGGACATAATTTACTCTTCTTCCTGCTTCTTGATCTCCTCGTAGGCTGCGTAAACATCCTCGATGGTGCCCTTGTTACGGAAGCAAACCTCAGGAATTTCGTCGCAGTTACCGCTGAGGATCTCCTTGAAGGAGCGAATGGTGTCCTCCAGCTTTACGTATACACCGTCTTGGCCGGTGAACTGCTTTGCAACATGGAAAGGCTGACCAAGGAAGCGCTCGATCTTACGAGCACGGTTTACGATGATCTTCTGATCCTCGGAAAGTTCTTCCATACCCAGAATAGCAATGATGTCCTGAAGGTCCTGATAAGTTTGGAGGATCTTCTGTACACCAACTGCTACTTCGTAGTGCTCTTCGCCAACAATTTCTGGGTCAAGTGCACGAGAAGTAGATTCCAGTGGGTCAACTGCAGGATAAATACCCTTCTCAGCGATGGAACGGTTAAGAACCGTCTTAGCATCCAAGTGGGTAAAGGTTGTTGCAGGTGCAGGGTCAGTCAAGTCGTCTGCAGGTACGTATACAGCCTGTACTGAGGTAATAGAACCAGTCTTAGTAGAGGTAATACGTTCCTGAAGGTCGCCCATTTCAGTTGCCAAGGTTGGCTGGTAACCTACTGCAGAAGGCATACGGCCGAGCAGTGCAGATACCTCAGAACCAGCCTGGGTGAAACGGAAGATGTTGTCGATAAACAACAGTACGTCCTGGCCCTGGTCACGGAAGTATTCAGCTTCGGTAAGGCCGCAAAGACCTACGCGAAGACGTGCTCCAGGAGGCTCGTTCATCTGACCGTAAACCAAGCAGGTCTTGTTAATAACACCAGCGTCGGTCATTTCGATGAACAGGTCCGTACCTTCACGGGTACGTTCGCCTACACCAGTAAATACTGAAGTACCGCCATGTTCCTGAGCCAAGTTGTTAATAAGCTCCTGAATAATAACGGTCTTGCCTACACCAGCGCCGCCGAACAGACCAGTCTTACCACCCTTGATGAATGGCTGGATAAGGTCAACAACCTTAATACCAGTTTCATAAATCTCGGTAGTAGTAACCAGCTCTTCATAAGCAGGTGCAGGACGATGGATTGGATAGAACTCTTTAACGTCAGGCATTGGCTTGCCGTCAACGGGTTCACCCATAACGTTCCAAATGCGACCAAGGGTCTCAGGACCTACAGGCATCATCATAGGATTGCCAGTGTCCTTTACCTCAAGACCACGGGTAAGGCCATCAGTAGATGACATAGCTACCGCGCGAACCAAATCACCGGGAAGGTGAAGCTGGACCTCGAGGAGAACCTTTACGTCGCCAGCGGGGGTATTAGCTTCAACGGTCAACGCGTTGTAGATTGCGGGGATCTGGCCCGGAGCAAACTCAACGTCGACAACAGGGCCAACGATACGGACAATATGACCGATCGCACCACCCTGGTTGGCCGCAGATGTAGTAATTTCTTCAGCCATTTAGTCCTCCAAAGCTGCGGCGCCACCAACGATTTCGTTGATTTCGGTTGTAATGGCACCTTGACGTACACGGTTATAAACTCGATTGAGTGTTTCAATCATTTCATCGGCATTATCCGTCGCGTTTTTCATTGCGTTACGACGAGCAGCCTGCTCTGCGGCAGCCGATTCGATAAGTACATAGTAGAAATATCCACTCAAGTACTCAGGAAGCAACTGGTTCAGAACTTCTTCTTCACCAGGTTCATATTCAATAGAACCAGGCAAGTCTTCCAAATCTGCGTCAGGTTCCATGATGCCACCAAACTTAAAGCGCTCACCCTCAGGGACAAACGACTTCAAGTCAACAGGCAAAATACGATGAATCGTAGGAACCTGCTCAGCTGCGTTCTTCGCGTGGTTGTAAATCGTGACAACCTCGTCGATATTGCCGTTGAGGTAGTTTTCAACGCAATAGTCGGTCATGGTTTCAGCTTCTTCAACACGCGGATCGGCGGAAAGATCGCGGAATGCAAGCACCGGTTCATGTTCGCGATACTTGAAGTACGCAATAGCTTTCTTGCCGCAAGCAATTATGACAACGTTTTTACCTTCTGCCTTACGATCCTTCATGATCTTTTCAGCACGACGCAAAATGTTTGAGTTAAAGCCACCAGCAAGACCACGGTCAGAAACAATAGCTACGATAAGCGTAGTTTTCACTTCGTCGTGTTCTTTGGTCAGTTCAGCATTACAGCTGCCCATACGACCAATGTTGCCGAGCAACTCGCGCATTGCATTAGCAAATGGAGTTGCTGCATCGCAACGCTCAGTAGCGTGGCGAATCTTTGCAGCAGCTACCATCTGCATGGTATGCGTAACTTGCTTCGTCGATTCGACGGATTTAATTCGTCTTTCGATATCGTGAAGGTTAGGCATAATCAGACCACCTTACGCGATGAACTGAGCCTTGAATGCTTCAATCTGTGCATTCAGCTCGTTTTCGATCTCGTCGGTAAACTTCTTGCCTTCCCTCAACTTAGCAATCGTACCACCATGGTTGATACGCAAGTAGTCAAGCAATTCGCCACGGAAACGTACGATGCTCTCAACCGGGATATCATCCAAGTAACCCTGATTACCAGCATAGATAGCAATTGCCTGCTCTTCTACTGGCAATGGAGTGTAGCGTGGCTGCTTCAGCAGTTCAGTCATAGCTGCACCACGAGTGAGCTGCTGCTGAGTTGCCTTATCAAGGTCGGAACCGAACTGAGTAAATGCTTCCAACTCACGATAAGCTGCCAAGTCAAGACGCAGAGTACCTGCTACCGACTTCATGGACTTAACCTGAGCGTCGCCACCTACGCGGGATACGGACAAACCTACGTCAACTGCAGGACGCTGACCCTGGAAGAACAGATTGGTCTTCAGGTAAATCTGGCCGTCAGTAATAGAAATTACGTTCGTAGGAATGTAAGCACCTACGTCGCCAGCCTGAGTTTCGATGATAGGAAGTGCGGTCAGAGAACCTGCACCGTTTTCATCGGAAAGCTTAACTGCACGTTCCAGAAGGCGTGAATGCAGATAGAAAATATCGCCAGGATATGCTTCGCGTCCGGGTGGGCGACGAAGGGTCAATGACATCTGTCGATAAGCAACTGCCTGCTTGGACAAGTCGTCATAGATGCAGAGTACGTGGCGACCAGGATTGTCTGCGCCAGCAGGCTTTCCGTCTTCGCCGGTGTACATGAAGTATTCACCGATAGCTGCACCAGCCATAGGAGCAAGATACTGCATAGGAGCAGGATCAGATGCGGTAGCTGCAACAACAATGGTGTAGTCCATAGCGCCGCGACGTTCGAGGGATTCTACAACGGTAGATACGGTAGAAGCCTTCTGACCAATTGCAACGTACACGCAGATCATGTTCTGACCCTTCTGGTTCAGAATGGTGTCGATTGCAATAGAGGTCTTACCAGTCTGGCGGTCGCCAATGATAAGTTCACGCTGACCACGTCCAATTGGAACCATTGCGTCGATTGGGATAATACCCGTCTGCATTGGCTCATGAACAGGCTGACGCTCATGAACGCCAGGAGCCTTGAATTCGATTGGACGATAACCTTCAGCCTCGATTGGGCCCTTGCCGTCAATAGGTTCGCCGAGTGCGTTAACAACACGACCGATCATACCCTTACCGGAAGGAACTTCAAGGATACGGCCAGTGGTGCGGCACTGGTCATTTTCTTTGATTGCAGTGATGTCACCCAGGAGTACGGCACCAACCTCGTCTTCCTCAAGGTTTTGAGCCAGACCATAAACGATCTTGCCACCTTCGCCGGTGAACTCCAAGAGTTCGCCCTGCATAGCACCCTTAAGGCCGTCGATACGAGCAATACCGTCGCCAATTTGTACAACAGAACCGACTTCGCGAGATTCAACGCTGGTATTAAGGGCATCAAGCTGCTTGCGCAGTGCTTCGTCGATAGACTGTGCGGTGATTTCAGTCACTAGCATTCACCTCCATCTGTCTTTTCTTTGAGAGCGATGCGGGCGCGATCAAACCTAGTGCGAACGCTTGCGTCCACATAGCGACCACCCGTGCTCATAATGATGCCGCCCTGAATGGAGGGGTCAATGTGCTCAACCAGCACGCATTCCCTACCCAAGTCGGATTCGGCCTTTTCAGTAATTACAGTTCGCAAGTTGTCATCAAGCTCTACAACCGTCGTTACGTCAACAACGTTGAAGTTCAACTTGGATTCAATGAGTTCTTCATACTTGTGATAAACGCCACGAAGCTTACCCATGTCACCACGAGATGCCATAACGCAAAGCAACGAAATCAAAATATCGTTGTATGAACCTGAACCAAACACTGCCTTTACAATGCCTTCACGCTCTTCAGGGGTATAACCCTCATCATCGCATGCAAGGCGCAGGTCAATGTTTGAAGCCATGAAACCAAGGATCTCCAGCATCTGGTTGCGGATCTCAACGACCGCTTCCTTACCGCCAGCGGCATTAGCGCCATCGATAGCAGCATTAGCATAAGCTGCAATCGTTTCATTGATGACATGACGATTAGGCATTTAAGCTACCTGCCTCTTTTACATAGCGTTCGATGAGCTTGCGATGCTCTTCGTCGCTGAAATCTTCACCGATTAAGCGGGATGCTACAGCGATAGACGTATCAGCCATGGAATCCTGAAGTTCCTTTACAGCTGCACGCTTTTCAGCTTCAATAGCAACCTTTGCCTTCTCGATCATTGCATCTGCTTCTGCACGAGCACGGTCGGCGATTTCTTTTTCAAGAGCCTCACCAGACTTCTGTGCATTGTTGAGCATGTTCTGAGCCAAAGACTTAGCGCCTTCGAGCTGCTCTTGATACTCAGCCAACAGACGTTCACTTTCCTGGCGTGCTTCTTCAGCTTTTTCCAGGTTAGTTCTGATCGTGTTCTCGCGCTTTTCGAGCATGCCCTCAAACAAAGGCCAACCGAACTTAGCAAGAACAACCCATAAGATAATGAAGGCGACGAGCATTGGAATGAACTCTTCCATCTGAGGAAGAATTGCTTCAATTCCAGCTCCACTTTCTGCGGCGAATGCGGACATTGGGCAAACTGCGGACGCAGCAGCAAAAGCGAGAACACCGCTTGTGCAGTTACGTACATATTTGCTTACAGTTGCGTTCAATTCGCTTGCCTCCTTCTCTTCTAATCGGAATTTCGTCAACTATCGTTGGATTTGCTAGCCGATGAAGAAAAGAACCAAGCCGAGCAGTGCCAATGCCTCAGACATTGCAGCACCGATGAAGAAGTAGCCCATGAGCTGACCCTTCATTTCTGGCTGGCGTGCAGCGGATACGCAGAGACCATAGGTAGCGATACCGATACCAATGCCAGGGCCGATTGCTGCGAGGCCATAGCCAACGACCTTAAGCGCAGCGATAGCGAGTGTAAGTTCCACGATTACCTCCTTTATTGGGACGAGGGCCTATCCCTCATCCTTATTACCTTTCAGCTGTTAGTTTTGTGTACCAGCTGTAGTACCAAAGTTATGCAGCAGACAAGCCTTTTCTGCTAGCTTGCTGCCAGCGCCCGCCCACAAGCAGACGCGCTGCCAAAATCTGAACTCTTTTGATCAGTGAGGGTGGATAGCCATACCGATGTAGGAAGAGGACAGAATGGTGAATACGTATGCCTGCAAGAAAGCAACCAATGTTTCGAGAGCATACATAAAGAACAGTAAGAAGAACCATGCTACTGCAGGAAGTGCGGTTACAAAGTCCATGTTGAATACCGCGAACTGCAAGAAGATGGTGGTTGCCAAAGAGAATACGGCCAAAACCATATGTCCTGCCAGCATGTTGCCATAAAGTCGAACTGCAAGCGTAAGAACACGGATGACCATAGAAACGAATTCAAGGAACCAAATAACTGGAATCATAGGACCTGGGACACCAGAAGGTGCGAAGCTTTTCATGTAACGGAAAACGCCCAGTTCCTTAAGACCGTAGAAATTAAAGTAAATAAAAGAAATAAGTGCTAATGCCCAGGTAATAGAAATGGTACCCATAGCCGCCTTAGCACCTGGGATCAAACCAATAACATTAGCAATAAGAATCATGAAGAAGAGTGTTGCCAAGAAGGGAATATGCTTCTTGAACCCTTCACCAATAACATCAGCGCCAACGCTTTCACGGATGAAGTTGTAACCATATTCAACCGTAGCCGTGAACTTCTTGTGGGGGATCAATTCCAGTTTGCGACCGCTAATAAGAACAATTAGCAGAACCAAAACAAGCGCGATGAACATATACAGTACGTACTGAGATACATCCCATCCCGCAATGGAAAAGACCGTCGCCGAATCAAATGAGGACGAAAGATGCTGTGCCTCCTCGACGAACTGTGAAAGTGCTTCACCCATCTTGATTCCTTACCTTTCCGTTGCCTTATTTCTTGCGTTTAGCAAGGACGTTTTTATAAACGACATAAAGAGATGTCGACACAATAAGTGCCGCAATCTCGGCTATACCAAATGGAAGAATTGAAGCTCGTGCAACTTGAGCACAGATAATCATGGCGACTATTACGATGATGAGGGACACAAACGTGCCCGCCAGTCCGTAGAGCCCCATGCTCATAGGTGCCAGACTGTCTGAACGCCTTGCAAGACGCAGAGACACAAAAAGAGGGAGGAATCCAATTATTCCTGCCACAATTCCTGCTGCCACAGCTGCAAGCATGCTTTCCTTTCCTTCGGTAGCGGGCTTTCTAACCCTCTTGAGTCGGAATAACCCTTAAACCACATGAAGCATACGTGCCTCATGCAGGTTTGTTTTATCGTTTTCGATAAAGTGCATTATACGTGGGCGAATGGCAACAAAACCATCGCAAATTGCACAGTATCTTACATGATCACTACTTTTTGTGACCAAAATCACAAGAAGCCACCACATGCAAAGAACACTCTACCCTACGAACATGTTCTAAGAAACACTTAGTTTTAAAATTGATGGTTAATAATTTCATTTTGTCCGTGAATGGTACGCTGCAGAGCACCTCATTTCCTCGGCAGTCGTTTAATTTCCTTAAACACTCCCAAAGCAAGACCAACAAAACTACTAGTTTTGACCATCAAAGACGCGCATCTTGATTCCTGATTCATTTAAAAGTTCCATCGCAAGTTCATCAGGATAAGGGTTCTGATAAATGATTTCACTAATTCCCGCATTGATGAGCATCTTGGCACACACCACACAGGGCTGCGTTGTTATATAGATAGAAGCCCCTTCAATATTGATGCCATAGCGTGCTGCCTGAAGCAGCGCATTTTGCTCTGCATGAAGACCGCGACAAATTTCGTGGCGCTGTCCCGAGGGAACGCCTAACTGTTGACGCAAGCAACCCGTTACATCACAGTGGCGCAAACCAGTTGGCACGCCGTTGTATCCTGTTGCCAAAATGCGACGCTCTTTTACGATAAGAGCCCCAACCGCACGACGCATACAAGTTGTGCGCGTAGCAACTTCATTGGCAAGCTTCATGAAGTATTCGTCCCATGATGGACGCTCATGTTTTTCTTCTTGCTGCTCCATTTACCAAAGCCTCCTCAACGCTAGGCTTAATCACTTTGTTGGTTTTTGCTCCTATTTTTACCGCTTAAGCTTTGGGGCCTTCACTGGTAACAGGAGTTCCCGTAGTTTGGAAAATTCGATCGCCCGCATCGCCTAAGCCAGGCACAATATAGGCATTTTCATTCAATCCTTCATCCAACGCGCAGGTAAACAAGCGAACATCAGGATCGGCATCCAAAACTGCCTTTACTCCTTCTGGGGCCGCCACAATTACCATAGCAACAATATCTTTTACGCCGCGAGAGCGCAGAGCGTGCAATGCCGCGCACAGCGAACCTCCCGTAGCAAGCATAGGGTCTACCAACAAGACCTGACGCTCATTGATATAGCCAGGCATTTTTGCGTAGTATTCGATAGGCCTGTGGGTAGTTTCATCGCGATACATTCCCAAGTGAGCCACAGGAGAAGAAGGAATTACTTCCAGCATTGCATCCAGCATTGCCAAGCCAGCACGAAGAATCGGTACAATAACTGGCTCTTGTTTTGCAATGCTTTTGCAGGTACAGGTTGCAATTGGAGTTTTTACTTCTACTTCTTTTGTTGCAAGATGCTTGGTAGCTTCATAGCATTCAAGCAACGTTATTTCATGTACTGTTTGGCGAAATACCGAACTCGGCGTTGTTTCGTTACGCAATACCGAAAGCTTATGAGCAATTAAAGGATGGTCCAATACCGTCAAACGATCCCCAAAAGTATGATTTTGCACGGTTTTTCCTCTCAATAAACGCATGGGATAGCGCTTGTAACCATTGAGTTAGCGCTATTGCCGTTAGGTTATCACATGCTTCTTGGTGATTAATCCCTTTATAAAACAAAAGCACCCTCATGCAAGAGGGTGCTTCACGCTATTACTAATTAAAAGTTTGGATACAGTGGATGCTTGTCAAGAAGCTCTTTAACTTCGCCAGCAATTTCATTGAGGCGCGCCTCGTCATTGGCGCTGTAAACACTTGCAGCAATAAGCTGGCCAATGCGGGTGAATTCATCCTTATCGAAGCCACGCGTAGTAGCGGCGGCAGAACCAACACGAATACCGCTGGTTACAAATGGCGAGCGGGTTTCGTTAGGAATAGTGTTCTTATTTACCGTCAAACCAACGCTTTCGAGAACCTTTTCAGCATCCTTGCCGGTAATGTCTGCAGGAGTAAGGTCTACCAAGCACAGATGATTGTCGGTACCACCAGATACCAAGCGAAGTCCACCATCAACCATGCCTTCACCCATAGCAGAAGAATTCTCTACAACATGATCAATGTAGGTCTTGAATTCGGGCTTCAGTGCCTCGCCAAAAGCAACTGCTTTTGCAGCAATGATATGCATCAAAGGACCGCCCTGGGAACCAGGGAATACTGCCTTGTCAATTTTCTTAGCAATCTCTTCATTGTTGGTAAGAATAAAACCACCACGAGGACCGCGCAGAGTCTTGTGGCTGGTAGAGGTAACTACATCAGCATAAGGAACAGGGCTTGGATGTGCGCCTGTTGCAACAAGGCCCGCAATGTGAGCCATGTCGATCATCAAGTATGCGCCCACCTCATCGGCAATTTCACGCATACGCTTGAAATCAATAACACGAGGATAAGCAGAAGCGCCACCTACGATAAGCTTTGGCTTGCATTCCTTAGCGATGCGCTCCATTTCGTCATAATCGATAAGTTCAGTTTCTGGATTAACACCATAAGCAACGATGTGGTAATCCTTGCCAGAAAAGTTAACAGGAGATCCATGCGTTAGGTGTCCGCCATGATCCAGAGACAAGCCCAAAACTGTATCGCCTAAGTTCACTAATGCCTGATACGCTGCCAAGTTTGCATTTGCACCACTGTGGGGCTGAACATTGGCAAAGTTGCAGTTAAACAGTTTCTTAGCACGATCACGGGCAAGATCTTCTACGATGTCTACCTTTTCGCAGCCACCGTAATAGCGCTTTCCAGGATAACCTTCAGCATATTTATTAGTAAGCACAGAACCCATTGCCTGCATTACCGCTGGTGAAGCAAAATTCTCTGAAGCAATCAACTCGATAGAGGAACGCTGACGTGACAACTCCTGATCAATTGCGTCAGCTACTTGAGGATCTTCAGCGGCAAGTTGGTCTAGGAACATAATTTTGTGCCCCTTTCAATAAAGCAAGATTTCTTTTTTCGTTCGTCACACCTTAGCACATCAAAGCAAAAACAAAGTAGGACGGGCGCTAAACCCGTCCTACTGATACATTGTTTTTACTTAAATGGTTACTCTAGAACGAATAATCACCAATCATGGCATCCATCAAAGCAGTTTGATTTGCAGAGCTTTGGTCGAATACCCAGTTGTTTCCATCCTTGGTAAGTTCAACCGTTACCGCTGTTTCAATAGGGCTTGCTCCATTGATTTCTTCCATAATAGTCTGTCCTGCATAGGCATAAATTTCATCCATGGAAGTAAATCCTTGAGAAATTGCATCTTCCTGGAAGCTTGCCTGCCAGTCCATCATGATGGGGCCAAGCTGCTTGCTCGTAATATTCATCTCAGCAGTAGCCTTATCACCATCTACCGTAATTTCACCAATGGTATAGCCAAAGCCGTCAATCCACGACTTTACCAATTCAGCACTATCAATGCCCATGGTTTCAAAGGTGCTACCTGCGCCAGACGTTGCTTCGTCAGCCAACATCTGAATAGTTTCATCATCAGGATTGACGATGATGCCCATTTCCTCGTCAATTGCTTTTGTGATGAGTTCCTCATCCGATTCACCACCACAGCCCACGAGCGTAAAGCTCATCGCTAACGCAGCAACCAAGGCTACAAGAGCAATCCACAGCTTCTTTGTTTTTAAGGTTCCCATAGCTTTCCTCCCTTTATCCCCTCTTTATATATTCGTGCCCACCCCCATTAAGAAGCTTTTCCACCAAGGCCCATTTTGGAAACTTCTTTGAAAGAGCGAGAGGCAACCCAACTAGTTGATGGGAGTTGATAAATTAGTCCAGCGCATCAATCTTTGCGACGCGATCTGCATGACGGCCGCCCGCGAATTCCGTGGTTAAGAACGCATCCACGATACGTTCGTTTTCTTCAATAGAAACAAAGCGACCAGAAAGCGTTAATACATTGGCGTTATTGTGTTCGCGACATAAAACAGCGAAATCTTCGCGCACGATATTTGCAGCACGAATACCCTTCATCTTATCTGCTGCCAACGCCATACCAATACCAGTACCACAGACCAAAATGCCACGATCTGCCAGACCTGACTGAATATCCTTGGCAACAGCTACGGCAAAATCAGGGTAGTCAACACGATCATCGCTATCAGGTCCGCGATCTATTACGTCGTAACCTTTGCGAGCAAGATAATCAACTAACTGTTGCTTTTGTTCAAACCCAGCATGATCCGATGCGAGGGACAATTTCATGACGTGCTCCTACCTGTGCTTAATCTATGGTGAAATAGCGTAAATATTTATAGAAAAGACATAAAAACTACGCATTCATTACATTTTTAAAGTATAGCGCAGGAACACCTCAAACATGGTGGGTGCCTTTATTGATTTTCAGAAAGTAAGGGGATTTTTTCCCGAGTAATGTTCCCTCTCAGTCGTATTTGACTGAGCGATTTCACTGCTCAGTCATGCTTACTGATTTCTTCTGCCCCTCTGTATCCTGCTGAGTTTTTTCCTTCTGAATTGAATGCAGAATGACCTGTTGGGTTAGCCAAGATTCAACATCTGAAAAAACCGTCATTTTGTCGAGCTCGTTAAGTATTTCGTGACGCATGCCTGGGTACAGAATTTCCTTGATGTTTTTTACGCCCTGGCGTTGATACCTATCTACTGCCTTATCTACGCCTTTACCCATAGAGCCAACAGGATCTTCTTCCCCAGAAATAAATAACATCGGCAAATCTTTAGGCACTGAAGCGGCACTTGTTTTTGAAACCGCCTCTGCAACCATGCCAGTCAATGCAGCATAAGCCCCTGCACTAAATCGTGTGCCAGATAAGGGATCATTACAGTAAGCATCAACAACTCGAGGATCGGTGCTCAGCCAATCAAATTCGGTACGAGGATTATCTATCGCAGAAATAAACGACCCAGAAACAAGCGAATACAACAAAGCTGAACGATGATCCTGACCTTTAATAGCACTAATTGCACGGCAGATAAGATTTCCCGCAGCAGCTAACCAATGCGGCTGGTTTCCTGTTCCGCACAGTACTACGCCTGCCAATGTTGAAAGGTCACCAAAATTTCTTGCAGCTAAAACACGAACGATATAACTACCCATAGAATGACCAAACAAGAAATAGGGAAGATTTGCATCCGTGCTTTTGATTCCTGTATCCCCGTCGGTTAGCACCACTTTTCGAACGTGCAACACATCTTGGATCAGCACTTCTTTGCCATCTTCTAGAGGCATACATCCTAATTCACGCGAAGAGGAAACACTTTTACCATGACCGATATGATCATGACCAAATACCACATATCCCAAGCTGGCTAAAAAGCGCGCAAACTGGTCATATCTGCCAATATGTTCCGACATGCCATGCACAAGCTGTACCACGCCTCGACGCGTATAAGTAGAATCGGGAAACCACACCAATACGCGAAGCCAAGAATGTCCATCTGAAGACAAGTTAGAAGTTTCGCGGCGTACTATGCCATAGGAAGATCTCATAACTACACCCTCCTACATCAATACACGGATATCGGCTGGCGTAATTGCACCTTCACGCAAAATAGTTGGATGATTTTTTGACGTGCAATCAATAATGGTCGACGCTATACCGCTTTTTTCCTCATTGTCATTTATTGCGGCTGACACTTGGGACAACACGCGCGAATCCAAGTCAGCAAACGACAAGACATTTTCTCCACCAGAAACATTGGCAGAAGTCGTAGCAATAGGACATCCAAGCGCTGAAATTAAATCAAGAGCAGCCTTGCTGTTTGGCATGCGCATGCCTATGGTGCCCTCTTGCGATTGAAACGCTTTCGGAACCGCACTATTAGCGCGCACAATAATAGTTAGCGCGCCTGGCCAAAAAGCACGCGCAAGCGTATAGACGTACGAAGGAATATCGCTTCCGTAGGCATCAAGCGCATCAATACTATCTACCAACCAGGCAATGGGCTTGCGCTTTTCGCGATGCTTGATTTGATACAAAACCTCAGGCGAAGCGGCATGCTGCACCGAAACACCCAGGCCAAAAACAGTATCCGTAGGAAAAACAATAGCTTCACCGCGCTGTAGAGCACGCAGTGCGTCATTAAAAGTAAATTGAGAAGTAGGCTGCGTTTGAATCATGAGTATCACTTCTTGTTGTTGCTTTGGGTATACCATCATAGCGCCTAGCAAGAGGCGCTGCACTACCCCGCAAAAAAATTGCACTAACTGGTTATGAACAAAGTGATTTCACGATTGAACAAGCTACTCGCAGCCCGTCACAAGCAGCAGACATAATACCGCCCGCAAATCCAGGACCTTCGCCACAGGGGTAAATACCACTTTCGCAAACTTCATCTTCAGCCCAATATGCCTGCAAGTTTTTGCCACGCTTAATTCTCACTGGCGAAGAAGACCGCGTTTCGGGTGCGGTCATAAGCGCATTGGGATCGTCAAAATGTGCAAGTTTTTTGCCCATCAAAGGCAGTGCCTCCGCTATCGTTTTCACCACGAAATCTGGCAAACACTCAGAAAGCGGCGCGTCGAACGTACCACGTCCATAGGTTGGCGAAACCGTCCAGGACTGCCCTTTTGGTAAAGCGCTCTCGCTCGCGTTCTGCGACAAGAAATCTCCCACACGCTGACAAGGAGCTTGATAGGGCTCTGCCCCATATTTTTCTGCCATAGAAAAAGCTGCCTGTTCAATACGACGCTGCAACTGAACACCTGCAAGCACATCATCGCTACCAAAATCGTCGGGATCGACATTCACCAATAAGGCAGCATTGGCGTTTTCTTCTGATCGCGCATAACTGCTCATGCCATTAGTTACCACGCCACCTTCTTCACTTGCAGCTGCCACAACGCTACCGCCAGGACACATGCAAAAGGTATACGCGCTTCTACCACTTGGAAGGTGAACTGCAAGCTTATATTCCGCCGCGCCTAGTGCAGGATGTTTTGCTGCACTGCCCCATTGCGCTTCATTAATAACCTGCTGCGGATGCTCTATTCGAACACCTACCGAAAATGGCTTTTGTTCCATAACGAAGTTTGACTTCTGACAGAGCTCAAACACATCGCGCGCGGAATGACCACATGCCAAGATTACATGGCTCACGCTTTGCTCATACGTACGGCCTGTTTTAACATCTTCAAGCGTTACCGAAGTAACACGACCGTCATGCTGCTCTAGATTTTCTCCATGCTTTTCTGCAGAATTATTCGTCACTTTTGTAAAGCGCCAAGCAGTCAAGCGGGTGCCAAAGCGAACTTCACCGCCACGAGCGATAATTTCATTTCGCATTGCTGCCACCAAAGCTGGCAGCCTATCACTTCCTAAATGCGGATGAGATTCAACCAGAATACTTTCGGGAGCACCCGCATCCACAAACCAATGCAATACATGTTTTGCGTACGGGCTTTTTATGTTGGTGGTTAATTTACCATCAGAAAAAGTGCCTGCTCCCCCTTCACCGAATTGAATATTTGAATGAGGATTAAGAGCACCTGTTTTTTCAAAGTGCGCCACATCTTGCGCGCGAGTCTCAACGTCAAAGCCACGTTCTACAACTAAAGGGCGAATGCCACATCGAGCTAAATACAACGCCGCAAACAAGCCCGCAGGTCCTAGTCCTACTACTAACACCGTTACCTTCGACTGATGGCATAAAGGATACTCAAGGGGCACGTAAGGTTTCGCTTGCCTTACCTGAAGACCTTTTGGCGCTTTATCTAAAAAGCGCCGCTCTAGATTATCTGCAAGCTCGCAAGCAAAAGTGGTCGTGAAATGAACCTTCGATTTTTTGCGCGCGTCAACGCTTCGCCGTAACAGCGCATAAGAACACACCTTATCTGGAGCTACCCCCAAAGCGCGCGCAAGTTCCTTTTTTTGAAGGGCGTCTTTACCAGGAAGCATTGCATCAAGAGAAATAGGTATGCCCGAAACTTCAATCACTACTGTTCCTTACTTTTATTCATGAACCGAATGCAAGAAATTGACTGCCAGCGCACTACCCGCAAGTAAGCCTGTCGTCCACGCCCAATGCAAGTTGTAGCCACCACAAGGACCATCAACATCAAGCGCTTCACCTAAAACAAACAACCCAGGGTAGTTAACGAGCTGCATGGTAGAAGCGTTACTCGCAGATGGACGAATGCCGCCACGTCTTACTTGGCATGTTCTTACATCGGCAATGCTGCAAACCTGAAAAGAAAATTCCTTACACGCCTTCACCAAAGCAGGTATATCTTTTTCTGCGATTTGCGCCGCTTGATCAATACCTGCCTTTTGTATTAGTGCCAAAGCAAGAGAAGGAAGCACGAAGCCCAGAAGAAAATCAAGCGGCTTTCGTCTTCCCACTATATCCAAACGACGCATAAATAATGCGGATAACGCATCTGCGCTATATTCAGGAATCAAGTCCAAAACTATCGTGTCTCCAGGCTGCGCATACCGTGAAGCATTAAACACCACAATGCCTGACAGACCATAATCCCTAAAAAGAATTTCACCCTCTTCTTCAAAAGATCGCTCAGGAATACGCAGACATGCCTGCATGCGAATTCCATCCAGCGTAGCAAGTGAAACTTCCGATGTAAGAGGCTCTACCTTCAAGGGACCCAATAACGGCATTGGTTCGCTGTAGCGCACCTCAAAATCAGGTAACAGAGTATAGGAAGTGGCACCGCCTGATGCAATTACTACTTGATTGGCACTTATTTCAAAAGGGGCTTTCTCTTCATCTGTAAGAGTCGTCTCGCCGACAAGAGCAAACGGCGCTGAAGCTTCAACCGAGTCATCATAAACAGCGTTAGCTTTACGTACGGCATGCACCACTGAAGAGGTTCGCAAAGAGGTGTCGTCTCTATCGAGCGCATATCGCAATACATCTAACACAGAATTTGCTTTGTTCGAGAGAGGATATAAAAGACCATCGGATCCTGGCGTTTCTTTCCAAACCAAACCTAATTGCTTGAACCATTCAAGAACCGAAGGCAAGGCAGAATTTGATTCGAGCGCGGAAAACGCCTCCTGAACAAAATCGGCATGATGGTAGCGAGAAATATCCAAGTGCGCATTTGAAAAATTACAACGACCGTTGCCGCTGCGCATGATAGAAGCCCCAATGCGTTTTCCTGATTCCAAAATCACTATACGAGGGAGCACGGAAGTGTCGGAGATTTCTTGCGCCTGTCGCACTTGCTGCATACAGGCAATTGCGCAGGCAAGACCCGATGCTCCACCGCCAACAATAGCAATATCATAGGTGCCTGAAGGAACGATCACGGGCTCTGAAGCAAGTTTTCTTTTAGCTGATTTGTTTCGTTTCTTAGCCATGTTCTACATAATACCAACGAAGGGAAGCTTTCGCTTCCCTTCGCATGTTATAAGAAAAGATTTTTGGTTAGTTATGCGAGCAAAGAATTATCCGCTCAATAATTGATTTTAAAAATACATCCCTACAGCTCGGTTTTCCACAAACCGTGAAGATTACAGTATTCGTATACCGCAACAGCCTTATCGTCAGGAGCAACCACAAAGTCAGCTGCAGGAGCTTCGCCTGGGTTAAGATGTGCTACCTGAAAACCGCGAGCGGTTTCAAGAACAATCATGGTAATGAAGTGTTCTTCTTCCATTGGATGAGCAACGCTACCCACTTCAACATGAATAACATCACCCTGGGTTACCACAGGAACATGCTTTTCCTGAGCGGCATCAGTAACGCCAGCCTCCAATAGCTGCATCTTTTCACCGCAGCACATCAGCGGCACACCTTTATCAAACAACTTCACTGCCACATTGCCGCAGTGCATGCATTTAAAAAATTGAAGCTTTCCCATTAGAATCCCCTTTCGAAATTTGCTATTTTGCTGCGATCTTTGCTTAATCGCATTCTCTGCTTACCACGCTCTTCGGCCTATAGTCTAGGCATCTTGTTTAATATCTATGATCGCTTTTTATTGTAAGGCTCACTAGATATTCAACTGTGCAAACAAACCACGTTGTTACGGTGTTGTTTACCATGGTACAAATTTAGCAACATGTTCCGAGGAGTAACTTAGCTAAATCGCCCGTGTGACTTTTGTGACCAAACGAAGTTCCGTAACCAAACAGGCTTTCATAGCCAACAAGATCGTTAATTTGCCTCGTTGTAATGGGGGCCGTCTTGGGGTTTCTTAGTTTTCCAGGCATAAATCAGCAAAGCAATGCCTGCCAAAATTAATGGCAACGACAAAACCTGACCCATAGTAAGCCAGCCACCCCATAAATACCCAAGCTGCACATCAGGCTCGCGAATGAATTCCACCATAAAGCGGCAAATACCATACCCCAGCATAAACACACCCGAATAGGTTCCCTGCGGGAAAGGTGGCTGCTTTCGAGAAAGCACAAACAAAACTACAAAAAGGACAATACCTTCAAAGAATGCTTCGTAGAGCTGGCTTGGATGACGTGGCTCCGTTCCTGCGGCTCCGCCAAACACAACACCCCAAGGCAAATCCGTAGGAGCACCCCATAATTCGCCATTAATGAAGTTTGCGCAACGACCAAATAGCAACCCTAGCGGAACGCCAATCATGGCAAGATCCACCAGCGACAAAAACGGCATTTTTATAATGCGCGAAGCAACAATACCCGCAATAAGAGCACCGACAAAGCCACCATGGAAGCTCATTCCTCCACGAGAGAAATTCAAAATCGAAAGAGGATCGGCAGCATACATTTCAAAGTTATAGAACAGGACATACCCTAACCTGCCACCGACAATAACGCCAATCATGGCACACAACAAAACAATACAGAGCGAATCGAAATCGAAACGAGTTTTCCAGCGTTTACCCACCACATACATAATGGCAATAGCACAAAGAAAGCCTGCCACATAGGCAAGGCCATACCAACGTGCGGTAAAAGGACCTATGGTAAACGCTATGGGGTCTAAACTTTGATAAAGTTCGTTGAGCATAGAATTCCTTCCAAGAAAACGTCTCTATCTCTTACGACTATGGCACTCTGCAATTGCTCTGTATTGCGATCGTTTTACTGTAGCAAACTACAAAAAAGCTGTGCACTAACCTGCACAGCTTTAACGTAAACGCACATTGCATTTACCAATTATTCACCATTAGATTCTTATTCTACCGTAGGAGCGTTCGACAAGAAGAACTCGCAAAAAGCGCAGACGTCTTTTTTGTTTGCACTGCGATCAATATCGGTTCGGAAGAGCAAATCGAAATTTGACGTAACTGCATGAGTCGGTCTATCGCATGCGGCATAGTGACAATCTGGCGGACAATTATCATTCGCCAATGCATGAGGGCAACGCGACTGCATTTCTTCATCGCATCCACGAATCTCCCAACAATGTGCCATAAAACCAGATCCTTACTATTTCTTCGCTTTGCAGCATCTATCTTCTTTTACTCAAGAATAATGCTGAGGGATATAAGACCAATTTCTAACGAAAGAATCCTTCGATAAAAGGAAGCTACCGCACCCCAATAGGCACGGTAGCTTCTCGAAATAATACACTCGGTTTTTACTGAGCAGGAACTACGCGAGTAACGCCAGGAACGCGGTCTTTCAATACACGCTCAACACCATGAGCAAGCGTCATCTGAGACATAGGGCATCCTTTGCAAGCACCCTGAAGTTCTACCGTTACTACCCCTTCTTCATCAACATCTACCAACTGAACGTCGCCGCCGTCAGCCTGAAGAGAAGGACGAATAAGTTCAAGCACTGCTGCTACATCTGATTTTTCTACCATTGGAAACTCCAATCCTTATCTTAGTGCGCTGCGCTATTGCTGCGAGGCACTCTTATCTTGTTCCTGGGCCATTCTAGCACGCACAAGCTCGCCAACCTGCCTGAAATCCTCAAGGAGCACATCTCGCTTTGAACGGTCATAAATAGCCGCTGCGGGATGAAATACCGGAAGTACAATAAAGCGCCCCGTCTGCTGGATAGTTCCACGCAAGTGAGTAATACCTGTTCCTGTGCGTAATATGAATTGAGTAGCGAAATTGCCCATCGTTACAATAATCCAGGGATCAATAGACTGTGTTTGCTCTCGCAAAAACGGTGCGCATGCTTCAATTTCGTCTGCCTGTGGATTGCGATTCGAAGGTGGACGGCATTTCAAAACGTTTGCAATGAACACCTCTTCGCGCTTTAAGCCCGCTGCTTTAAGAAGCTCATCCAAAAACTTTCCTGCAGCACCCACAAAAGGCTTTCCCTGCAAGTCTTCATTTTTGCCAGGAGCTTCACCCACAATAAGCACACGTGCATGAGGATCACCATCGCCAAACACGATATTGGTACGCGTTTCACAAAGTGAACAAGCATGACACTGTTCAACCTGAGCGCGAATTTCATCCAAAGGAAGTTTTTCCACCTTCATGTAGTACTCCTATTTATAAAAGCGAGGCAGACGACGAGAGAAGTTGCAAACCAGCTCATGCGGAATTGTTGCTGCACGATTCGCCATAGTGGCAATGGAGCAATCCACTGTATCGTGGGGACCAGCGATGAGAACTTCATCTCCAATATGAGGATCGAGCGTCTTAATGTTTACGCGGGAGCGCAAATCAACTTCGAACATACACTGATCCATACAGATATTGCCTACCTGATGCACTGCGCGATCCTGATAAGCAAAATCAATCTTACCCGAAAGAAGACGCATTAAGCCGTCGGCATAACCCACCGAAACGGTACAAATTTTTACGCTACCAGGGCTTCGGTAGTTCATACCATAGCTTACGCCTTCGCTCATCGGAACATTCGTCACGTTGGTAATACGTGCATGAACACTCATAGCGGGACGCAAATCCACAATTCGATGCGTATCAGCTGCAGGCTGATAACCATACATCGCAATACCTAAGCGCACCATGTCGAAGTTCGTTTTAGGGAAGCGATAAGTAGCTGCAGAATTATCGCAGTGAACAATACCTGGATTGATACCTGCCGCTTCTACCGCACGCATCGCCTCAACAAAATGATTAATTTGGATCTGGAAATCGAGCGTCTCAGGTGCATCTGCCGTAGCAAAATGGGTAAAGCATCCTTCAAGCTCCAAGGCGCGATGGAAGCTAATTTGAGACAAGAACTCGACAACATTACTGAATCGCACACCAATACGATTCATGCCTGAATTAATTGCCAGATGATAAGGAGCTTTTAATCCTCGAGCATCTGCTGCTTCTCCATAAGCAATCGCAAATTCAGACGTATACACCGAAGGCCTTATGTTGTAGTGCAGCAAAAGCGGAATAGCTTCAGCAGGAGGTTCTGCCAAAATGAGAATAGGTTCGCGCAAACCCGCTTCACGCAGCTCAATTGCTTCATTGACCGTAGCAACACCTAAATAGCTTGCACCTGCACTACAAGCAGCTTTTGCAACCTCTACTGCTCCGTGTCCGTAAGCATCGGCTTTTACCACTGCCATCAAACGACAGCTGTTAGGTATAAGATGCTTAGTCTGCATGACGTTGTACTGAATAGCGCTGCGGTCGACTTCCACCCAAGCCCAACGACGATCTCGATCATTAATTGCTGCAAGTTCTTCTTCGGTAGGACCTTCAGAAAAACCTGCACCGCGAGATGCCTCCATTGAACTCAGTACCTCTGATCCAAAAGAGTACGAATTCTTTTGACTTGAAGAGTCCTTAAATGCGCTTCCCGTAAAAAGATTCGACTGATGATCCGTTGAACGAGCAGCCTCAGAAGCACTACGATAATTTGCCACTGAATTCTTAGGACGATTTGCAAAGCCTGTAAAACCGTTTGGTAAATCTTGCACGAAAGTTCCTTCTTTCTGAAAGTTCTTCCTGAAAAGCTAGTATCCTTTGCGTAAAAGCTGTTACCTTTGTTGCACAGCATAAAAAGCTTACGTGCAGTATTTTTTAGGTAACTAAAGAAGTATAGCGCGAAAGAAAGCTTTGTACGCATCGCCTTTCTAAGCGTCGCACAAAGCACAGTACTTGGCGCACTGCATAACACCAATACAGCTTTCACTGAACTAAAAGGACAGAAGTATGCCTTTCACGATAGAACGCAATGACTTAGCCTCCGTGTCAGCCGATGCCATTGTTGTTGCCGCAAATGAAGATTTACACATTACTGGTGGTGCTGGCGAAGCTGTTGCGCAGGTTGCAGGATTTACAAACGTACAAGAAGCATGCAATGCAATAGGCCACTGTCCCACGGGGAGTGCTGTTGTAACTCCTGCCTTCAATTTTCCCGCTCGAATAATCATCCATGCAGTAGGCCCTATTTGGCAAGGTGGAACACATAATGAAGTAGCTTTGCTTCGTAGTGCCTACGATGCTGCCCTTTCTCTTGCCGCAGAAAACAATGCCTCTTCTATCGCTTTGCCATTATTGTCTGCAGGAATATACGGATTCCCTGCAGATATTTCTCTTTCCGTAGCGCAAAATGCCATACATGATTATCTCGAATCGCATGATGCTGAAATTCGTTTGGTGTTGTTCAATCGCAACGCACTGCAAGCTGGTCTTAAGGTGTATAGCTGCATCAAAGAATATATAGACGATGTGTATGTAGGTAAACATACCGATACCCGCCAGCGAACGCGCAGCGCTGAAGCTTTTGACGACACTTTCTTTACCGCTGCGGGCGCAGCCTATGGCACACTATCCGCTTTTCCTTCAGCGACCATGATGCCATCACTGAGTTCGCCGCACAAAGAAGCCGAAGAAGAAACCTCGGAACACGCTGCATACGATAAAAACGGAACTGATGACGAAGCTCTTTACGCAGAAGCACTCGCCGCCAAAACACTTGGTCAACCCTCTTGCCTCTCCGAACTCTTAGATTCATTAGATGCCTCTTTTTCTACTACCTTACTTGCCCTTATTGATGCCAAAGGCATGACCGACGCGCAAGTTTACAAACGAGCAAACATGAGTCGCCAGCTCTTTAGCAAAATTCGCAGTGATGCGCTTTATAAGCCAACAAAGAAAACAGTGCTTGCTCTTGCCATCGCCCTTGAGCTTGATTTGGATGCTACGGAAGACTTACTCCGCCGTGCTGGATATGCACTTTCCCATAGCAGCAAGGCAGACGTTATTGTTGAGTATTTCATAATGAATAATCAATTCGATATTTTCGAAGTTAATGCAGCACTCTACGCTTTTGATCAGCCTCTTTTGTGATTATCGCAGTTCGCTTCTATTATTCGCCAGAATCCTCCCCCGCTAATGTCAACTGCCAGTTGACCTACTAAACCTCTGTTCCACGTATTCTTCTTCCTGTAAACAAACAAAGCAGAAGCAGGAGGAGTCATCATGAAAAAGGATTTAACTGAGTTGGTATTTATTGTTGATCGCAGTGGTTCTATGAGTGGCCTTGAAAGCGACACTATAGGAGGATTCAACGCTACCCTTAAAGCTCACCAAGAAGCAGACGGCCAGGCAGTTGTGTCAACGGTGCTGTTCGACCATGAAACTAAGGTCTTACATGATCGCATCCCTATAGAAAATGTTTCCCC